>JBAQZJ010000432.1:0-4655 GCA_049790855.1 Planctomycetaceae bacterium | reverse complement strand
CGTGAGATTTTAAAAAAGCGACGGCCTTCTTCGCGAAGGAGTCGAAATGAGATTCCGCTTCATCGACGAGCATCGCGCCCGGTGGCCGATCACCGTCCAATGCGAGGTGCTGCTCGTCTCCCGCAGCGGCGACTACGCCTGGCGGGGACGCGGCCTCAGCAGAACCGCACAGCGGCGTGCCCAACTCACCGAACGGATCCGCGAGGTCCATCGGGCCAGTCGGGAAACCTACGGCTCGCCGCGGGTGCATGCGGAGCTGCTCGCTCGCGGCGAGGCGTGCAGCCGCAAGACGGTCGCCCGGTGCGTGAACCAGGCGGGCATCCAGGCGAAGTCACACCGCCGCTTCCGCGTGAGAACCACCGACTCGAACCATTCGCGACCGGTCGCCGAGAACGTCGTGAACCGCGACTTCCAGCCTTCCAGGAAGAACGCCACCTGGGTCGCAGACATCACGTATATCCCGACCGATGAAGGCTGGCTCTACCTGGCGGCCGTCGAAGATCTGTTCACCCGTGAGATCGTGGGCTGGTCGATGTCCGCGCGGATCGACAGCCGGCTCGTCGTCGACGCCCTGGCCATGGCGATTGCCCGACACTGTCCCGGCGAGTCGCTCGTGGCGCATTCCGATCGCGGGGTGCAGTACGCCAGCGAGCATTATCAGAGGCTATTGAAACAACACGGCATCACCTGTTCGATGAGCCGCCGCGGCAACTGCTGGGACAACGCACCGATGGAATCGTTCTTCGCCACCTTGAAGAAAGAACTCGTGCATCACGAGCAGTACCAGAGCCGCAACGAGGCGCGTCAGAGCCTCTTCGAGTACCTCGAAGTCTTCTACAACCGAGTCCGGCGACACTCGGCCTTGGGCTACCAGACACCCACACAGTTCGCCGAAGCCGCATAATCCTAACCGAGCGCCCACCAAACGTGGGAAAGTCCAGGTCGGCAACTTCGAACTCAACTCCTCCACCCTTGACTCAAAACACAGCCGCTTCGTGGTTCTTTCCGATGGTTCCATAATGGCTTTCGGCCCCGCCGCGCGGTCAAACATTCTGAAAAGGAAACCGCGGAGGTCGCAGAGAGCGCGGAGGACAACCCTGTGATTCTCTGCGTGCTCTGTGTGCTCTGCGTTTCAAATTCGAAATCGCCAGCGCGAAACGCCGCGGAGGGCGGCGGGTGGCTGGGGACGACGCGCCTTCGACGTGACCTCGGAGCCGGCGCGATCGCGTCGCCCCCAGTCGGCACCAACTGGGGGCGGGCCGAGGGGATCCCTCGTGTCGTCAACGCGACCAGCGGCCCGTCCCCAGCCACCCGCCGGACTTGATCTCCCCCGCTCGACCTCGCGCCCCTTTCCCGTCATACTTCCCTGCTCCCCTTCGCGAAGGAGCTTATGAAGGAACAAACGGTCCATTCCCGGACCCTCGACAACGGGCTGGTCGTCATCGTCGAGCCGATGGACGGCGTGCAGAGTGCCGCGTTCAGTTTTCTGGCGCCTGCCGGAAGCGTGTTCGACCCGCCCGGCAAGAACGCGGCCGCATCGGTCCTGTGCGAGATGCTGCCCCGCGGCGCCGGCTCCCGTGACTCGCGCGGGTTGTCGAACGCGCTCGACGACCTCGGCGTGCAGCGAGAAGAAGGCGTCGGGCCGGCGCATCTTTCGCTTTCGGGAGCGATGATCGCCGAGAACTTCGCGCCGACGCTCCGGCTGTATCGCGACCTGCTGCGAGCGCCGCTGCTGCCGGAAGACGAGTTCGAACCGGCGGTCGCCGGCGTCGCACAGACGATTCGCGGCAACGAGGACGAACCGCGTCAGAAGGTCGTCACCGAACTGCGGGCACGCTGCTTCGCGACGCCGTGGGGACTGCCGACCGACGGCACTCTCGCGGGGCTGGAAGCACTGACGCACGCCGATATTCTCGCACAGCACAGGGCCTGTATCCGCCCGAACGGCACGATTCTCGGCATCGCGGGGTCGGTCGATTCGGAGCGGATCCTCGATCTCGTCGCCGACCTGTTCGGCGATTGGCCGGCCGTGGCCGAGCCGACGTTCGAGACCGGCCCGCGCGGCGTCAAACGCGACCATATCGACCACGAATCGACCCAGACGCACATCGGCATCGCCTACGACGCGATTCCCTTCAGCGACCCGGATTACTACGCGGCCTGGGCGGCCGTCGGCGTCCTCTCGGGCGGCATGAGCGCCCGGCTGTTCACCGAGGTCCGCGAAAAACGCGGGCTGTGCTACGCGATCAGCGCTTCGCTGACCAGCTTGAAGCACGCCGGGCAGGTGCTGTGCTACGCCGGCACGACGAACGAACGCGCCCAGCAGACGCTCGACGTGACGCTCGCCGAACTGCGACGGCTCGATGAGGGCATCGGCGAGGATGAACTCGACCGCTGCAAGGCCGGCGCGAAGAGTTCGCTCATCATGCAGCAGGAATCGACCCGTGCCCGTGCCGGATCGCTGGCGCGCGACTGGTACCATCTCGGCCGGGTCCGGCCGCTCGTCGAAGTTCGTCGCGAGATCGAATCGCTGACGACGATGCGGGTACTCGACTATGTGAAAACACACCCCGCCGCCGACGTGACGATCCTGACGCTCGGTCCGCAACCGCTCGAGACCTAGCCTCGAAATGCGACTTCGTGAGCCGTCGGCCTCGGCCGACGATCGCGTCGGGCCAGCCCGACGGCTAACCCATCGAAACCATGTTGGCTGAACCGATGCAGTTCCACTACGCCGAGCTTGAAAACGGCCTGACCGTCATTGCCGAGACGAATCCCGCCGCCCAGAGCGTCGCGGCGGGCTATTTCGTCAAAACCGGTGCTCGCGACGAAACGCCGGATGTTTCGGGCGTCAGTCATTTCCTCGAGCACATGGCCTTCAAGGGCGACGAACGGTACACCGCCGAGGACGTGAACCGGATCTTCGACGAGATCGGTGCCCGCTACAACGCCAGCACGAGCGAAGAGATCACGACGTACTACGCGAACGTGCTGCCCGAATATCTGCCGAAGACGGTCGAGATGCTGTCGGCGCTCATCCGGCCGAGCCTGCGCGGCGAGGACTTCGATCTCGAGAAGAACGTGATTCTCGAAGAGATCGGCATGTACGACGACCAGCCGAGCTTTCTCGCCTACGACACGGCGATGGCGACGCACTTCGCCGGCCACCCGCTCGGCAGCAGCATTCTGGGCAGCGTCGACAGCATCACGGCGCTGACGAGCGACCAGATGCGGACTTATCACGCCGATCACTATCGCGCCGGGAACCTGATTTTCGCAATCGCCGGGAACGTCGATTGGGACGACGTGCTGCGGCTGGCGAACGAGAACGCCGGCAGTTGGCCGCCCGGCCGGCTCGCCCGTCCGGCCGATGAGGGCCGGGCCACAGGCGGAACGCACCTCGTCACCCGCGAAAGCAATGTCCAGCAGCATGTGATGGCGCTCGCCGCGGCCCCGCCCGCTCAGAGCGCAATGCGCTTCGCGGCGGAACTGCTGACGGTGATCGTCGGCGACGATTCCGGCAGCCGGCTGTTCTGGGAACTCGTCGATCCCGGCGACGTCGAAGCCTGCGAGCTGGGCTATAACGAATACGACGGCGCGGGAACGTGGCTGACATACCTGAGCGGCTCGCCCGAAGACACGGCTGCGAACCTCGACCGCGTCCGCGCCATCTACGACGCCGTGAACCGCGAAGGCGTGACGGCCGGCGAACTCGAGACGGCGAAGAACAAGGTGCTCAGCCGGATCGTCCTGCGCAGCGAACGGCCGATGGGTCGCCTGTCGAGCCTGGGAGGCAACTGGCTCTACCGGCAGGAATACCGCAGCGTCGCCGACGACCTCGACGCCGTCCGCCGGCTGACGGTCCACGACCTCCGCGACCTGCTGGCCGCTTACCCGCTGGCATTGACGACGACCGTGGGCATCGGCCCGCTCGACAAGCTGTAGGGTCGGCTGTGCCAGCCGTGTTTCGCGGTCGATGACGACTTGTGCGTCGGTTGTTCAGTCCGATCGCACAGGCCGCTCAGCCAACCGCCTCGCGCAACTCCTCGAACATCCGCGCCAGTTCCGCGAGCTGATAGTTCGCGTTCAGGCCGCTTGGGTTCGGCAGTACCCAGATCGCCGTCTGTCCGATCCGATCCGTTTGCAGGCCCAGCGACGCTTTCTTTCGCTCGAACGCCGTCCGGTACGCTCCGATGCCGAGGACGGCGAGAGCACGCGGCCGGTAGCGATGCAGCTTCGCCTCCAATTCGCGTCCGCCGGCTTGCAAGTCGTCGGGCGTCAATTCGGCGGCGGTCGCGGAGGCGCGTGCCACGAGATTCGTGATGCCGATTCCGTCGGCAAGCAGTGTCTGTTCTTCCGACGGCGCGAGCAACCGGCGAGTGAATCCCGACCGGTGCAGCGCCGGCCAGAACCGATTGCCCGGTCGCGCAAAGTGATGTCCCGCCCAAGCCGTGTACAGGCCCGGGTTGATTCCGCAAAACAGGACCGTCAGACCGGGAGCGATCACGTCGTCGACGGTCTTGTTTGCGGCGGCCAGCAGTTCGTCGCGGGTGGGCATCGTGCTTTTGAGCGTCCTGACAAAACCTCGAAGCGTGTCGAAACTGGTTGCGATTTTGGTCCCCCTCTCCTCTGGGGAGAGGGGTCAGGGGTGAGGG
>JBAQZJ010000431.1:0-7256 GCA_049790855.1 Planctomycetaceae bacterium | reverse complement strand
GTGCCCCCTCGTCGATGAGCGCTCCCTGACGGTCGCGGCTCTGAAAGAGCGCTCACCGCCAGTCGAGCACCTGGAACACGCCTTCGCGCTTCGCGATTCGGTCGGGCAGGGCGAGCAGGCGGTCGCGGTAGATGCTCAGGGCGACCGCGGCGAGGAACAGGGCCGTCCCCGCAACGGCGAGATAGGCGCCCATCTCGACTTCGGGGCGTCGCAACAGCGACGCGATCAGCACGACGAGGTAGCCGCCCAAGGCTCCGCCCCCGACGAGCGTCGTGGCCTTGAACCGCCAGGCGAAGCCCGTCGCCAGCATCAGCAGCCCGAACGTCGCGAGCGCCAGTTCGTCGAACAGCGACGGCGGCGGCGACTCGAAGCGGTGATAGAACGTCGCGACGGCCAGCGGCACGATCGTCAGACCGCTGCCGAACCAGAGGGCGAGGTCGACGAGGTCGTCCGCCTGGCGGGTGCGGTCGCGGAAGCGGCCGATGTGACCGGCGACGAGCAGCAGCGTTCCGAGCGTCACGGCCAGCACTTCGAGTCGCTGCCACGCCGAAAGGTCCGCCAGCGACGACAACACGAATACCGCGACCGCGGTCGAGGCGATCGCTCCCAGCGAGAACACCCAGCGCCAACCAGTCCGTGCTGCAATCGCCGCCGCGACGAGACACGCCGCGACGACTCCGACGATTTCGCCGAAGTTCCACCACGCAAGATCATCGGCGAGCGTCATTGCAAACGCCCGCAGATCGGCGACGGCGGTCGTCGCCAGTAGCAGCGCCGCCCCGGTCAAGAACAACGGTCGTGCAGTGTTTGTGGTCTTGAACGTCCGCGAGATCATCAACGGAAGGACGGCGGCGACGGCGAACGCGGGAATCGTCCAGTCGGACGACCCGCCCGCGAACCCGAGACCTTGCCAGAGCATGACGGCGATCGCTCCTGCGGCGGGAAGCGACAGGAAGACCGACAGTTCGCGCCAGCCGCGACGTTCCGACCGGGTCGCGCTCATCAACAGGAAGGCCGCGATTTCCAGAGCGACGATCGCGACGCCCAGCGTGGCGACTTTGCCTTCCCGCGGGATGAACAAATCGAATCCCTGGTGGCAGACCGCCAGGAAGGCGCTCGCGCTGAACAGCCCCGCGGCCGTGTAAGCGATCGCGACGTCGACGTCGTCTTTGCGAAGCATGCCCTCGATCAGGTAGGCAAGCGGAATCATCGCGAGAATCGCCGCACCGATCGACCAGGGCATCTCGACAAGCTGAACGGCACCCGCCGCGGCCAGCAGCACGCCGCCGGCCGTCAGGAACCGCAAGGCCGTCGCTTCCTGCCGATACCGTCGCATCGCGACGGCCGATGCCGCGAGGCAGGCCGAGACGAGCGTCATCGCGAACGGGAAGGCGGCCTCGAACGATCGGTCCCAGCCGAACGCCTTGAAGCTGGGCATCACCCCGCGACAGAACAGCAGGTACCCCAGTCCGACGGGCAGAGCCGACAGCAGGACCGCCGACCCGCGGGCGACAGCCCCCGAGACGCCGATTCGGTCGCCGAACCGCGCCGACCCAAGGCAGGCGACCGCGGAGGTCAGGGCCAGCGCCACGACGGCGCCTTCGGCGCTGGCGTCGGTTCCGATCAAGACGGTCGCCTCGGCCATCAGCAGGCAGAGCGCACCGGCGAGCACCGTCCAGCCCTTGGCGATTCGCGGAACGATCGCGGCATAGAAGGCGAGATACGCCGCCACGAGCCACAGTCCCGTCGCGAAGACCGGCGTGACGGCAAGCCGGTTCACGTCGATCAGCCACGAGATCGCCGCGGTCGGCAGGTCGGTCCAATCGAGAATCTGGGCCGTCAGCAGGACCGCGAGAGCGACCGCGACCTGTCCGAGGCCCGTCCAGAGCAGCGGCGGTCCGAACCGCCGGCGATCGAACGCCCCTTCCGCCGGAAATGCTCGCTCCAGGTGAACGGCAATGGCGCCGAGGATCGCCAGCGTCAGGCAGAGTCCTGTCACGCCGACCTCGCCGAAGTCGGCAATCAGCAGCAGGGCGGTCAGCGTCACGCCGACCTGGAAGGCGTACAGGAACAACGGTCGTCGGAACGTGACCAATGTCGCAGCATACAGCGCGCAACAGACGACGCCGCCCATCCACAGCCGGCCGTCGACCGTGACGAGTTCCTGCGCGTGATAGAACCAGAGGTTCAGCGGGGCGACGACGCAGGCGAGAAACGCCAGCGCCTCGCCGGCCAGCCGGTGCCGCGTCAGGCGTGCCAGCGATCCGCCGGCCGCAAACAGGGCCAGCGTGCCGACGCCGAACGCCGCGGCTTGACGCAACGGGCTGTCGAACGCTCCAACGCTGACGAGCCAGACGATCAGGCCGACGACCGAGAGCGACCCGCCGAGCATCATCAGCCACTGAATCGCGCGAGGGTCGAGCAGGGCCTCGAACATCTGTTTCGCGACGCTCGTTTTGTCGGCCGGTTCGCGACTGGCGGCCGGCGATCCGGTCGGCAGGAACTCGTGAATCTCGGCTACGGAATCATCGCCTCCGGCGACGACGCGAGCACGCACGACTCGTCCGCACACCGGACAGCGGGCCGTGGTTCCCGCGACGGAAACGCTTGTCCCGCAAACACATCGAACATCGGCCGGCATCGTGTCTCTCCGCGTCTGGAACAGGCGGCCGACATGGCCGTCATGTTCCCGGAGCCTGATTCGGCGGCGGTGTTGCGCTATTCGAGGCGGTGGCGGCTCGGAAACCGTGCGTTCAGGCGCCGGCTGGCAATCGACGAATCATCCGATCCGTCTGTGTATCGACCGGTAAAACGACCTGGAAGCATCGACAGGCACTTGTGAGAGTCGAGAGGCGGGTTTAGCATGAAAGCATCTTGTTCGGCTGCGTTCCGCGGCCGGGCGCACTGCTGTGCCGGTTCCGGCTCTTGCGTTCGTAGCCCTTCCACAGGCGGTCTTCCATGTTCGGTGTCGCTCGCGCGCGGTGGTTCGTTCGGAAGCAATGGTTGGCGGCGTTCGCCTGCGGACCGCTGGCACTGGCCGGCTGTGGCGGCGAAACCTCCGAACCCGTGGAAACGGCAGCGACTTCGACACCCGCCCCCGGTGCCTCTCACGACCCGGCCGGAGCCGCACACGGAGCACCAGGAGCGCCGATGGTCGGAGCACCAGGCGGCGCCCATGGCGGGTCGACTCCGGCGGCGCCTGCCGATGCTCACGGCGGATCGATGCCGGGAACGCCTGCCGATCCTCATGGCGGACCGATGCCGGCGGCGCCCATGGGGGCACACGGAGGGTCGACGCCGGGCGCACCGCTGGGAGTCGCTTCGTCTGCCGGTGCTCACGGCGGTCCGGGGGCCGGGCATGGCGGCGAAGTGACCAGTGCCGGTTCGAGCGCGGCACATGGCGGTGGTTCAAGCGCGGCACATGGTGGTGGAGCGACGAGCGCTCCGGGCGATTCGCATGCCGGCATGACCAGCGCCGGTCCGGGGGCAGCACACGGCGGGGGCGCAACCAGTGCCGGCCCCGGTGCGGCGCACGGTCAGCCGGCGACCGCTGCGGCCACGAGCGGAGGGACGGCCCAAGGCGAAAAGGCGACGACGGGCGATTGGCTGAGCGGTCTCGCCGCCGGCGTGCTTGGTGGTGACGGTTCGTCGAATGCCGGAACATCCGCCGGCGCCGAGATCGCTGCGCCGGGCGAACTGCCAGCCGGTCCGGGCGGCGCGCACGGAACCGATCTCGCGATGCCGGAAGGCGCTCCGACCGGCGTACCGGGGGCCGAGGGATCCTCGGGCGGACCCGACGGTTCGGGCGGCGGAGGGCCGGCGAAGCAATTTGACGAAGGAACGGCCGAGTACGCCGTGCAACAACTCGTCATCAAGCTTCAAGCCGGTGAAACGACGGGCCTCGACGCCCTCATCAGCGAAAAGGCGACCGATCCGGTGCTCGCTCCGCTGCGCGACGGGAAAGCCGACGCGGCCTTGATCGAGAAGGTCAAAACGATGTCGGCCGGCGCTCAACTGCTCAGCATGCGCGACGGATCCGGTTCGAAGACGTTCGTCGTTCGCAACGGCTCCGGGCAGACGCTCACCATCACCGCCAAGCGGGAAGGCGGCGGTTACAAGGTCTCGGCCGTGAAGGTCTCGACGCCCCGCGGACGACGGTGATTTCACCTGGCCTCCTTTAGCCGCGACCGTCAGGGAGCGCGTTTCGTCACGCGCTCCCGTTGGTCGCGGCTAAACTTTCTTGGCGCGCGTTGCACATCGCACCGGCCCGCTTAGAATCCGTCGCTCGACGACGAGCGCACGACGACGCGCCGTCGGCAGTTTCCTGCCCAGGATGATCGACCGGATCTGGTCATGAAGGCGCAACGGACCGGCATCGTCCTGCATCCCGACCCCAAGCGGGTGCTGTTTCGGCCGTTCTTTCCCGGAAATCCCGATCGCGCGGTCAAGGTGATCGCCCGCGTCATGGCGCTCGGCGAGGATGAGTGCCATCGCGAACTGCTGCAGGTGCTGCGCGATTTCGAGGGACGGCACATGCGGCTCGTCCACTATTTCCAGCGGCGATTCGAGGAAAACAAGGTCCATCTCGCGACCGGGCTGCCGGTCAGCCGCGAGCGGCAATTGCTCATCGGAGCCTACTTCACCCAGGAGTATTCGCTCGAGTCGGCGGCGCTGTTCAACCCGAGCATGGTCTGGCATCCCGATCAGTCGCGGCTGGACGCCGGCGAGCGCAGGTTCGTGCTCAGCCTGCGGGCGACCGGCGAGGGACACATCAGCTCGATCGTGTTTCGCAGCGGCGTGATCGACGCCGCGAACCAGATCCGGCTCGACCCCGTCAGCCGGTTCGTCACCTCGTCCGAAACGAAGCTCGATCGCAGCTTCGAGAAGGTCTTGTTCGAGCGGAAGCTGCACGAGATCGGACTGTCGGGAACGTTCACCGACGCCGTGCTGGCGATGCTCGACGAGCGCTTTCCGTTTTCGGCCTTGAGGGCTGCCGTGCAGGACGCCAGGCGGAACGTCCGGCTGCCGCTGTCCGACATCGACAACGTCGCCGGCGGCATTCTGACGCTCGCCGAGTCGAACTACGAAGTCCAGTTCCTCGAAGGGCAGAAACTCTCCGAGCGGATCATCTTTCCGTCGGGGCCGAACGAGTCCCGCGGCATCGAAGACGCCCGGTTCGTCCAGTTCACCGAGAAGGACGGGACCGTCACCTATTACGCGACCTACACCGCCTACAACGGGCGGGTCTTCATTCCGCAGCTTCTCGAAACACGCGACTTCGAGCGATTCAAGATCAGCACGCTCAACGGCCCGGCGGTGCAGAACAAGGGGCTGGCGCTCTTTCCGCGGAAGATCAAAGGTCTTTACGCCTGCGTCAGCCGGCAGGACAACGAGAACGTCTTCCTGATGTTCTCGGACAACATTCACTTCTGGTACACGAAGCAACTGCTGTTGAAGCCGGCGTTTCCGTGGGAGTTCGTGCAGCTCGGCAACTGCGGCAGCCCGATCGAAACGAAAGCCGGCTGGCTGGTGCTCAGCCACGGCGTCGGTCCGATGCGAAAGTATTCGATCGGCGCGTTCCTGCTCGACCGCGACGATCCTTCGAAGCTCATCGGCCGGACTCGGGAACCGCTGCTGACGCCCGATGAAAACGAGCGGGAAGGCTACGTGCCGAACGTCGTCTACAGCTGCGGCGGGCAGGTCCATGGTCAGACGCTCGTCATTCCGTATGCGATGGCCGATTACGCCAGCAGCATCGCGCTGGTCGATTTGCCGGCGTTGCTCGCCAAGTTGACCGGCCCCGGCCGGGTTTCCGGTTGAGAAGCCGTCGTCAAAACCAAGGTCGGGGAGGGCGAGGCTTCCGCCGAGCCGCACGGACCCTGCGCATTCCTGGCGACGAACGGTGTTTGGGAAACCCGGAATCTTCGAGATTCCGGGTTTCTGGTTGGGTACTTAGGACGGAACTGCGCGAGCGGTGTCGCGCTCGGCGCCGACGCGAACGACGCACCGGGAAATCACCGGATGGAAGTTTCGACGGCGACACGCCATCATGATGTCAGAAGCCGGATTTGAAGTACGACGCTCGCGACAGCTCTGCGGCGGCGTCGCCGGTGTCTCCTCGGGGCGGTCCGCAACCGCCTGACTCGCTCTGTGCGAGGCTCGTCGTAGCGACACGAGAATCCGTCAAGCGACCGACCGTTTCCGCGCGAATCGCGAGGTCGAACCAGATAGGCTCCGGTCACATTCCCGGTGCCGGGAGGGCTCCGTGAGAATCGGCTACGTTTCCACCTATCCGCCCATCGAGTGCGGCATCGCCACCTATACGCAGGCCCTGGAAGGCGCCGTTCGCGATCGAGGCCACGAAACGTTCGTCGTCAGCTATCACGGTGCCGAAGGTCGAAACGTCTTTCCCGTCGTCCCGAACAACGACTCGCCGAACCTCGCGGCCGAAGTCTTCACGACGAGCAGCAAGCTCACCCCCGACCTCATGCACATCCAGCACGAGTACGGGCTGTTCGGACCGCAGAGGGGGGCGGCGGTCTGCGATCTGCTGGTGCGTTTCCGCATCGCGCGGATTCCCGTCGTCACGACGCTGCACACGGTGTACGAGTCGCTGACCGACGATCAGGAAATCGTGCTGCGGCACGTCATCGCCGACAGCGACGCCGTCATCGTCCACGAGGCGTTCCAGAAAGAGACGCTCGAACGAGCGTTCGGCCCGCAGCAGAAGATCAAGGTCGTCGAGCACGGCGTTCGTGAAATTTCGCCGATTCCGGAGGCGAAGGCGAAGCTCGGCCTGGCCGGCAAAAAAGTCGTCATGCTGTGCGGCTACTTCCGTCGCTCGAAAGGCTTCCACAAGGCGGCGGCCTTCCTGCCGGAACTGTGCGACGCCGATCCCGACGTCGTGCTCGTCATGGCGGGCAAGGTGCGGGGAACCGAAGCCCTCGAATATCAGCGGGAACTGTTCGAAACGCTTCGCAGCTCGCCGTACGGCGACCGGATCGTGTTTCTGCGCGGGCAGTTTCCGCAGCACACCTTCGACACCGTGCTGAGCGCCGCCGACGTCGTCGTGCTGCCGTACGATCTCGGTGCGCAAAGCGGAATGCTTTCGCAATGCCTCGCGTTACAGCGGCCGGTCGTCACGAGCGACCTGCCGGCGTTCCGGGCGATTCTCGAACGTGCGGGGGGCGGACTGGTCAGCGAATCGGACGACGGATACGCCGCGGCGATACTGCGGCTGCTGCACGACGAAGACC
>JBAQZJ010000430.1:0-2092 GCA_049790855.1 Planctomycetaceae bacterium | reverse complement strand
GCTCTGACGTCACGACATGCCGGTGTCGAATTCCGAACCGGTGTCGACGCGGGCGTCGGGGTCGGCGATCTGGCGGAGCGCGACGGCGAGGTCCATTTCGAGTTGCAGCAACTGTTGCCAGCCGCGTCCCGGCACGCGCATGTCGGTCGGGCCTCCGCCGGAAGTCGGAGTCTCTTCGGCGGCGAGCAACGTCCGTCGGATCTCGTCGTGGATGTAGCCGAGCAGGTCGGCGAGATGGACGCGCTGGCCGGCGGTCAGATCGGGCGAGAGATCGAGCACCGGCTCCAGCGGATTCCGCGTGAGGTGAAACGATCCGTCGGCGTCGTCGGTCACCTCGTCGGCCGTCACATGATCGCCGTTGACCGGCCGCGCGTCGCGCTTCGCCTTCTCGGCGCGGGCGGCGATCTCTTCGGAACTGCCGAACAGCAACAGGCAACGGCCGATCGCGACTTGATCGCCGGGTTTGAGCACCCGCATCTGCACGGGGCGGCCGTTGACGCGGGTGCCGTTCGTGCTGTCGAGGTCGGTCAGAATGATCCGGCCGGCGTCTTCCTGCAGCTTCGCATGGAACCGGCTGACCCGCTCGTCGTTCAAGCGGATCGTGTTCTCCTCTTCCCGGCCGATCGACACCGGCGGGAGGACGTCGTAGTAGAAACGACCGCGCTCCAGCCCCTCGAGCACCTGAATTGTGATTGGCGGCATGACGGCGCGCCCGGCGCTGAGCTGAAAAATAGGATAGGGGCAGCACCATTATTAGGCCGCCCGGCCATTCGTGCCAGACGGGAATTCCGCGAAGTGACCAAACCCCGGTCACTTCGACCGCAGGAGCGGTAATCCCGGCGTGTCGAGATCCAGGCGAACAACCGCCCCAGGCGTCGCATCGGCCCCAACGGCGCCCGTCACAAACAACTGGTCGCGATTCGGACCGCCAAACGCGACATTGCTGGTCAGAATGAGTCCGGTTTCGTAGCTGCGGATCAGTTCCCCCCCGGCGCTCAACACCTGAACCTGCCCCATGCCGTAGTGGGCGACGTACAAGTTTCCGTTCGCGTCCAGGCACATCCCGTCGGGCTGATGGTCAGCCTGGTCGCCGCTCTTCTCGGGCAGTTCGGCGAACACGCGGCGCTCGCCGACCTTGCCGGGCGAGTCGATCGAATACTCCAGAATGCGGTTGAACTTGCTCTCGGCAAGCAGCAGCCGCTTGCCGTCGGGAGTCAACACGATCCCGTTGGGAAAGGCGAGGCCGTCGGCGACGAGGTGCGTCCGACCCTGGTCGTCGACGTAGTGTACGGTGCCGATCGGCTTCTCGTCGCTCGATCCGCCGGGGTCGCTGAAGTAGAAACCGCCGTGCTCCAGATCGAGCGTCAGGTCGTTCGGTCCGCGAAGCGGTTCGCCGTCGCATGCGGTCGAGACCTCGGCGAGCGTCTTTCCGCCGGCCGACAGCTTCAGGATCGCGGGCGGTGAGTTGTTGCAAATCAGATGCGTGCCGTCGGGCAGCACCTTGTGCCCGTTCGGTGCTCCAGGCGTCGCCCAGACGGAGTGCGTGCCGTCGAGAGCGAAGCGGGCGAGCTTGTCTTCATGCGAGATGTAGCCGTGCCCCGCCGCGTCGAAGACGACGCCTTCGCTGTAGCGGGGCACTTCCAGCAGTCGGACCGGCTTCACGTCGTCGGCAGGCGGCAGGTCGGCGGCGACGAGCGAGACGGCAGGCGGCAGGTCGGCGGCGACGAGCGAGACGGCAAGCAGGGCGAACGCAAGCGAACGGTTCGACATGGCGACTGTTCCGGAAGATCGGTGGCGACGACTCGCCGCCAATAGACGCCGCATAAGCCCGCGTTGCAAGCCTTGCGCCGGTCGTCGACCCGATCGTGGAAACCCGATTCACTCGGTGCTTCGGCTGCTCCGACGGGCGCCGTCACTTTTGAGTGCCCATGACGTCGGTCCCCCTCTCTCTGGGGAGAGGGGTCAGGGGTGAGGGGATGTCTTGCGGTCCCGGTGGCCACTCGCGAGGGTTCCGGAATTCGACTCCGGACAAGGTTCCTGGCCGCCCTGCGTCAAGCGGCACCCCTCACCCCCGGCCCCTCTCCCCAGGGAG
>JBAQZJ010000429.1:0-2074 GCA_049790855.1 Planctomycetaceae bacterium | reverse complement strand
CCCTGACGGTCGCGGCTCTGAGGGGAGCGCTTTGAAGCGCCCCGATGGCTTGAAGCAGCCGGGCCGCACCGGCTGGCTGACGCCTGCCGCTCGCCTGCCGCTCGCCGCCGATCAACGGATCGGCGGCAGGAACTGTTCTTCGCTCGACGGCGGGGTCGAAGCCGACTGTGTCGCCGGTTGTCCTTCGACGTCGGCGAAGGGGTTCGGCGATGTCGCGGCGGGCGCCGCATAGCTCATCTGCCGGAAGCCGCCGTTCGGCGGAGACGACGTGCCGTTCGATGGCGCACCGGCGAACGGATTCTCCGTCGCCGGCTCGAAATAGGCGGCCTGACGCGTGGTCGGCGCGGCCGATTCATGACGCCATTGCGAATCGGTGGCAGGCGGTGCCGCATAATCTTCCCCGGCGGCCGAATCGTCTCTGACGACCGTGCGATCCTGGTTCCAGGACGTCAGTTCGCGATTTATCGGCTGGCCGGATGGTCGCGACGATGCGGAGGGACGTCCGTCGGCGCCGGCGACCTGCTTGCCGTCGGACACGCCCGCGAAGGGATCCTGCGCAGCGATCTGAGAGTCGCCGCCGTACGGCAACCGGCCGGCGGAGAACTGCCCTGAACCGGCGCAGCCCGTGAGCAGGCCGCCGAGGGCGATCAAGGCGATACGGCATGAAGGGAACCGGCGAACGCGGGTCATCGCATCGGTCCGTCGCTGGAGGAGAGTGGTGAGGAATCGGGTCGCGGCGCGAACTGGCGATTGAAAGCCGCCGGGTCGAACGCATCCGGGCGTCCGTTCTGAATGACGCTTTCGAGCAGCACCGCCGTCGGGTCGGCGTCCTGCGATTTCACATCGGCAACGGGAAACGGGTCCGCAGCGGTCGTCACGGTCGACGGCTCGGCGGTCGAAGTCGCTTCCGGCATCTCGGCGGTGGCCGAGGTCAATGCAAGACGGTTCGGTTCCTCGGGACCGGCTTCCTTTTGCACCGGCTTCATCGTCCGCGACACTTCATCGACCCAGGCCGCGACGGCTTGAAGCTGCGCTTTACCGGCGCGGCCGACGAACAGCGGCTTGCGGCTGCCGCCGTGCCCGATCTGCTGCGCTTGCGTAATCAACGGACTGGACAGCGGCGCTTCCGGCGTCACCTGCTCGAGCGCCGCATCGAGGTTTTCATGCGTGTGCGCCCGGAACGCCGGATTGCCGTTCCGGGCGTTCTGCAGTGTGAACGGGCTGTTCGATGCGGCTCCGTGGCACGCAGCGTTGCCGCAGCGGTTCACGAGGATCGGTTGAACTCGCGAGACAAACGCGCGGGCGGTCTCATGCGGCAGTCCCCCCAGCGTCGGATTGTCTTCGTCGTCGAGACGATGACGATTCGACGTCGCCTCGGCGTCGTTCGGCCCCGCCGTCAGCAGTCGCAGCATCGAACGGGCGTCGGCATGGTCGGGTTCAAGCCGCAAGGCGAGCCGCAGTTCTTCCTTTGCGGTCGAAGGCAGATTGTTCTCGACGCACCATTGCGCGATGCGCACATGGCTGTCGGCGGTCGCGTACGGGATTCGCTCGCGGAGCGTCTTGTAGGCGTCCTGGCGGTTTTCGGCGGTGTACCAGATGAATGAATCGGCCAGAAATACGCGACCGGCCGCGCCGTCGACCTCGTATCCGCCCTGAGCGATACGGATCCGGCCTTCGACGACCGTGCCGTTTTTCAGCACGATCAACCGCGGCGGCGTCTCGGCACCCGCGATGCCCGCCGCTGCGGCGGGTACGGCGTCGCTGCCCAGCGAGATCGTCTCCCAGACGGGAGCGACCGCTGTCGCAGCGATGGCGATTCGTAGGGACTTCAAGAACATAAGCGGAGCGCGCGACGGAACGCACGCGGCGGAAAGCGGATCGACGGGAAGTGAGCGGGAAGTCGGCACGGGCGGAGTTGCCCGTCGGGAGGAGGGGAGGCACGATAGATTCGCGCACGAAGTACGTCAAGATCGACTCCGCGACAGACCGGTCTGTCCGAAGTCAAAGCAAGGGCGATCGATTCTCCCGGAGGTGGCTTCCTCGCATTTGTGGTGCAGGCGTCTCGCATGCACTC
>JBAQZJ010000428.1:0-3973 GCA_049790855.1 Planctomycetaceae bacterium | reverse complement strand
TCGCAAATTCTCGGAGGGCTGACGCCCCCCGCTCGCCACGTTCCGTGACGCCCGGCCTGCCGGCCCTTCGCTTGACCGACGTCCACAAGCACAACCTCGTCGGTGTCGACGTCTCGATCCCGCTCGGACGGTTCGTCGCCGTCACGGGCGTCAGCGGCAGCGGCAAAAGCACGCTCGTGATGGACGTGCTTGTGCCGGCGGTGAAAGAAGCGTTGGTAAGGACACAGGATTCAGCAGACAGGAATCAGGAGTCGGGCGCCGGATGCGCGGGATCTCCTGCCGCGTGCCTGTGGCTTCCTGACGACGTGAAGCGACTTGTGTCCATCGATCAGAGTTCGCTGGGGCGAACCAGCCGGTCGACGCCGGCAACTTATTCCGGTGTCTGGGATGACATCCGCAAAGTGTATGCGAAGACGAAAGAGGCACGGGTTCGCGGCTTCAAGGCGAGCCGGTTCAGTTTCACGTCGCCTGAAGGACGCTGCCCGGCCTGCAAGGGGCAGGGGACGACGCGCATCGAGATGAAGTTCCTGCCCGACGTCTTCGCGATCTGCCCGGTCTGCGAGGGCCGACGATTCAATCGCCAGACGCTCGGCGTTCGGTTTCACGGCAAATCGGTCGCCGACGTGTTGTCGATGCCGATCGACGAAGCGGCGTCGCTTTTCGTTGACGTTCCAAGGATTCGCGAACGGCTGGAACTGTTGGGAAGCGTCGGGCTGGGGTATCTCGAACTCGGTCAGTCGGCATTGACCCTGTCGGGAGGAGAAGCCCAGCGGGTGCGACTGGCGACCGAATTGAGCCTGCCCGGAAAACTGTCGACGGAGCCGTCGCTGTTCGTGCTCGACGAGCCGACGACAGGGCTGCACCCGCGCGACGTCGAACGGCTCGTCGATCTGCTGCAAAGGCTCGTCGACGACGATCACACGGTGATCGTCATCGAGCACGAACCGGCTCTGATCGCCGCCGCGGACTGGGTCGTCGATCTGGGACCAGGCGGCGGAACGGCCGGTGGCAGCCTCGTGGCGGCATGTTCGCCGGCCGACCTGACGCAGCATCCCGAATCGCTCACGGGATGGGCGCTGGCGAAGTATTTTGCGGGTTGAGGCGAGCGGCAGGCGTCAGCTTGCCGATGCGCGACGCGTCCTTGCAGCGTCGGCGAGAACTCATTCGCGAGGAGTCGCGGATGAAACGCGGATTTACGCCGACGATCGTCAACGCGTGTGTTGCGCCGCTGAAACCCGCAATCCGGCCGGCACAGCCGGCCTTACGCGGCAGCGCGGCGGGTCTTGACGGCGAGGCGGACGAGACCCGCCCAGGCGCGATCGACGTCCAGTTCGGCGAGGCAGGCCTGGTGCTGGACGCCGCTCAACGGGCATGACTTGTGGTAGCCTGCGGCACACGACATCCGCGTCGATAACAACTCGTGCCGGTCGAGCGGCGGGCCTGAAAGCCACGGACTCGTACAGGTGAAGAGACCGAGAACGGGCGTGCCGACCGCGTCGGCGAGGTGCATCGGGCCGCTGTCGTTCGTCGCCGCCCACGAGCAGGCTTCGAGCACCGCGGCGAGCTGCCGCAACGTCGTCGCTCCCGCCAGATTGAGAATCGCCGCCGAGGGCATCAGTTCCCGCAGATGCTTCTCGGTCTCGGCACACAGTTGCAGTTCGTCGGGACTGCCGAGAATCACGGCGGCGGCGGCAAACTCGCGATGAGCTCGAGCGGCGAGAGCCGCGAACTTCACGGTCGGCCAGCGCTTCGTCTTCCACCGGGCGCCGGGACACACGGCCAGCAGCGGTCTTGGCAATGCTTTGAGCCGGGTCGCCGCGAATGCGCGGTCGGCCGGAGCGATCGGAACGATTTCAGAATCGGCCGCAGCGACTCTGGTCCTGTCCCGGAACAACTCATCGACGATTCGCCAGTATCTCAGTCGTGCGGGCACGTCGCGCCCGGTGCCTTCCAGTGTCGCCGTGCAGGCCCGATGCGCCCCCTCACGAGCCGTCTGAAGTCCGATGCGGACGGGGGCGCCGGTCACTCTCGTCATCAGGCCCGTGCGAAACAGGCCTTGCAGATCGAGGACCAGGTCGAACCGCTTCGACCGCAGAGTCGCCGACAGATCCCACAAGGAACGCAGACCACCGCGACGGTCGAAGACGATCACCTCGTCGATCTGCTTATGACTGTCGATCAATCCCGCGAGGCCCCGGTTGATGACCCAACTGATCGACGCCGACGGAAATCGTTCATGCAACGGCCCGAGCACCGGAAGCGCCTGCACCACGTCGCCGAGTGCGCTCGGCTTGATGACGCAGATGCGCCGAGAGTCGAGACCGGTGAACACGGACATGGAGGAGACGGCTCGACCGGTGGCGAAGGGACGGGGACCGGCCCGCGAGCGAGCCGCAATTCATAGACCGCCGCGGCAGAACGCCGCAAGACCGATCTGATGCTGTCGAGGCGGCACGCCGGTTGCTTGTTCAATCCCTATCGTCCGACGAGGCCGCACAGGTCAACCGAAATCGGCCTCCGATCGTCTTCAAGTCGGGCCAGAGTCCGGTCCGAACGCCCGCAAGGATCGCGGCGCCGTACGCAGCTTCTTCTTCATGCTCGGGAACGTAAACCGGCCGATCGAACGCACGCGCCAGGCATGCGGCCAACAGCGGGTTTCGTCGCACGGCATTGCCGGTCGCGATGACGTGATCGAAGGACCGTGACCCGTCCTCGTGCGCGGCATGTTCGCGCACGAAACCGGCGAGCGCGTCGGCGATTCCCTCAAGAATCGACCGCGCGACGTGGCCGGGCGTGAAGTTCCCGGTCGAGATGCCGCTGAAGCCGCCGCGGCGTTCCGGCTCGCGCCGGGTGCCTCGAAAGTACGGCTCGCACCGCAACCCGTCGCAGCCGGGCGGAATGTTATCCGCAAGCCGATTGACGGTGTCAAACAGTTCGTCGTCGGTCCGGCAGACTCCGGCCGATTCGAGCCAGTTCCCGAACGTCCGCCTGACCCAGGCATAGGCGTCACCGCCCGCCAGACCGGCCCCGACGAGCAGAAAACGATCGTCGGGCAGAAAACGAGTGTCGCTCGTGGGTGCTCGTCGAAACGAGCCGATCGGAAGACTGACCTGGCCGCCGGTGCCGATGTTGACCTGCACGGCGTTCTCGCCCGGCGGCAGACTGCCCAGCACCGCCGCCTGATGGTCGCCGATCGCACCGCACACCGGCAGACCCGCCGGAAGTCTGGTGGCTGCGGCGAACTCGGCCGTCAGTCCACCGATGATGCGGCCGCTTTCGACGACGGGCGGAAAAAACGCTCGCGGCAGCCCGACGGCCTCGATCAGATCCGACCAGTCGTCGCGTTCCAGGTCATAGACCCCGGTTGATGCGGCGTTCGTGCGATCGTTGACGGGCGACGTGCCCGTCAACGTCGCGGCGGCCCAGTCGGCGAGAATCAGCGCGTGCTTCGTCGCCACAGGAATCTGATTCTGTTGTTGCAGCGTGAACAGCGTCACCGCGAGATATCCCGGAGACGGCGTGCAGCCGGTCCGCAAGACTGCCGCGGGGTCGCAGAGCGCGCGAAACCGGTCGAGCCATGTCTGGCCCGTGTCCGATCGCTCCAGCGACCGCTTGTCCTGCCAGGTGATGAGGTTCGACAGCGGCCTGCAGTTCGCATCCGCAAGCAGAACGCCGTGCATCTGGCCCGTCATGCCGAGGCAGATCGGCGGTTCGCTCAGCCCTTTGATGAGTTCCGCAAGTGCGTCACATGCCGCTTTTAGCAGCGGCTCGGACGACTGCTCGGCATGTCCCGTCGGCAGTCCGGCGACGTCGGCCCGGTGCTGCCGCGTCGATCGTGCGACGAGGCGACCGTTCTCGGCGACCGCGACGGCGGAGATCGACGTCGTACCGAAATCGAGACCGAGGGAGATGGACATGGCTCGTTTGCTCGAAGTTGCATCGTCCGTTTAGCCGCGACCAACGGGAGCGCGCT
>JBAQZJ010000427.1:0-1674 GCA_049790855.1 Planctomycetaceae bacterium | reverse complement strand
TTTGCTACAATCACCTTCCGGCGATCTCGCGGCCCAGGTCGTAAATCTCGCGAACGTCGTAAATGCGGTCGTTCGACTCGAACAGGCGGCCGACGGCGGTCTTGTGAATCTTCATCTTCAACCCGCCCACCCCCAGCGCCCCGTAGCAGGCGATGCCGTTGCGATCGACTCCGTTGTCCTGAAGATCGATCGCTTCCAGACCGGCAGGTGGAACGGCGTTCAGATCGACGATCACCTTCAGCGACGCGACCTGTGACCACTCGCGGGCCGACAGGAACTGCACGCCCGCGGCCCCGGCGGCGAACACGGCGTGAACATCCGACAACGCGGCGGACTTACCTTCCCGGCTCGACGTCTCGTGGGCCTCGATCTTTCCACTCGAGACGCGATCGCGAATCGTCTCGCAGATCTCCTCGGCCCGTTCGCGGTCGCGGCTCGTGATGCGGACCGTTCCGCCCGCCGCGGCGACAAGCTCGGCGATGCGCTGCCCGACCGGCCCCGTTCCGCCGAAAATGACCGCCGTGCATTTCGCCAAGTCGAGATGCCGGCCTGCCGCCAGCACGGCGGCGGCGGCGGTCGTGTTCGATCCGTTGCAGTCGATCATGACCGACACGCGGATCGGCCCGAAAAACGCCTTCGTCGCCCGGTCGAGCACCTTCTGACCCGCCTCGACGTCGCGACCGCCGATGAAGACGGCGGTGTTCTTCAGATCCTTCGGACCGCGCGTGAACATCGCACCGTGGACGAGTCCTTCCACCTGGTCGGACGTCACGCCGCCGTGCGAGAACACCTCATCGGCCCCGGCGTCGACCGCGACGGCACGGTCGAACACGCTGGGCTGCGGGTCGGTATCGAGCTGGATCAGAATACGTTTCATAACAAAAGGCGAGCGGGGGCGTCAGCCCTCCGAGATCGTACGCTTGAGAGTGAATGAACGATCTCGGGGGGCTGACGCCCCCCGCTCGCCGAGACGTCTCAAACGCCCGAGAACGGGTGCTTCGCGGTCGCTTTCTGGCTGCTGACCTCGTCGGCCGACGGCTCGCCCTTCATGGCGCGGGCGATCGACAGCTTGGTCGCCTCGTAGTTGTACTCGTAGATCTTCTTGTCGTCGGCGGCGTCCCAGTGAATGAACACGCCGCAGACGATGCAAATCTTCTCGCACTGATCTTTCGGAATGACGCCTTCGTCGACGCTGTCGGCGACCGCCTTGGCGACGGCGTACTGGGCCGGGCCGAACATCTGCACGGCCTGCTTGGCGCCTTTGATCGTGACCTTCGTGATCATCACCGTCGCGGGCTTGACCATCAGGTTCGGCGCGAGCACCGCCAGCAGGTTGCTGTGCCCCTGGGTCTGACTCGAGAGGGCGTTGGCGAACGCCATTCCCGCCGGGCCGGCCTTGTCGCCGATGATCAGGTCGATGTGGGCGACCTCGTTGCCTTCGCCGACCAGCGCCTCGCCGACATGCATTGCCATCTCTACTGCTCCAGGAAGGGGATGTTCAGACCGGAGGCGGACGGGCCGCCGCACCGCGGGCAGAGACGTACGGGTCTCCAGCTACCCCGCAGACGGTCGCCGTGATACCAGTACGGCGTGCCGATTTCCAGCGACTCGTTCCGGATCGCCCTTCAGAGCCGCGACCGTCAGCGAGCGCTTTTCGGCGAACCCACGTCGATG
>JBAQZJ010000426.1:0-1766 GCA_049790855.1 Planctomycetaceae bacterium | reverse complement strand
CGGCCCGCGCTATTCCGCCTGGCTCTTGCAACCGCGATCGTCACCGGACTTGCTTCACGGGCTTGGTGCGACCCACCGGCGTTCCCCGCCGCGCAGGTCGAGTTCTTCGAGAAGGACGTCCGCCCGCTCCTTGCCGCCCACTGCTACGAGTGCCACGGCCCCAAGAAGCAGAACGGCAACCTGCGGCTCGATCACCGGTCTTTTCTGCTCAAAGGCGGCGACAGCGGGCCCGCGATTTCCCCCGGCAAGCCCGACGAGAGCCTGTTGATCGAGGCCGTCAATTATGCCTCGTACGAAATGCCTCCCACGGGCAAGCTCAGCCCGAAACAGGTCGCCGTCCTGACGAAGTGGGTCGAACTCGGCGCTCCCTGGGCCGACGAAGCGATCGCCACAGCGACCGGTGACATCGCCTTCGATCTCGAAGCCCGCAAGCGGCACTGGTCCTTCCAGCCGATCGTGCCCGCAGCGCCGCCGGATGTCCACGACACGTCCTGGCCGCGCGACGATCTCGATCGGTTCGTGCTCGCGAAGCTCGAAGCGGCCGGATTGAAGCCCGCCGAAGACGCCGACAAACGCACGCTCCTCCGGCGAGTCTACTTCGATCTGATCGGCCTGCCCCCGCCGCCCGAGAAAGTCGCGGCGTTCCTTGCCGACGACTCGCCGCGGGCCTTTGAGACGGTCGTCGATGAACTGCTCGCCTCGCCGCAGTTCGGCGTACGCTGGGGCCGGCACTGGCTCGATCTCGTCCGCTACGCCGACACGCTCGGCCACGAGTTCGATTACCCGCTGCCGCACGCCTGGCGTTACCGCGACTACGTCGTGCGGGCCATCAACGCCGACGTGCCTTACGACGACTTCGTCCGCGAGCACATCGCCGGCGACCTGTTGCCGGAACCGCGGCTGCATCCGACCGAGGGCACGAACGAATCGATCATCGGAACGGGTTTCTGGCATCTGCACGACGACGTCCATGCGCCCGTCGACGTGAGGGCCGCCGAGGCGACCCGCTACGACAATCAGATCGACGTGTTCGGCAAGGCGTTTCTCGGACTGACGATCGCCTGCGCCCGCTGTCACGATCACAAGTTCGACCCGATCACCGCCGCCGACTACTACGCGATCGCCGGCTTCCTCAAAAGCTCCCGCCGGCAGGAAGCGTATCTCGACCCGCACGGCAAGATCACCGCGATTGCGACGAAGCTGGAAGCGCTTCGCGATGCCGCCGAAGTCGTGCCGGTTTCGACCGTGGAACCCGATCCCGCGCCAGCCGAGCCGCTGCCCGCGGACCAGGTCGTCTTCGAAGACTTCAACGATTCACTCGACGACTGGTATGCGACCGGCTGGGCGTTCGGCAAACAGCCCGCCGGCAATGGCCGCGGCCTCGTCGATTCCTCGCGACTGGCGAAACCGCTCGTGGGCGCCCTCCGCTCGCCGAACTTCACGATCGAGCACGACGCCGTGCTGATCCGCGTCGCCGCCGTCAACGCCCGTGTCCGAGTCGTCGTTGACGGCTACCAGATGGACCTCTTTCAACCGCTGCTGTTCAAGGAACTCACGCAAACGATCGACACCGGCGGCGAGTGGAAGTGGCTCCGCATCTCCGGCGATCTGCCGAACCACAAGGGCCATCGCGGCTACCTCGAACTCCTCGACGACGGCGACGGCTGGCTCGCCGTCGACGAGATCCGGTTTGTGGGGAACGGAGGAGTCGGTGAGGGGGAGAGTGGGGGAGTGGGAGCAAGAGAGATTGCTGCCCCGTCTCCCCC
>JBAQZJ010000425.1:0-2107 GCA_049790855.1 Planctomycetaceae bacterium | reverse complement strand
CCCTGGGGAGAGGGGTTAGGGGTGAGGGGATGCCCTGTGCGTGCGATGCTGCGGGTGAAGGTCGGAGGCTGAGGTTTCAAAGTCATCGAACGAACCTCAAATGATACCCCTCACCCCCGGCCCCTCTCCCCAGAGGAGAGGGGGGACTGTCGCGTTAAGGACCAGTCACCTCTGCGGTGATTTCGTCGACGGATCGCCGGGGACAGGCCGCGGCCGACGTCGTTTCGCATGTCAGCCCCGCCGGTCTGCTCCCAGCTTCGCCGTTGGACCTTCTCAGTTCCCGAGGCACGCTTCCCTGGCATGAACCGGGGGCGACGCGATCCGACTGGATTCATGGACGTCGCCGACTTCGCGTCGTCTCCAGCCACTCCGGCGCGGTAGTTTCGTCGAAGGTTTCGCGAACGAAGTGGCAGGGCTAAGATCGTAGCGATTCACTTCTTCCGCGCCGCGATCGCTCATGATTCTCGAAGGCATCGTCACCACCCGGAACGTCGACGGCAGCGTCAACGTCGCTCCGATGGGGCCGAAGCTCGCCCTCGACGACGACGGATCGCCGCGGTTCGACCGATTGATGCTGAGTCCGTTCAAGACGTCGACGACGTACCGCAACCTCGTTCGCGAACGCTGCGGCGTGCTGCACGTGACCGACGACGTCTTGTTGCTCGCGAAAGCCGCGGTGGTCGACGAGTTCGAGTCGCCCCCCACGGTTCCCGCATCGTCGGTGAACGCCGTCCGGCTCGCCGACTGCTGCCGGTTCTACGAATTCGTCGTCGACGCGATCGACGACTCGGAAGAGCGCACGACGATCGAGGCCCGAGTCGTTCACGCCGGTGGCGTCCGCGACTTCTTCGGCCTGAACCGGGCCAAGCACGCCGTCGTCGAGGCGGCGATTCTCGCGACCCGCCGGCATATGATTCCCGCCGAGTCGCTTCGGGCCGATTTCGAGCGCCTGCGGCCGCTCGTCGAGAAGACCGGCGGCCCGGCCGAGCGGGCGGCGTTCACCCTGCTCGAACAGGCGCTCGGAAACGTCGACGGGGGGCGCCGATGACGCGAGTCGTCGAAGTTCGCACCGGCGCTCGGCTGCATTTCGGGTTGTTCGCGACGACGCCGGGCGACGGCCCGTTCGGCGGAATCGGAATGATGATCGACCGGCCGCGTTTCGCGCTGCAGGCCTGGCGATCGCAACGAGATCAGGTCATCGGTCCGATGCCGATCTCCGATCGCGTCGCCGAGTTCGTCGCTCGTGTTCGCCTCGGCATGAGACGTCCGGCGGTCCGGTATCAGGTGGAGCAACCGTCGGCGCCCGTCGCAATCCGGGTCGCCGAAGTGATTCCCTCGCACCGCGGTTTCGGTTCGGGCACGCAGCTCGCTTACGCGGTCGCCGCAGTGGTGGGCCGGGTGCTCGACGTCTGGCCGCCGTTCATGCCCGATCACGAACTGGGTCGGGGAAAGAGGTCCGCCGTCGGCACTCGTGGATTTCAGGAAGGCGGCTTCGTCGTCGATGCCGGCATCCGTCGCCGGGCCGGACTGGAAACGGGAGTCGCATGCCGCAAAGTGCCGAGCGAATGGCGGTTCGTCGTCGTCGATCCGCAGGGGCGGGTAGGTCCAAGCGGAATGGCCGAGACGTCCGGGTTCGCGGCGCTTCCGCCGATGCCTCGCAACATGCCGCAGCTCCTGCTCGATCTCGTCGCGACGACGATCTTGCCCGGTCTGGACGACGCCGACTTCCTGCGTTTCGCGCGGGGCGTCGCCGAGTTCAACCGGCTCGTCGGTGAGCACTTCGCCCCCGTTCAAGGCGGAGTCTATGCACATCCCCTGATTCGCGAATTGTCGCAGAGGCTGGCGGAAACGAGCTGGCCGCACCTCGCCCAGTCGTCCTGGGGACCGGCGGCCGTGGTGTTTTGCGAGAGCGACGAATCGGCCCGGACGCTGGTCGCTTTTCTCGGTCGCCAGATCACGCCCGATCAGGCCAGCGTCTTTGTCGCCGCGGCGAAAAACGACGGAGCTGAGATTCGGGAGATCGGTTGATCGACGCGGCGGCACCGAAGGGCAAGCGATAATTGACCGCCCGGTGTCGCTTGCGTTTTCGCCGACCGTCAATTTGCGG
>JBAQZJ010000424.1:0-3490 GCA_049790855.1 Planctomycetaceae bacterium | reverse complement strand
GCGGCTACGGGTTGTGTCACTCGATGTTCGACGGCGAATACCGGCCGCAGGCGAAATTGCGGATGGTGTCTCCGGCTTCGAGCTTCTGGCCGTTGTATTCGATTTCCGAATTCAACCCGGCACAGCGCAAGTCCTTCAAGATCAGATCACTGCCGTCGAGGCGGAAGCGAACCGCGAACGGCTGGTCGATCAGTCCTCCGGTCCAGGTGACGGGGAGTTGGCCGACGTCGTCGATCAGGCCGACGATCTGGCCGTCTTCCGAAATGCTGCACATTCCCGAGAACCGGACATTCACATCGCCGCCGTCGCCGAACGATCCGGACAGCCGGTCATTCTCGATCGTGAAGCTGATCGTGACGTTGCCGAACGTCCGCGTCCATGTCCCTTCGAGCGTGTTGCGGCTCGCATGACGAGCCGTCGCCGGCGGCTGCGTCGCGGCGACCGGCATGCCGAACGACGACATGGCGATGCCCCGATGCGGCACTTCAAACTGCGGACCGGCCGGGAAGTGTTGCATGTTCCCGTGGAAGAAGTGCGGCGGGACGACGCTCCTCAGCCGGACGCGGCCCGGCAGTTCGGGTTCCGGCATGAACCGCACCATGCTGTCGTGGTGCGGAGGTGCGACATGATGATCGTAGCCGGGGTGACGTTCGCCGGGCGCGAATTGCGCGGCCGACCAGCCCAGCACGGTGCCTGTCCCCGCGTCGAATTGCTCGAACCGAACGTGACCGACCCGTGCAAAGCCGGGGCGCGCCTCGTCGGCCGAGTCGCAGGCACAGGTTCCGCAACTGCACTGCTCGCAGCTCGAACAGGTCGTCGCAACCGGCTCGGTGTTTCGTGCGAGGTCGGCGTCAGTTGCGCATCGTTCACAACGGCATGCGTCACAGACGCAGGAGGCGCAGGCCGTCGTCGCACAGGCCGAGACCGGGCAAGCATTCGTGACACAGGCGGGCTTCGCTTCGCACGCCGTGGCGACGACGTCATGCGTCACTTCGCTGGTCTCACGGCACCGGCTACAGTTTTCGACGTAGACGGTGCGGCGCTTGATGGAGGGCTTCAGTCCGTTGCTGAAGTCGATGCCATAGACGGTGTGGCCTTGGCAGGCGCCTTTCTCGGCGTTGCATTTCGTGGCATCGCACGTGCCGGCTGCCGCCTTCGCCGTGAAGATGATCTTGCCGACGATGCCCGAATTGCTGTTCACGCCGGTTCCAACGACAGTTCCACGGCGATAAGCGTCGGCATCGACGACGGTCTCGTCCTTGTCACACTTCGATTCACAGTCCGACTTCGCCTTGCAGGGGCAGGAATCACACTTCCCCTCGCATTTCCCCTCGCACTCGGCGCTGCAGGCTTTGGTCGCACAGGCGTCCTTCGCACAGGCCTTCGTGGAGACGGCTTCCGTGCACTTCGAGGCTTCGCATTTCGCAGCTTCGCACTTCGAGGTCACGGCGACGGCGTCGGTACACTTCGAGGCACCGCAGGCCGCTTTGGCGGAGACGGCTTCGGTGCACTTCGACTTGTCGCAGGCGGCGGTCGCAGAGACGGCCTTGGTACACTTCGCCGTCGCGTAGGCGTCCTTGCCGTACTTCGTTTCGGTTTCTTCCGCGCAGATCGTCGACTCCACCGGATACAGCTCGCACGCCGACGCACGATCGCACGGCTTGTCGGCGCTCACTTTCGTCGCGCAGGCACTCTTGGAGCAGGCGTCCTTCGACACGGTCTTCGTCGCACAGGCTTCCTTGGAACAGGCGTCCTTCACGGAGACGGCTTTCGTGCACGCATCCCCGGAGCAGGCGGCTTTCGCAGCGGTTTTCTGCGTGCGGGCCTGTTTGGAGCAGGCGTCTGTTTTGCATGTCGCGGCCGTCACGGCGACCGGCGTCGTCTTGCAGGCGGCGGCCGCCTTGCCGCACTTGCCGCACGAAGACGCCTTGGCGACGGCGGCGGGCAGCGGTTCGGCAGTCGGTTCGGCGACGGCGAGCACGGTGCCGGCGGTCAGGCCGATCGTGCCGAGCAAAATCAGGGCGATCTTCATCAGCGTCATCAAACAGCCTCCTTGCGGGTCAGGTGGACGGGCGAAGTCGGCGGGGACCGGCCACGGGGGCGGGATTCTCCCACAGGGCCGCCTTCGCGAGAAGACCGATTTGCCGGTCATCCGTCCACGCAAGAAGCCGTCGAGCCGAACCCGCGGAAGCGGGTGACAAAGAATCAGAGCCGCGACCGTCAGGGAGCGTTCATCGGCGTGGGGCCGCCGAAAATCGCTCTTGACGGTCGCGGCTCCGTGTTGTTCCACCGACGGCGCGGGTGGCGACGACGCTGCAAAGGGACGCACCGGCAGGCTGACGCCTGCCGCTCGCCGGACGAGCCGCGCTCATGGGGCGGCGACAGAGAGGCCGTGCCTTTAGGGGGCGACGCCGCCGCCCGACCGTTTGGCGATCGCCAGCCAGATCAACAGCACGATGATGGCGCCGAGGATCGAGCCGATCCAGCCGGCCGCGGTCGGTGCAAACACGTCGCCGCCGCCGAACAGCAGATTGCCGAGGAAGCCGCCGACGAACGAACCGATGACGCCGAGCACGATCGTGCCGAGGATCCCGATCGGCTGCCGGCCGGGGACGAGCAGCCGGGCGATCGCGCCGGCGATCAGACCAAAGACGATCCAACCGAGAATCAACCAGAGCATGTCCATCGTTCGACCTTCCAGAGAGAGAGCGCGGATTCGTCTTCGGCCAACGCCGACCGGTTGTCCGATTGTCGCGAATGGCATTTTGAAGTCGTAGGGGGAAAATCTTAGGAGCCGCGGCTCTGAGGATCGATTTCTGGTACAACGCCGCCATGAATGCCGCGATGCGATTCCCGTTCGAACGGCCGTTGCTGGCGACGATCGTGGTCGTCGCGTTGCTCTGGTCGGCGTATCGGCCCTATCACTGGGGGGCGTGGGCCGCCGAGGTGTTCTGGGTGGCGATCGGGTTGCCGCTCGTCGTCGCGACGCACCGGCGATTTCCGCTGACGCCTCTGCTGGAGCGGTTACTGACGGTCCACGCGGTGTTTCTCGTCGTCGGCGGGCATTACACCTATTCGCTGACCCCGATCGGCGAGTGGCTTCAGGATCTGTTCGACCTCGAACGGAATCCTTACGACCGCATCGGTCATGTTTTGCAGGGTTTCGTGCCGGCGATTCTCGCGCGGGAAATCCTGCTGCGGCGCAGTCCGCTTGTCGCAGGAAAGTGGCTGTCCTTCCTGGTCGTCTGCGTGTGTCTCGCGTTCAGCGCCTTCTTCGAGCTGCTCGAATGGTGGGCGGCCGTCTTCACCGGGGCAGGTCGCGAAGGCGCACTCGCTGAGCAGGGAGACCCGTGGGACACCCAGTGGGACATGCTCTGCTGCCTGATCGGTGCGGTCACGTCGCTGCTGTTGCTGTCGGCGATTCACGACCGGCAGTTGACACGGCTGAGGCGCGAGAACGATCGGCGTTTATAGGGACTGTCCTCAGAGC
>JBAQZJ010000423.1:0-10106 GCA_049790855.1 Planctomycetaceae bacterium | reverse complement strand
GTCGCGGCAGGCCGGCACGACTCAGCAAGCTCGACAACATCTCGTCGACGTCGTTCGCGTGGCCCGGGAAGATGACTGTCGAGATCGGCCTTCCGATCGTCTCGGTCGCGGCGAGCCGGAAGAGCGACTCGGCGGCCGGGTTCCAGATGACGACGCGGCCGTCCGGTGAGATTCCGACCACGGCGGCGTCTATTGAAGCGGCGATCGAGGCGAGCACGACCGTCGATGCGGCAATTTGCGGCTCCGCGGCTTCTTGGCGCGTCCCAGCCGTAAGGTCGCAACGAAAGAGAATCGCCGACGGCGGGGCGCGACGTTCCGTGTCGTGCAACCGACCGATGGGTTGCTTCTGTCGGTCCACTGGTGAAGCTCCCGGACGTCGCCCCAAAGCACGCAGGGCGTCGAACGCATTCACGATACGTTTTTGACCGGTCGAACAATAGTTCTTTGTCGCAGAGATGCGGCGCGTGGTGGATTCCATGACAGACGGCTCATGGCTCTGGTGATTGCCGTCGGATGCGCTCGCGGCACCATGACAGACAGACCGGAACGGTGATCCCGATCCGCGAGGAGTCCCTTCATTCTTTCGATCCTTCTGTTTTCCGGGACGCAGACCCATGGACGCACTTCAAGCTCTCGCTCGATTGCAAGACCTGACCGTGCCCGTGCGACTCTCCCGCCGCCGGCGGCGGCCGCGACCGAAGATCCTCATCGAAGATCGCGGCGGCGTGGCGGCGATCGTTCCGTCAACGGGATGTCGCTGGGAAGCGGCCGATCTGGCCCGCGTGCGTAATCGGGCGCTATCGCTGCTCGCCAAAGGCAACCTGCGAGTCGGCGTCGATCTGGCAGGGGCCGAGTCGTTGCCCAGCGGCTTCTTCGCGCAGTTGTGTCACTGGAATGATCGCGGCGCCGAGGTCGTGCTCTACAACCCCGGCCCCGCGATTCGTCGTATGTTCTGGTTTCAAGCGTTCATGGCGTGCTGCAACGGCCGCGGCAGCATGTGGAAGTTCACCGCTCGCGACACTCCCGCCTGGAGAGCCTTCGCGCCAGACTCGAACGGCCCCGGCCCACCGTGATCTCCACCCGCCCGCAGCGGGTGTGCCGCACGTTCAGGACGTCTCCGGAGGTTCGACCAGCGGCGCTTTGACGGCCGTCGCTGCGTGCAGGACAATCGCACGCGTGGCGACACCGGGCGCGAACGCCATCTCGACAGAGGTGTTCGCCGCGTCGCCGGTCGAGGTCGCGCTGCTCGCTCCGAAGTCGATTCGATGTGCAACTCGCAAAGAGCACCGGGTGGGTCTGCGCGCCTGGTGCATCGGCGGGCCGTTTGCGTTCTGAGCCTGCTCGGCATGGCCGCTTTCAGCCCGTCGGCAACATCTGCCACGGCTGCCGATCCTTCCGCCCGACCCAACATCGTGCTGATCTACGCCGATGACCTCGGTTACGGCGACGTCGGCTGCTACGGAGCGACCTGCGTCGAGACACCGAACATCGACCGGCTCGCGAAGGAAGGACTGCGGTTCACCGATGCTCATTCCAGTTCGGCGACCTGCACGCCCTCCCGCTACGCCCTGCTGACCGGCGAGTATCCGTGGCGACAGACAGGCACGGGCATCCTTCCCGGCGACGCCCGCCTGATCATCGAACCAGACCGCACGACACTCGCTTCACTGCTGAAAGACGCCGGCTACAAAACCGGCGTCGTCGGCAAGTGGCATCTCGGTCTCGGCAGCGGCGATCTCGACTGGAACGGCGACGTCAAGCCGGGGCCGCTCGAAATCGGCTTCGACGAGTGCTTCCTCATCCCCGCAACGGGCGACCGCGTGCCGACCGTCTATGTCGAGAACCATCGCGTCGTCGGTCTCGACCCCGCCGACCCGATCGCCGTCAGCTACGGCAAGCCGATCGGCGACGAGCCGACCGGCCGCGAGCACCCCGAACTGCTCAAGCAGAAGCTGACGCACGGCCACGATGCGACGATCGTCAACGGCATCAGCCGCATCGGCTACATGACCGGCGGGAAGGCCGCCCGCTGGGTCGACGAAGACATGGCCGACGTCATCACCGGCAAGGCCGTCGACTTCATCGACCGGCACAAGGCGGAACCGTTCTTCCTGTTCTTCTCGACGCACGACGTCCACGTGCCCCGCGCTCCGCACGCCCGGTTCGTCGGCAACAGCGGCTGCGGCGTTCGCGGCGACGTCATCGAAGAGTTCGACTGGAGCGTCGGCGAGATCGTGAAGACCCTCGACGCGCACGGGCTGACCGAGAACACGCTCGTCATCGTCACCAGCGACAACGGACCGATCGTCGACGACGGCTACGACGACGGTGCGATGGAGGCCCTCGGCGACCACGACCCGACCGGCCCGCTCCGCGGCAGCAAGTACAGCTCGTTTGAAGCCGGAACCCGCGTGCCGTTCGTCGTTTCGTGGCCGGGAAGGATCAAAGCGGGCACGACCTCCGACGCCCTGTTCTGCCAGATCGACCTGCCCGCGACTTTCGCGGCTCTTGTTGGCATCGATGTTCCCGCGGATGCTGCGCCGGATAGCAAGACTCTGCTGCCGGTGTTGCTCGGCGAATCGCAGGACGGCCGCGAGACGCTCGTCGAACAGGGTCAGGGACTGGCCCTGCGCAAGGGGAAGTGGAAGTACATCCCTCCGGCCCCGAATCGCAAACCCGGTCGCGTGACGGCACGCCCCTTCGACGGCGCCGGCCCGGAGGCGCAGCTTTATGACTTGAACACCGACCTCGGCGAAACGACGAACGTCGCAGCGAAGCATCCCGAGATTGTGAAGGAACTGGATGCGGCGTTGAAGGGGATGCAGAACCAGAACGGCAAGCGGACAGGCGCAGACGAAGCAGACGGCGAGCGCCAGGAATCTTAGCGATGTCGACCTGTCCGCTATGCGGCCATGACAATCCCGATGACCTCGCCGTCTGTCCCGCCTGCGGCCACGGCGAGGGCATTGCCGACGCACAAACACAGGATTCGTTTCTCGCCCGACTGCCGTGGCATACGAGACGCTTTCTGTTCGTCTTCTACGGACTGGCAGCGCTGGACGGCATCACCGCGTTCAGCGGTTCGGGCGACCTCGCGTTTGTTTTCAGTGTCGCTTGCGGACTGACGGCCGCCTGGTGGGTGATCACCGACGCGAGCGACCGCGGCCGTCCAATGACCTGTGCTGCACGATTGCTGGTCATCCTGTTCGGAGGCATCTCGGCCTTTTTCTACCTGATTGCAACGCGACGGCTGCGAGGTCTTGGCTGGTTTCTGCTGCATTCCATCGCATACATCGCCACGGCAGCCGGCCCGACGATTGTCGCGAATCTGGTCTTGGCCGAAAGCACGCCGCAACAACAGGATTCTTTCGACGCGTCTCCGGTGACGCCGAAACTCCCGCCGCTTCCTTCCGAATAACGACGTTGATGTTTTGGCACGAACGACTCGATCCCTACGGCTGACGCCGTGGGCTACCTTATACCGCCCCTGCCGGGGCGAAACTTCGTCATCTCGCTTCCGCTCGACCCGCCCTTTGAAAGAGCGACGTAATGAAGACTCTGTTCAGGTTCGTCTTTGTCGTGGCCGTTCTCACCTCGTCGACAGCCCATGCCGACGACCGTCCCGGCGACGCCCTGCTCGCCGAGTACTTCAAGGCCGAGACCGCGAAGCTTCAGGACGCGTGTCTCGACGGCGATTGGAAGAACCAGGCCGCGCTGCGGCAGCAGCTTGCCGAGATGCTCGGGCTTGATCCGATGCCCGAGCGCACGCCGCTGGAGGCGACCGTCACCGGCACGATGGAACTTGAAGACGTCGTGATCGAGAAGCTGCATTTCCAGTCGCGGCCGGGGCTGTACGTCACGGCGAACCTCTACCGGCCGAAAACGCAGGACGGCCCGCTGCCGGCGATCCTGAACGTGTGCGGGCATGCGAAGGTGACGAAGGACGGCGTCAGCTTCGGCAACAAAACCGGCTATCACCATTTCGGCGCCTGGTTCGCCCGCAACGGCTACGTCTGCCTGGTGATCGACACGCTGCAGCTCGGCGAGATCGAAGGCATCCATCACGGCACCTACCGCTACAACCGCTGGTGGTGGAACTCGCGGGGCTACACGCCCGCCGGCGTCGAATGCTGGAACGGCATGCGGGCGATCGACTACCTCCAGTCGCGGCCCGAGGTCGACGGCGAGAAGATCGGCGTCACCGGCCGGTCGGGCGGCGGAGCCTACAGCTGGTACATCGCCGCGATGGACGAGCGGATCAAAGCCGCCGTCCCCACCGCCGGCATCACCGACCTGCGAAACCACATTGTCGACGACTGCATCGAGGGCCACTGCGACTGCATGTTCTTCGTGAACACCTACCGCTGGGACTATCCGCGGCTCGCCGCGCTGGTCGCGCCGCGGCCGCTGCTGATCGCGAACTCCGACAAGGACGAGATCTTCCCGCTCGACGGCGTCGTGCGGACCCACGCCGTCGCGAAGAAGATTTACGACGCCTACGACGCCGCGGAGAATCTCGGCCTGCACATCACGGAAGGCCCGCACCGCGACACGCAGGAACTGCGGATCGGTGCTTTCCTCTGGTTCGAGCGATTTCTGAAAGGCGACAGGCGGCTGATCGACGACCGGACGGAAAAGTTCCTCAAGCCGGAACAGCTCAAGGTCTTTGTGACACTGCCGGCCGATGAACGCAACACGACGATCGACGAGTCGTTCGTCACCAAGGCCCCCGAGCCGAAGGTGCCGGAATCGAGCGACGACTGGGCGGAAATGCGGGACGGATGGCTCTCGGGCTTGAACGCGAAGACGTTTCGCGGGTGGAACTACCTGGACGGGGCCATGGGCAAGACCGGCGATGCCGCGCAAGCCGACGGCCTCGTCGTGCGTCGCGTGCGACATTCTGCGATTCGACAGGAATGGAAACCCGGTGAACCCCCCTCCGGCGGATCACGTGCCAAGTCGGAGCATGATCCCTTCGTCACTTCGATTTACGTCATCAATCGCACGGGACTGAAAAAACCGTCGGCGATCCGGCTTCATGTTCTAGACGCCGCCGGTTGGAAGGACGTCGGGCCGGTGCTCGGACTCGACGCTCAAGGTAAGCCGAGCCGTTTCGGCGAACAGTCCGTGACGGAGGCGGGACGATTCGCCGCGGAGTTCGACCGCTTGAACGACAGTGACGAAGCGATTGCCTTCGTCGCCCCTCGCGGCATCGGCCCCACGGCCTGGACCGGCGACGTGAACGAGCGGATCCACGTCCGCCGGCGGTTTATGCTGCTCGGCCAGACGCTCGACGGGATGCGGGTGCTCGACGTGCGGCGGGCGATTCAGGGACTGATCGCCGCCAGGCCCTTCCGAGACACGCCGATCTCGGTCCACGGCACTGGTGACGCCGCCGTGCATGCCTTGTATGCGTCGCTGTTCGAGCCGGAGATCGCTCGGGTCGAACTGACCGATTTGCCGACGAGCCACCGCGAGGGGCCGGGCCTGCTCAACGTGCTGCGGATTCTCGACGTGCCGCAGACGGTCGCCCTGGCGGCCGAGCGCTGCCCGGTCGTGCTTCACACTGCCGAACCGAAAGCCTGGTCGTATCCCCAAGCCGTCGCCGAAAGCCTCGACTGGGGCGACGAACGGGTGCAGGTCGTCCCCACGGAAACCGCCGCCGGCCAATAAGTTAGTTGCTTGTTAAAATCAGCGAGCCGCCGGGTTTATCCCGGCGGCTCTATTTAACGATGCCGATTATAAGGCCGCCGGGATCAACCCGGCGGCTCGCGCTCTCGAACTTATTAATAGCCGGCTGGCCCATAGTAACCGAAGTAAGTCGCCGACCCGGCACCATAGGGGGCGTAGGCCGTCGGTCCGTTCGCGTACTGGCCGCCGTGGACGGCATTCGGGTCGGCGGTCGGCGGCGTGGTCGTGTAGCCGTAGGCCGTCGGCGCGTAGCATTGCGTCTGCGGCACGTAATAGGTCGTCCAGTTCGACGTGTGAATGGTCCGATAGCCGGCGTAGTAGGGAGCGTGCGCGTTATTGAAGACGCGAGCGCGGATCGGCGCCTTCAACTGGTCGATATACGGGTTGTAGGCCGAGTACCAGAAGATCCGCGACAGCGGGGCCTTGTGGACGTGGCCGACGCGATAGTCGCCGACGACGCTCGGCGCCGCGACGCCGATCGAAGGTGCGGGCACCACCATTCCCGGCACGACCACGTTCGCTGCCGGCGGCACACCGCCGAAGGCGGGATCGGGCACCGGCTGGAGGTCCGTCGCGGCAGCGGGGTCGTCGGCGGGCTTTTCGGCTTGAACGGCCGGCTCGTCGGCCGGCGGATCCTGTGCGACGGCACCGACGGTCGTGAGGACGGCGAGAGAGAACGATCCCGCCCACGTCCACGTCTGTCTCGCGGCCTTCATCGGCGATCCTTGCAGGAGAGAGTTTCGATCGGTCGTCGTCCCTGACCTGTCACGGCGCAACGCCACACCGCCGGGCCAGCCTGGCCGTCATTGGAATCGGCGAAGTCGACGGGCCGGGGCGACTCTGTTCCGCCCTTGACCGCGTTCGGACCGAGAGTGCGCCCCAGTGGCAACGGTCCTAGCGAACGGAGCGGGGCCTCTCTCGAATCGTCAGAAGTCCGCGCGCCAACGCTTGGTGACGGAACGTTCCTGTCCGTTTCTAATCCCGCGCCGGATCGAGCACCGAGAGCCTGACGGCGACCGTCGAGAACCGCGCGAAATGAGCCGTGTTGAACGTCAGCAGGTGCGTCACCTGATGGACCTGGCAGACCGCGACCAGACGCGCATCATGCACCTGCTTTCCCACGACCCCGGCCGCGGCGACGAGTTGCTTCCACGCCGGATAGATGTCGGGAGTCTCGGGCAGCAGGGGGAATGCCGATTCGAAGACATTCGCGTGTCCATCCGCCTCACTGATCGTCGCACCGAGTCCGTTGACCGCTTTCGGACGAGTCGCGACCGCGCGGAACTCGATCAGGCATTGCGCCGTCACGTGGAGCGTTTCCCCTCTTCGGTGCAGTTCGTGGATCGCATGAGCGGCCACGGCGTGCAAAACATCACCGGCACTCGCCAACCGTACCAGGACGTTTGTATCAAGGAGGCAGGACACTAGTCGTACATGCTTTCACGGCTGAGTGCTTCGTTGGACAGCGAAACGCCGTAGTCTCGCGCCGCATCCAGCAGGCGTCGCTCCCAATCGTCCTGTGGTTCGATCGGCTGCGGGTGCAGCCGTTCGCGAAGGATTTCCTGGGCGAGCGCGTCCGGCGTGACGCCTCGCCGCTTGGCGGCCGTCGCGAGCGTCGCCTCCAGTTCGGCGTCGAGGGTGATCGTCATCGCATCCTCCTGCAATCAGTGGTTCTGCTTCATGGTAGGCGGTTTCCCAAGGCGAGTCACGTCGTCGGTCCTCACGCCGACCAGGTACCGATAACGGACCTCCGCCATTTTCGTACCGCCCCGACAGATCATTTTCCTTCCCGTCGGGTCGAGAACGCCGCCCATCGCCTCGTAGAAGCGACTCGCGTTCGCATTGGCTTCCAACACGCGAACCGTCAGCGAACGAGCGCCGTTTCGAGCCGCCTCGCGAAGAACGCTTTCCCAGAGCGTCCGCCCCGCACCCCGTCGCCACCAGGCCGGATCAAGATAGATGCCGTAGACTTCCGCCGTCCCCGCCGGCACGTCGTCGTCGTGGCAATCGCCGCACGACGCCCAGCCGACGATCGTCTCTCGGTCCAGAACGACGCAGGTCCGCTGGCGTTCGTCGCGAAGCTGTTCCCGCCAGCTTCGCTCACGATCATCGACCGACAAACCGTCGAGCAACTCATCTGGCATGATGCCGCGATAGGCCGCCTTCCACGCCGCGACGTGAATCTCGGCGATGCGGCGTGCGTCGGCGAGCGTGGCGTCGCGGACTTGCATCGAGCGGCGAACCTATCGACCCAGTTCCCGCGACCGCTGCGTCGCCGCCTCGACGGCGTTCATCAGCGCCGCCCGCAGGCCGCCGCGTTCGAGTTCGTGCAGGCCGGCGATCGTCGTGCCGCCGGGGCTGGTGACTGCGTCTTTGAGCGTTCCCGGATGCTCGCCGGTCTCGAGGACCATCTGCGCGGCGCCCAGAACGGTCTGTGCGGCGAGCTGAGTCGCGACGTTTCGCGGCAGGCCGACGCGCACCCCGCCGTCGGAGAGGGCTTCGATGATCTGATAGACGTAGGCCGGTCCGCTGCCCGACAGGCCCGTCACGGCGTCGAGTGAGGCTTCGGGCACTTCGATCGCGATGCCGACCGTTTCGAGCATCGTGCGGACGAGTGCGCCGTCGGCGCTGGTCGCGGCTCCGCCGAGAGCGTAGGCACTGGCCCCCGATCCGACGAGACACGGCGTGTTGGGCATGACGCGAACGACTCGCGCGTCCTCTCCCAATGCCTGCGTGATCGTCGCGATGGGAACGCCCGCGGCGATCGAAACGATCAGCGTCGAGCCGTCGGCGTGACCGGCGAGCGACTTCAGCAGGCCGGGCATCTGCTGCGGTTTGACGGCGAAGAACACGACGTCCGCGGCGACAACTTCGGCATTGTCTTCGGACGTGCGCGCCTGCGTCGCGTCGGTGAACGCACGGCGGGCTTCGGGAACCACGTCGCTGCCGAGCACGGCGTGGGCGAGCACGAACCCCGAGTCGATCAGCCCTTTCGCGAGCGCCGTCGCCATCTTTCCCGTGCCGAGAAAGCCGACCCGGCCCACGAAGGCCGGCCTGCCGAGATCGAGGGAAGCGGACTGCGGCGACGTCACGGGAAGGCTCCGAATTCCAAAGGCGACGCCGCCAGTATAACGACCTCCGCCGCGGGCGTACCGTCCCTGGTCATTGCCGGGTGATGCCGGGCTTTTCCCAGCCGGCGACGACGGCGTCGGGGGCGAGCACGAAGATCTCGACCCGGCGGTTCTTGCTGCGGGCCTTGTCGTTCGCGTTGGCGACGATCGGCTGATACTTGCTGTAGCCCGAAACGCCCATCCGCGACTCGCGGATGCCGTTGCGTCCGAGCATGGTCGCGACGGCGTTGGCGCGATTCGTCGAAAGATGCCAGTTCGTCGGGTGCTCGGCCGCGGTGCCGGCCTTGATGATGTCCTGGTCGTCGGTATGACCGACGATCAGCACGTTGAGCTGCTTCGCATCGCCGGCGTTCATGATCGCTCCGAACTCTTTGAGCAGCGGGACCGCACTGCCCTTGAGCTGCGCGCTGCCCGAATCGAACAGGATGTCGCCGGTGAATTTGCTGACGCCAGTCAGCGGGTCGAACTCGAAGTTCGGGTATTTCTTCTGGAGCTCCTCGAACCGCCGTCGCACTTCATCGGAGAGCGGGTTCGGCATGTCGGTCACCTGCTTGAGCAGCGTGACGTAACGGTTCTGCAGCTCGCCGCGTTCGGAGGCGAGGTTGTTGAGCCGGTCGTTGGCGATCTGCAGGTTCGAGTTAAGCTTGCCGACCTGGTGCTTCAGACCCTGGTTTTCGGCGGCCAGATGTTGCAACCCGCCGTTGATGCCGTCGCGCTCCAGCGCCAGCATCTGGTTCCGCTGCTGGAGCTGGTAGGTCTGCCACTGCGCCTGACGGAGCGTCCGACGGGGAACGCAATCGCAGGCGGTTTGCAGGACGCAGAGGCTCGACAGCGATGCGACGACGACGAATCGACGGCCCGGGATCGGCATGGGGAGAGTCCTTCCGGCCAGCGACGAACGTCGCGCGCACGCCTCCGACGGCCGTGGACCGGCCTTCAGACGCGCACAAACGCTCGCCCGGGTCTGTTCCCGAAACTTCGAAGAGGGAGAGGAATGCAGTGGAGACGTGGAGAGAGGCAGACGCACGCGAAGCCGGTCCGCCTGGCGACGGTTGAGAGCCGTCGGAATCAGGCCGACCGCCGTGCTTCGTCGGCGACCGGGGCGATTTGTAGTCCTTCGGGCGCGGAGGGACAAGACCGATTTCGCGCGCGGAGAATTCTCGCCTCGAAGTTCTTGCGAAGCCTTTAGGAATGCCCGCCGATGCCGGCGTGACGATCTGAACAGCACGAAAGCTTTGTCGTGATGCGTCTACGCGAAAACGTCAGGCGATCGCAGGTTCCCTC
>JBAQZJ010000422.1:0-3548 GCA_049790855.1 Planctomycetaceae bacterium | reverse complement strand
CCGTCGCACGTTTCCAAGGCACTATTCCGGAGGTGTCACCGTCCCACCGCGTTCCTTTTGCCAGTAGGTGCGGTCGGCCGTGACGTGTCCGAGGCGTAACGCACAGTCCAGACAGAGTTTCTGTTCGCCGTTGTCGAGATGAACCTCGCCGCCCATCAGCAGGTGGTAATGCTCGTCGCCGGGGAACTTGGCGTGACAGAACTCGCGATCGAACGAGGGCTTGACGCGAATCGCCCAGTTGTCCGGGTGCAGAACGTAGAGCCGATGGTCGGCGGTCGAAGTCATGGCTGGCTCGAAGGGACCGTTCGCGTCCATTCTACGACTGAGCGTCGGGCACGGCGACGTGCAGCGACTCGGCGAGTTTGACGAGGGCCGACCAGTTGCCGGCATCGAACTCGAGACCCCGCTCGCGACGGGCCGCGACGGCACGCCGTTCCGGGTCGCCCGGCAGAGTGACGTCCGTCACGCCGGCCTTGCGGGGCACGTTTCGCACATACTCTTCCAGCAGTCGGGTCTGATCGAACAGGTGTGCCGCCCCGGCGGCATGTTCCGGCGACACGATCAGGAAGAACGCGGCGTTGCCTTTCGGACCGGTCGGCTTCGCACTGGCCACGGGCGCCCCAGACAGGCCGCTGCAGAACAACTCGATCAGGAACGCCAGTCCGAATCCCTTATAGGCCTGTGTGCCGCCCATCGGCAGGATCGTTCCCGGCGGGTCGCCGTAGAGGGTGCTCGGGTCGGTCGTCGGATTGCCCTCGCAGTCGAGCAGCCAGCCTTCGGGGCACGGCTGCCCGGCGATCTTGGCGACACGGACCTTGCCTTCGGCGGTCACGGTCGTTCCGAAGTCGAGGACAAACGGACCGTCTTCGCCGCCCGGACAGCCCATGCACAGCGGATTCGTCCCCAGTCGCGGACGAATGCCGCCGACCGGGGCGACCCGCTGTGCTCCGCCGTGCGTGTTGACGAGCACGAACGAAATCATGCCGGCCCCCGCGGCCATTTCGGCATATTCGCCCAGTCGCCCGACGTGCGAGCTGTTTCGCAGCGTTCCGCAGCCGACCCCGACCTCGCGGGCCTTTTCGATCAGGCGGCCGGTCAGATCGCAGCCGAGCACCTGTCCGAATCCCCAGCCGCCGTCGCAGGCGAGCATCGCCGGCGTCTCGTGGACGACCGTTAACGTCGACCCCGGTCGAATCTCGCCGGTGCGAATCGATTCGACGTATTGCGGCAATCGCATCACGCCGTGCGAGTCGTAACCGCGCAGATTCGCTTCGACGAGGCTCTTCGCGACGATCGCCGCCTCGTTCGGCAACGCCCCGCCGGCGACGAGCAGCTGCTCGGTCAGCGACTGCAGCTCTTCTTCAGAAATCAACGGCACGTCGAAACTCCGGCGGCGATGCGGGCGGAAACCACGGCTCGAAAGCGCCCTTATGCTAGCGGGTCGCGCGGTTCTTGTGAGGGGACTGCGACAAGTCCGCCTGGCGCGGCAGGTTTCCGGATAGCCTCCAAGTTCCGCCGATTCGCAGGATTCGTCAGCCTGATCGGCGATCGATCCCGTTCATCCGGCACAGTCGACCGGCTCAACGGGGCGGACGATCGATTTGTGACGGTCCTCCGGGGGCGAAGCAGAACCGCGAAGTCTCGACAATCGGCGCGCCGATGAACCGGGACGAACACCCCGGCCACGGAGGCCCGTGGGAAGACCGGCCAGATGCCTGTCCGCCACCCGACCGCGAACCGTGCCCGATGTCCGAAAGCACCATTTCAGGAAGCCACGACGACCTCTGTTCGCTCGAAGACCTGCGGGCCTTCGTCCACCAGACGCTTTGCGGCAAGGAAGGACTGCTCGCCGACCAATTCCCGCTCAGCGAAATGTCGCTCACTCGCCGCACGCGCTTTTGCGGGCTGCAGTTTTCGCTCCAGGGACCGCGCGACGTGCGGCTGGGGGCGATCTGGGCGAGCGATCACAACGTGATCTACTTCTACGATGCCCGCGGAGAGCGGTATCTCAAAATCAAGCTCTCCCGACGCATCGTCATCGAGCCGACCGGCCCGCTCCGCGAGGCGGCCTGACGCTGCCGACGACATCTCGCGCGCGGCACTTTCTACCGCCGTTCCAGGCCGATGCTCAACCCGCTTCGTAGTGCGTCGCGGCCGAAGCGGCTGGCGATGGCGTCGGCGACGGCGTCGAGGTTCGGACGGCGGTCGTCGGTGGTTTCCGGAAATAGCAGTTTCTGGCCGCCCGTCGTCGACAGGCCGGTCACGGCGACGCCGAGAAGACGCACGCTCAGGCGTCGTTTCGGCAGTCGGGTTCGCAGCAGTTCATCGACCGAACGGAAGAGGACGTTCGTCGCATCGGTCGGTTCGGCGAGCGTTGTGCTGCGGGTGATCGTCGTGAAGTCGTCGTAGCGCAGCTTCAACACGATCGTGCGCGCCGTCCGCCCGTGACGCCTCAGCCGTCGGCCGACATGACCGGCCAGCTCCGACAGCCACGCCCGCAACATTTCCAGATCGATTTCATCGACGGCGAAGGTCGTCTCGTGGCTGATTTGTTTCGCTTCGTGATCGGGAACCACTCGGCGCGGGTCGAGGCCGTTCGCGAGGTTCCACAACTTCTTCCCGTGCTCGCCGAAGGCCGCCGTGAGGGACTCGAGCGGCAACTTTCGCAAATCGCCGATTCGGGTGATGCCGAGCGCCGCCAGTTTCGCCTCGGCCTTCGTACCGACACCCCACAACCGGCCGACCGGCAGCGGATCGAGAAACGTCCGCACGTCCTCGGCCCGCACGACCACGAATCCGTTGGGCTTGCGCAAATCGCTCGCGATTTTGGCGACGAACTTCGTCGGTGCGACGCCGACCGAGCACGGCAGCGAAAGCTCCTTGCGAATCGCGATCTGAATCGCCCGGCCGATCGTTTCACCGTCGCCGAACAGACGTTCGCTGCCGGTCACGTCGAGAAACGCCTCGTCCTGGCTGAGCGGTTCGACCAGCGGCGTATAGCGGTGGAAGATCGACCGGATCTGCCGGCCGACGGACGAATACAACTCGAATCGCGGCTTGAGAAAGACGGCCTGCGGACACAACCGGACCGCTCGCGCCGCCGGCTGGGCGCTGTGAACGCCGAACTTGCGGGCGGCATAGTTCGCCGCACAGACGACGCCTCGGCCCTGCGGCGAGCCGCCGACGATGACCGGCCGGCCGACGAGTTCCGGTCGCTCGCGCTCTTCGACGGATGCGTAAAAGGCATCCATGTCGACATGCAGGATCATGACGCGATTGTAGCGTTGTTCGGTACGACGAGGCGCCCGCCGAGCCGCGCGGTCTGCCGGCGTTCCCGGCATCGTTCCGCGATCAGAGCCGCGACCGTCAGGGAGCGTTTCTGTGGCAACCCGCGCCGACAAGCGATCCCTGACGGTCGCGGCTCTGATGACAGCTTGTGGTGTCGCCTTTCGCTCCGCGAAAGACGACATTCCGAGACCTGAGGTCGTTCGTAAGACGAGCCGCTACGGAACCGTCACGAACTCGCCGCTGTTGAGCAGCGCCCAGAG
>JBAQZJ010000421.1:0-11393 GCA_049790855.1 Planctomycetaceae bacterium | reverse complement strand
GCTCACGGTCGAAGTGTTGAAGGGTCTCTGCGAATGCTGCGACGACACAGGGTCTAGAATGCTTCGTCGTAACACGCAGGTGCAGTAAGCGTCGAAACGCCCCCTTCAACCTAACGCGACCTCGCCGACGTTTTCGGTCGTAAGTCGTTATTTCATGGTCGGGTGATCGACGGAAAAATCGGCGGCCCTGACAATGTTTAAGAATGCAAGTCCCACGAGGGGCTGGCGTTCCGCCGTCGGCCAGGCTCCGCCTGACGACATCGACGCTGTTTCCGATCGCGCGGTCGAAGCGCGTCGATCGATGTGACCCGCGGCCTGACGGGGTTCGCGGCCCGTCGGAGAGTCCCGTCCGGCGTCACTCCGTCGGCGTCGTGTTCGCGATCGACTGGCCCTTGTCGCGCCAGTATTCGAGGAAGCCGGCGACGGACACCTGGAACGGGGCGTCGGGGGCCGTGCCGTGCGGTTCGGCGCCGTTCTTGTGCTCGTCGATCGTGGAGTCGAAGTAATGGCTGATCCAGCCGTCCACGCGGTCCTTGCCGCCTTCGACGAACGCGTCTATCTCCTCCATCGAGCAGTTCAGCGGGAACGTCTCTTCCACGACGAGCGGCTTGCCGACGTCGTACACGGCGAGTGCGGCGATCGCCTTCTCGACTTCGCCCCGGCCGGGATAGAAGTGGACGCTCACGAAGTCGAGATGCTTGCCGACCTCGGGCGAGTAGAACACCGGCTTCGCGTTCGGCCAGATCTGCGCCCACGGAATGACTCCGACGGTGATCGGCGTCTTCGGGTCGTGCTTGCGAATCGCCGCCGTCAACTTCGCAACCCACGCCTCGGCGATGTCGACGCCTTCGCGCCCGGCCGGATCGTTGGAAATCTTCTGCACGAAGTAGAAGCCTTCCAGCTCGCCGAGCAGCCACGGATGTTCGCCGTCCTTCGGCGGTCCGCCGAGGACCGGCTCGTTCATCAGGTCGTAGCAGAACACCGCCGGATGCCCGGCACAGGTCTTCGCGATCGCTTCCCAGAAGTTCGCCTGCGCCTGCCAGCGGTCGGCCTCGGCGAGCGTGTCGTACCACGCCGGCACATGGTCGAGGTGATAGCAGCCCAGCCCCGTCAGATCGAGATACAGCCTCGTCTCGCTCGCCAGGTCGAGCATGCGTTTCAGGCGGTCGAGTTCCGCCTGGTTCACCTCGTCCGGCGACGTCATGTACGTGCCGAACTGAAGATGAATGCGCACGACGTTCGCACCGAGCTTTCGCATGTCGCGAAAGTCCTTTTCGAGACGCGACCAGTCGTCGGCCCAGGTCTCTTCGACGATCGTGCGGAATACGCCGACGTAGTTGAACCCCCAGGGCACGAAGGTCTCGCCCGACCCGGCGTACACGAACCGTTTCGCGTCGTCGGAGACGCGAATCTTCTGCATCGCGGGCTTCTCAGGAGACGCCTCGGCGGCTTCGGCGAGGTCGCCAACCGCGGCCCCCATCACCCCGGCGAGAGCGACCACGAAGGAACGTCGATCGAACATGAACGGACCTCACTGTCGGAAGGGGTCGCTGCCACGGATAGCCTCTCAGCCTCGATTGCCGTTATACCCGATACCCGATCAGAACAACGGCCTCACCCGAACAAGGCGAGCGGCAGGCGTCAGCCTGCCGGTGGGTGGAGCGCCAGCCCTGACGGTCGTGGCTCTGAAAAATTCCTTCGAGTCGGTCCCGCAGACACGCGATTCGCGTCCTGCGCGGGGTTCGTCGATAACGCTCCCTGACGGTCGCGGCTCTGAGGCAACCTTGACGGGCGGTGCGGTTGTCCGTAACACGCAAGCCGTATGGACGACGTCGCGCTGCAATTGATCGATCCGCGGGTCGGGGATCAGGCTCTGGCGGTCGAACCGCTGACGCTCGACGCCGGCGCCATCTGGAGCCGGCGTGCCAATCGCTTCGCGATGATCTGGGTGAAGCAGGGGTGCGGCACGTTCCACGTCGACCTCGCCGACGTGGCGTTCGGTCCTGGTTCGCTGCTGTTCGCCGTCCCGTATCAGGCGGCGCGAATCGCCGCCGACGAGCCGATCGACGGCGAGTGCCTCGGCTTCCATGCGAACTTCTTCTGCATCGAGACGTATCACGAAGAGGTGGGCTGCAACGGAGTGCTGTTCAACGACGTCTACGGCGAGCCGGTCGTTCGTCTCGACGCCGACCGCGAACGCGAGATCGGCGACCTGCTCGAGTCGATCAAGCGGGAATTGCGCGAGGCCGGGTTGGCGCACAGTGAAGTGCTGCTGTCGTATCTCAAGATTCTGCTCGTCCGGGCGACCCGGCTGAAACTGGAGCAGCAGGAAGTCGACTGGAGCCGGCAACCGAAACGGCCCGCAGCGATCGACGAGCTGAAGCAACTCGTCGAGCGGCACTTCCGCACGCATCATCGACCGGGAGAGTATGCCGAGCTGCTGCACCTCGCGCCGAAGTCGCTGGCGAAACTGGCGAAGACGCATCTCGGCAAGACCGTCACCGAGCTGATTCGCGAGCGGCTGCTGAAACAGGCGAAGTGGGAGCTGCTGCACACCCGCCGGCCGATCAAGCAGATCGCCTTCGAGCTGGGCTTTCGCGACGTGTTCTATTTCAGCCGGCTGTTTCGCCAGGCGGCCGGCTGCTCGCCGACCTTCTTCCGCGACTACGAAACGGAAATCCGCGGCGGGCGGAATCTGACGGACGACTGAGTCCCGCCGGGAGTGGCCTCGATCGACGGGGTGGCTGGGGTCGACGCGAATCGGCGCGGGCATCCTCATCCGCGGTGATTGCGTCACCCCAGACGGAAGCCGATTGTCGTGCGCCTCGTTCGTGCTCGGCAACACGGTTTGCGGCCCGACCCCAGCCACCCGTCGTGCGGAACGCCACGGAGGGCGTTCCCTACAGCGCTGTGCGGCGAGTGTCCGGGCGGGATTTCCGTCCATGCGACGGCGTCGTTCGTCCATTCCCGCCGGCGGGACGGAATGCGATCGTTACAGCGTCGGGCATCATTGCCGTCGCCAACGAAGCGGGGCGCGTGACCGCTTTCGAATCGCACACAGGAGATCATCGAACATGACCGTCGAACGCATTTATCAGGCTGCCTCGCGGGCCGACAAGGCCGGCATCGCCGTCACCCGCCTCGGACTGATCGTCGTGCTGTTGTGGATTGGCGGGCTGAAGGCGTTTCCGTACGAGGCCGACGGCATCATTCCCTTCGTCGCCAACAGCCCGTTCATGAGTTTCTTCCTCGCGCATGAAGCGCCGGACTACAAAAGCCACATGAACAAGGAAGGCGAGATGATTCCCGCGAACCGCGAGTGGCACGAGTCGAACAACACCTACCTGTTCGCCTACGGGCTGGGCGCCGTCATCGTCGTTTACGGGCTGATGCTCTGCCTGCATCCGTGGCTGCCGCAAGTGGCGACGCTCGGCAGTTTTCTCGTCTTCATCATGTCGTTCGTCACGCTCTCGTTCCTGATCACGACCCCCGAATCGTGGGTGCCGGCGCTCGGCGACGCGCACCACGGCTTTCCGTACCTGAGCGGCAAAGGCCGGCTCGTCGTGAAAGACGCGATCATGATGGGTGCGGCCCTGGTCACGATGGCCGACTCGGCGAAGGCGTACTTGCGCAAACGATCGGCGGCGCCGCTGTCGGTCGTCAACTCGCTCGCCGCGTGAAACGGACGATCGGTCGGCTCGGAAGACCTGTCTCCTGGAAGAAAGCCTGTTGCCGCGAAGAGGCGCAAAGGACGCAAGAAGGGCGACATTCCGTGCGACATGTCGACGTTCGGCACATTGTCCTCTTCTCTTCTTGCGTTCCTTGCGACTCTTGGCGGCCAATCTTCTGCCATCGACCGACTCTCGACGATCGACAGCGATCGCCGAGGCGTCGCCCTGCCGGGATTCATGACCCACCGGCTGACGCGGGCGGCTCGCCAGACAGTCGCTTGCGTACTGAAGGAATATTCAACCCACCGGCAGGCTGATGCCTGCCGCTCGCCGACGACTGTTTCTCCTCGAACCTCGATCTGCCGCACGCTACGATGGCTGCCGTTCAATTCCGTGGTGCATCTCGGAGGCGGCTACCGTGCGATGGCAGGGGCGTCGTGGCAGTGAGAATGTTGAAGACCGCCGGCGGATGGGCCCGCGGACCGTCGGAGTCGCCGGCGGCGGCATCGTCGGCCTGATCGCGATCGTGCTGTTTCTGTGTCTGGGCGGCGACCCGATGGCGCTGCTGCAGATGCAGCAACAACAACAGCGGCAACGGAACGCTCCGCCCGGTCAGGCCGGGCCGGTCGATCCCGCCGAAGAGGAGCTCGCCCAGTTCGTCTCGGTCGTTCTCGCCGACACCGAAGAGGTCTGGCACGACCTGTTCCGCGAGAGCGGGCGGGAGTACCGCGTGCCGCAACTCGTGTTGTTTCGCGACCGCGTCGAGTCGGCCTGCGGCTTCGCTTCGGCGGCGACGGGGCCGTTCTACTGTCCCGGCGACGCGAAGGTCTACATCGACCTGACCTTCTTCGACGACATGGACCGCCAGCTTGGCGCGCCGGGCGATTTCGCCCAGGCCTACGTCGTCGCCCACGAGGTCGGGCACCACGTTCAGAACCTGCTCGGCATCTCCGGCAAAGTCCATGCGGCTCAACAGCAGGCCGGCTCCGAGCAAGCGAACGAGCTTTCCGTGCGACTGGAACTTCAAGCCGACTATCTCGCCGGCGTCTGGGCGCATCACGCGCAGAAGAACTGGCAGATTCTCGAAGAGGGCGACGTCGAAGAGGCGCTCAATGCCGCGACCGCCATCGGCGACGACCGGTTGCAAAAACGATCGCAGGGCTACGTCGTGCCCGAATCCTTCACGCACGGCACGTCGGAACAGCGTGCCCGCTGGTTCGTGCGGGGGTTGAAGTCGGGCGACATCACCGAAGGCGACACATTCGCCGTCGACTTCAAAGAGTTGTAAGAGGCTCTAACCGCAGAACTCGCGTCAGGATGCGGCGGGAAACACCACTGCCGGGCGGAACGTCGCGGGAAGCGGGGTGTACCCCGGCATGCTTCAACCCGTAGAATGCCTCGACCGCGGAACGGCTCGCCGATCGCCTTCGTCACGCCGTGTGGCGCCGTCGTTCGCTTCGCCAGATCGTTTCCGCCCTATCCCGATTGGAAGTGCCTTATCGCTCAGACGAACCCGGCCACCTTCGCGAAACGCGCTCGTGAAATGGAACAGAAGCGCAAAGCCGATGAAAAGCGAGAACGGCGTGCCCGCCGCAAAGAACTCGCCGCAGCACGCCCGACGTCGTCTTCGTGACGTGAACCGAGATCAAAAAAGAAAGCCCCGCCGACAGCGGGGCTTTCTTTTTGGACGCGGACGAGTGTTGCGGCTCGAAAGTGAGCAGGAGCATCGGCCCGGTTCCATGACGACAGTTCTCTCGCCGGCCGATTTCTCCCTGCGAGACCTTGCATTCACCGGACACCTGTTCTAATGTCCCCTGTTGGGGGGCAGCCGTCATGCGGCATGGTTCGCAGATTGATCCGCCGAATCGATTCGATAAGGTGCATGCGACACCCGATCTGGAGCAGGTCGAGTGGGATCGCGAGTATCTGGAATCGCTGTCCGAGCGACCGGTCGAATATCTTGCCGACGCCACGCGAAACATCGTCGCCGAGAACGACAGCCCCGACATTCCTTTCCGATTCAGCGTCAACCCGTACCGCGGCTGCGCCCACGGCTGCAGCTATTGCTACGCCCGGCCGGGGCATGAGTATCTGGGATTCAACGCCGGCCTCGACTTCGAGACGAAGATCGTCGTCAAGCACGATGCCGCAAAGCTGTTTCGCGAGTGGCTGTCGCATCGCCGCGGGACGGCCGAGATCGTCACGTTCTCGGGCGTGACCGATTGTTATCAGCCGGCCGAGCGCAGGTTCCGATTGACGCGGGGCTGCCTCGAAATCGCACTCGAAGCGTGCCAGCCGCTTTCGATCATCACGAAGAACGCGCTGGTGCTGCGCGATCTCGACCTGCTGCGTCCGCTGGCCGAAAAACGGCTGGTGCATGTGAACCTGTCGATCACGACGCTCGATCCCGAGCTGGCCCGCGCAATGGAGCCGCGAACGAGCATTCCTGCGGCGCGGTTGCGGGCGGTGGCGGAGCTGTCGGCGGCGGGCGTGCCGGTGCGGGTGATGGTCGCGCCGATCATCCCCGGCCTGACCGACTCGGAGATTCCGTCGATCCTGAAAGCGGCCGCCGAGGCGGGGGCGATCCAGGCGTGCCACACGCTCGTCCGCCTGCCGCTGACGGTCGCGCCGGTGTTTCTCGAATGGCTTGCACGCACGCAGCCGCTGAAGGCGGCCAAGGTCGAGTCGCTGATTCGACAGACGAAAGGCGGTTCCTTGAACCGCTCGCAATGGGGCTTGCGGATGAGCGGCACGGGGCCGCTCGCCCGGCAGATCGGCGACCTGTTCGCAACGTTCGCCCGGCGGTACGGCCTCGACCGCAAACTGCCGCCGTTCAACGTGGACGATTTCACGCCGCCGATGGGGAACGACGGGCAGAAGCGGTTGTTTTAGCGGCGGTGGCGCGGCTAAGGGATGTTGGGTGAACAGGGGGTATCCGTCTTGAAGATGGCGATCAGCAATGTAAGGTGGGCTCTGCTGTCACTTCCTTGATGATTCTCCGACGCGAGGGTTTATCGGTGGCGACGTTCAGGTGGTTTGAGCAGCGTCGACGCGAGCCTTTGCTGGTTCGATCCGTGTTCCTGACGGTGATCGGGCTTGCGACGCATCAGATTGCCTCGGCGCAGGAGGGCGAATCGTCGGAGCCGCAGGAATCGTACTCTGTGGAGGAGATTCTCGACGCTTGGCGGAGTTATCAGGAGCAGGTTCGTTCCGGAAGGATCGTCTGGCGGGAAACCTTCCTTCTGGATACCTCTGGGTATGACATCGCGATTCCTGATCCCGAACTGCAGATGCGTCTGAAGGCCCAAGAGCTGCTCGCGACGGAGACGATCAAATCGTACGCGTTCGACGATCGCCGCGCCCGGCTGACTCAGGAAGCCGTCAAGGGCGACGAGCGCGTTCCGAGTGAGGCGCTTTCCGTCTTCGACGGCCGCGTGTCGAAGGGTTGGGAACGCCGGCCCTCGGTCGAGTTCCCGCAAGGCTCCGTAAGTCGGCAGCCGATCCCGCCCCGTGGCCTCGTGGAATTCAAGGCTCTGATGCTCACGTTCCATCCGTTTGATCCGACGCGGCGGCCGTTCGATCCATCCGGCCTGCGCATGACGGATCGGACCGAAGTCGTCGACGGTCGCGAATGCCTCGTCGCCGAGGTTCCGGGAAGGGCTTCAAGTGGCACGTCGCTGCACGTCCTCCGAATCGATCCTGCGAGAGATTTGCATGTCGTCCGATCGACCTACGAGCGGGACGGCGTGACGGAATCTCAGCTTGACGTCGAGTATGCGGCGGACGAGGCCGTCGGCTGGGTTCTCTCCGGCTGGCGATATCACCGGACGACGCCGGCGGGGAAACTGACGCACGACTACAAGGCCGAGGTGACCGAAATCGAGATCAACCCGACCTTGCCTGACGAGCTGTTCCAGCTCGAGTTCCCGCCGGGAACGCGCTACACCGACATCGAGGCCGGCAAGCTTTACATCGTTCAGGAACCCGGCACGCCGCGGGAGATCACGCGACAGGAACTGCGGAGCAAAGCCTCTCAGGAGGAACTGATGACGACCCGCACCGGGCGTGCCAGTGCGTTGGTGGATGGGGGCTGGAACTGGTGGATCGTTTCTTTTGTCTGCGGCGTCGCCGCGTTAGTGCTGGCGTGCGTCCTCGTGTGGCGACGGTATCGCCATCGGACAACATAGTTCGCAAGGAGCCTTCGATGTCATTTGCTCGCTCCGAGAGGTCGATTCTGACGGGGATTGCGTTTCTTACCGGTCTGAGCGCCTTGACGGCGGCACAGGCAAGCTCCGGCTGTCCCTGCCAGCAGGGATGTGAGGAGTTCTACTGCATCAAGACCTATCGTAACGGAACCCAAGTCATCGGGCTCAAGGCACTGACTGCTGGCGGCACGAACTTCGACGTGAATGCGTGGCTCAACATCTGGGGCGGTGACCCGAACTCGACCAGCAAGACGGCGACCGGCGGGAAGATCGATCTCTATGAGTGTTCCTACGTCGATGGTCTCTGCTCTGCCGGCTACGGCTGCGCGATTCCTGCGGGAGACCCCGAAAACGGCTCTTACTCGTGCGGCGACACGTGCTTTGTTCTGTTCCCGAACGCCGACCAATACTACTGCGACGTTGCTGGGCATGGTGAGTGATTGATCGGTGCGGCTGACCTACAGTGATGTTGTTCGACACATCTGCGCGAGTTCAAGGAGCCTCCGGTTACGCTGCAGACACGTGAAACCGATATACGGGAAAACGCACCGCGGTCGCGACAAGCGGCGGGTTGTTCGATAGAATCCGGTCTCGTCTCGATCCCCTCGCGACCCGGATGTCGAAGTCGATTCTGGTGAGGAGCACCGCACACGATTCCCCGTCCGCGGAGAACGCGGCGTCGCCCGGCTCGCCGGCGCCGGCCGGACGGAAGCCGTCCGGTCCGAACTGGCGTCAGGCCTTCTTCCAGGCGCTGTCGCCCGGCGTGGTGACGGGCATTCGCTTCGGCGACTGGCTGCGGCTGCTCGCCGAGAACCGGTTTCGCGTGCATCCCGCCTATTGGCCGCGGGCGCTGTTCGCGACGGCGGGCAGCCTGGTGACGTCGGCGTTTTCGGTCGTCGAGAAGGGCGTCTACGGTCGCCGGATCGTCGCGACCGAAATCCCTCCGCCGCTGTTCGTGCTCGGGCACTGGCGAAGCGGCACGACGCACCTGCACAACCTGCTGGCGATCGACGAGCGGTTCGGGTCGCCGCGGTTCTCGGAGGTGACGATTCCGTGGACCTTTCTGACGGGCGAGAAGGTGCTGACGACGGCGGCGGCGTTCCTGCTGCCTTCGACGCGGTTCGGCATCGACAACGTGTCGCTGAGCACGAACGCGCCCTCGGAGGAGGAGTTCGCGCTGGCCCAGATGACGTTCCATTCGCCCTACCTGAGCTGGGCGTTTCCGCAGCACGCCGAGCGGTACGACCGTTACATCACGTTCCGCGGCGTTCCCGAAGCCGAGAAGCGCGACTGGCAGGCGGCGTTCGTCATGTTTCTGAAGAAGCTGACGCTGCGTCACGGCAAGCCGATGATCCTCAAGTCGCCGCCGAACACGGGTCGCATCAAGCTGCTGCTGGAGATCTTTCCCGACGCCCGGTTCGTGCATATCCATCGCGACCCGTACACCGTCTACCAGTCGACGCGGCACCTGCATCTGTCTTCGTGGAAGACGTTCGCCTATCAGAAGCTCGACGAGGCCGATCTGCAGGAACGCATCCTGCGGGACTACGTCGAGATGTTCGATGCCTTCTTCGAGGACCGATCGCTGATTCCGCCGGACCGCTTCGCCGAGACTTCGTTCGACGCATTGGAGGCGAACCCGATGGCCGAGGTCGAACGGATCTACTCGGAATTGAAGCTGCCCTCGTTCTCCGACGTTCGCCCCCGGCTGGCCGAGTACGTTCAATCACTGGCAGGCTATCGCAAGAACACGCACCGCGATCTGCCCGAAGAGCTTCGCGAACGGATCGTGCGGGAGTGGGGGCGAACATTTGACGAGTGGGGGTATGAGAGGTGAGGACTCAGGAGTTCAGAAGTCGGGAGGCCAGGAGGGGCGGGTGGCTTGTCGATGAATGATCGCCGGTATGCTCAGCCAAAGCGTCGATCGCCATTTTCTGACTTCTGAACTCCTGTCTCCTGACTCCTCCCGCAATGTCGTCCCCCCGCCAGTTCAAGACGGTTCCGCTCGATGATGCCGCGATCGATCACGCGCATCGCGAGTTCGTACAGGTCGCTGCAGATGCGACGATCGCTGAAGCGTTGACGGCGGTCCGTCAGGCGAAACCGGCAGGGCGGATCGTCTACTTCTATGCGGTCGACGCCGAGGGACGGCTCGTCGGCGTCGTGCCCACCCGCCGGTTGCTGCTCGGCGAGCCGGACACGCTTGTGTCGCAAGTGATGGTCGCCGATCCGGTGACGCTGCCGGCGTCGGCGACGGTCGCCGACGCCTGCGAAATGTTCTTTCGACACCGTTTTCTTGCGCTGCCGATCGTCGGACCGGACCGTCGTTTGCTCGGAGTGATCGACGTCGAGCTGTATGCCGACGAACTGTCGGACCTCGCACGCCGTGAAGAAGCCGAAGACCTGTTCCAACTCATCGGCGTCCGCTTGCAGGAAGTGCGTTCCGCGTCGATTCCGACGGCGCTGGCCCGGCGGTTTCCGTGGCTGTTGTCGAACATCGGCGGCGGACTGCTCTGCGCATTCCTCGCCGGACTGTACGACGACCTCTTGCAGCAGGTCGTCGCTCTCGCGCTGTATATCACCGTCACGCTGGCGATCGCCGAGAGCGTCAGCATCCAATCGCTCACGCTCACGCTGCAAGGGCACCACGGCCTGCGGGTCCGGTTGCGCGATTTGCTGCGGAGCATGGGACGCGAGGGCGCCACCGCGCTCGCGCTCGGATTGCTGTGCGGAGCGCTCGTCGGCATCACCGCGCTGTTGTGGCAACGCGACGTGTGGCTCGCCGCCGTGCTGATGGCGTCGTTCGGAATGGCCGTCACGGCGGCGGGGCTGTACGGCCGGCTGGTTCCCGCGCTGCTCGGACTTCTTCGGCGCGATCCAAAGGTCGCCAGCGGTCCGATCGTGCTCGCCGTCACCGACCTGACGACGTTGACGATTTACTTCAACGTGGCGACGCTGGTGCTGGGCTGAAGCCGATCAGGTGCCGTTGGTGCGCCTGCGGGCCGCCCCCATCGATCGGCGTTCGGTCGCGAGCTATGATGGAGAGAGTCGGGGGAATTGGATCGGATCAGCGTGCGGGTCCATGCGGCCCGAGGAAGGTGACGAAGCCATGAGGACTCCTGAGAATTCAACGACGCAATACCGATCGACCCCGGACTTCGAGTCCGTCCCCGGCTGGCTGCCGCTGGCCGGCGGAGCCGCGCTCGTCTTCCTCGCCTTGAGCCGCAAACGAACGCTGTTCGGTCTCGGCACGCTGTTGGGCGGGGGATACCTGCTGTATCGCGCGGTCGAGAACGGCACATTGCGGCTGCCCAGGGATCTCGATTCGCTGGGGCTGCCGTCGGACATGGTCGAGCGTTTCCGTTCTCAATGGCTCGCCCAATCGACTCCGCAAACAGCCGTCCATCCCGCGCGTGCCGGACATCGCGAATGGCCTCGTCGGGACGACGTCGACTCGGTCGACGAAGCGTCGATGGAATCGTTCCCCGGCAGCGACCCGCCGGCGACCTGGTGAGTC
>JBAQZJ010000420.1:0-1779 GCA_049790855.1 Planctomycetaceae bacterium | reverse complement strand
CGCCGAAGCAGCGACACCGCTCGGGCCGTGGGTCTACGCGACGAAGATCGTCACACACGACAAGTACTCGTTCTACAACGTGAAGCATCACGATTATTTCGATGCAGACGACGGGCGGCTGCTGTATTTCGAGGGCACGTACACGAAAGAGTTCTCGGGCCGTGACGAACCGACGCCGCGGTACGACTACAACCAGATCATGTACCGGCTCGACCTCGACGACGCGCGCACGAAACTGCCGGTTCCTGTGCATCTCAGTGCCGAAGCGGACACAGCGAAATCGCCGGACACGCAAAGTTCGCTGGAGGAATGGGCCTCGATCGACTTCTTTGCGGGCGACGAGCCAGGCGTCGATACGATCCCCGTGGGACGCCGCGACGGGCGATTAATCGTCGGCGACAGCGAACCGCTGTTTCACGCGATCGCCTTCGACGCAAAATCACCGCCGTCCGCGACCGTGCCGCTGTTCGCCTATGTGAACGACGCGACCGGCGAGTTCCTCTATTCGACGGCGACCGACCCGCCGCGCGACGGCTTCGTGAGAAAAAAAGAGCCGGTCTGCCGCGTCTGGTCGAACCCCTATCGCGCGAAATCAGAGGCGATCCGGGAACCCTGAATCGGGGATCTCCGGGGGGGGGGGATTCCGAAGAAATCCCCATTGCCCTTGCTGCTTGTGAACCGGAAGATCGTCCCCACGCGTTCGACAGAACGTCTATTTCGTCCCATCCCGGCGGTCTTCGACGACCGCCACACGGCCGTTCGCGCCGCGGGAGACGAATCATGTCGGCGGGCCGGCTTCTCACGCGGGGACGAATTGAACTGCGGGTCGGGTTGTGTCTCGTCGCGGCGTTCGTCGGGGGCGGGGCGACGCTCGCGGTTCGGCGGAGCACGCCGGTCGAGGCGGGGCTGATCGTCGCCGCCGGGGCGCTCGACTTCGGCTCCGCCTGGGAGCAGCCGACGTACCGGCATGTCTTCGCCGTCTCGAACCCGACCGACCGGCCGATCGCCGTCACCGAGTTCGCCACCGGCTGCGGCTGCACGACGGTCGAGCCGCGAACGTTCAGCGTCCCGCCCGGCGGCACGCAGACACTGACCGCGACGCTCGATCTGACGCACCGCGCCGGCGAAGTCGGAGCCGAGTTCCTCGTCGAGCTATTGCCGACGCTGGCGCACCAGCCGTCCGGCGAGCGGACCGTCTGGACGCTCCGCGGCGACGTGCGGCCGAACCCGATCGTGCTGTCCGAAGCATCGCTCGACTTCGGCGACGCGGTCATCGCCGGCGAGCCGCCGGTTTCGCAAGGGATCGCGGTGACGCTCACCGACGGCGCACCGGTCGCCGGGCTGCATCTCGTCCCGCCGGTGCCGGATTCGTCACTTGGGAAGGGGAGATCGGCCGAGGCGGAAGACATGTCCCCCGATCCCTCGTCTCCCCCGATCTCCCGCCTCCCCGAAGCGGCCGGCACGGCCGAACTGGCGGAAACGGGACCGCGTTCGTGGACGCTCCTCGTCACGCCGCGAAGCGACCTGCCGATCGGCCCGTTCGAGTTCGTCGTGCGACTGGAGGCGACCGGCGAGGACGACGTGACAGGCACGGGTGCGAAACCGATGCCGCTCCGCGACGTCGAGGTGACGGGTGTCGTCCGCGACGATGTCTCCGCCTGGCCGGCGTCCTTGAACTTCGGGGCGCTGGCGGTCGGCGAGACGGGCGAGGAATACGTCGTCCTCGCCTCACACCGCGGCCACGGCTTCGCGATTGAACGGATCGAGTCGCCCGCCGGC
>JBAQZJ010000419.1:0-5535 GCA_049790855.1 Planctomycetaceae bacterium | reverse complement strand
TCGCCGGCGAGGACGGCCAGCGCGGACGGCGACGCTCCGGGACTGCCGCACCGCTCGCGGAAGCGGGTCAGGGCGTGCGTCGTGACGATCAGCTCGGCACGCGGTGGCGGGTCGGGTGCGGCGTCGGTCATGGGGCCGGGGTGCCTTTCGATTCGAGGGCTTTGTCGAGATGCATGAACACATCACTTTTGCCAACGTCACCCCGGTGGATCACTTGCAGCACTTCCTCGACCGCTTCCCTCAATTTCGCCTCACGATCGGCAGTGTCGAGAAGGTCCGCGAGGTCTTGCCCGCACAGCACTGGCACCGGCCCTCTCGATTGCTTTGCGCGCAGTTCCGCGATTCTCTTCGGCTTCATGATTCCCCTTTCGATTCGAGGTCCGCCGCGTCGATCTCCTCCACGATCTCGCTCGTCAGCGCGGCGTAGAACTTGTCGTCGTCGTCAATGTAGACCAGCCAGTTAATCTTCGTGAGCAGCGCCCGCAGCCGGGAGACCTCATCCACCGCGTCGAGCAGCTCCGCCAGTTCGGGCCGCGTCGCACCCCGGAACCAGAGATGGCTCGGCTCGTCGCATCTCTTCCGCAGCTCCGCGATTCGCTCCGGCGTCATGCTCTCCCCTCTCTCGACAGATACGGTTTCGGCGTCGCGACGGCCGCGACCTCGCCATTCGCCTCGCCTCCAGCACTGCCACCATTGCTCGCCGCAGGCGGCGGCACCGCAACGATCTCCAGCTCCACCCGCTGGCCGCGACCGCGCAGGAACTTCACCCGCACGCGGTAGGCACTGTCGATCAGCGCCGACTCGCCGTCTCGCAGCGTCACGACACCGGCCGGCGTCGCGATCCGTGCCCGCTCCTGCGGGTCGCTCATTCGACGTAATCCCTTTTAGGATGTGTAATTACGCGGAGTGGGTCTGTTCACCAGCCGATCGACTTGGACGCCACGACGTGCGCCGCATCGCCAACCTCTTTCCGCTTGCGGGCCATGACCTCGCCGAAGTACTTCCCGGCCTCGCCGGTGAACATTGGGTCTCCGACTGGTGCGAACCGATTCCGCTCAAGCATCTGCCGATACGTCGCGCCGTCGATCCAATCCTTCTGTTGCTGCGTCATCGTCCCACTTCGGCAGAAGGTCGTTGATGCGGGCCGCGAGCTGGCCGGCTGCCTCGCGCGCCGCGTCGGCTTCTGCCTGCTCGGCTGCGGCCTGCTGTTCGGCGGTGATGCTCTCCTCGCTGACCACGTTCAGGGTCGTGTGTGCGGTGGAGGTGGCTGCTGTCGCTGTCGTCATTGGGATGGTCTCCTCGGGTTGGGGTTGAATCACTCAGGTCGCAGCGACAGGCTGCGGGAACTCGCGGACGCGAAGATCTTCCGGCCACTCCGACCAGTCGCCGCCCTTCTTGTCGGCGAGCAGGATCGTCGTACCGTCCTGCTTCGTGCCCGCCGGCCAACATTCCTCCGGCTCGAAGGAATGAGCCGCCATCGCCCCGAGATCGCGGACGTGCGCCCCGAGTTGCTTGACGAAGCACGGCACCCCCGCCGCCTTGCACTGGTCGCGGATCGAGCGAATCCAAGAGACGTCGCACGGCCGGGCCTTCGGGCCGCTCTCGCCGCCGACGATCACCCAGTCGATGCCGGCGAGAGGAAGATCGTCGACCGGGCCGAGCAGGGGTTCCACGGACAAGAAGCGGACGACGGCGGGAACGTAACGCAGGTGCGGTATCCGCTCGTCGGCCGCCGCCTGGTTCTCGACGCTCGTGCCCATCCAGAGATTGGACGGGAGGGTCAGGCGACGTGAGGCCACGTTCTGCGACAGCAGATGGCGCTGACCGCTTTGGGATTCATGGAGAATCGGTCCGCGATGTCCTTGACCATCATGCCCGACGCATACACCCGGCGATTGTCTCGCATCACCCTCACCTGTAGATACCCTTGCGGATTCGGCATTTCTGCCCGGACCATCCTGTAAGGCGTAGTCTTCACCCCGCCCGTCCATCGGTCGTAAGTTCGCTTCATTACCCTCCATATCCGGCCTTCGTTGTCGATCTCCAGTTCCCCAGACTCGACCGCCAGATACGCTATTACTTCGTGTCGCTTTGTCATGGTCGCTATTATAGCCAATCGACATTAGCATTGGCATTATGTTCTCTGGTCTTTTAGTCAATAAAATCCAATCGAGATTCGGCGTCGCGTCGATCAACGAGAACAGACGGCGGCGCACGTCGGTCATCGTTGACACGCGAGTCTTCTTCCCGCACTCCGGGCAGTCGTACACCGATTTCTGAGGCCCACGACGCACGTCGATCAACACCGGCAACACACCACGCCATTGGCATGAGTCGCACTGGCGGAACTCGTCGCCGTCGTGCCAACTCATCAGCCCTGTCCAATCCTCGAACGGGTCGCACATTGACGGGAAGATTCGCCACCACTCGCCGGCCTTCTCGGCCTGCCGGTTCCACTTGAGCGGCGCGTTCCAGTCCGCATTCACGACCCGCGAGCCATTCTGACCCCAGATGCCGAGCGTGCCGGGGTTCCGCTTCGAGGTCGCGTCGGCGTAGCAGTGCTTGCAGCCGTCGCTGACCTTCGTGCAGCCGCGCCACGGCGACCATGTGTGATGCGTCCATTCGATGCCGGTATTCTCAGCCATTGGCCGCACCGCCTTTCGTCGCCGGCACCCGCACGCGGACGCTGTGATCGTCGATCGGGTGGTAGCCGAGGTCGACGGTTGTGGTGGTATAGCCGCACTCGCGGCACTCGTAGACGGCACCGTCAGAGTCGACCGTCACAAGGCGATAGATGCCGGGGCACGGCACGTAGCGGTACTGCGGCGGCGGCGGGGGGGGCGTTGCGACTGCTGCCGGCGGACCGGCCTTCACGTCAGCGGTTCGGGGCATGGTCAGCCTGCCTTTCGGGTTTGGCGGTTTCGGTTTCGGGAGACGCGCGGCCGGGCGGTCGTGCGAAGTCGCTGGATTTCGCTGGCGTCGTCGAGCACCAGGCAGGCGATGTAGCCGACCGCCTTGCCGGCCGTCCCCGACCGCTCGACGAGCTTCGGTGCGGCGTAGGCCGAAGCCTCGAATACGTGCCAGGCGCCGCGCTGGTGGCGAGACGGCACCGCCCGCACCCGCCAGCGGGACAGGCCGATCGTGAAGTCAGCGGACAGGCCGCCAAATCGCTCGACGATGACGCGGCTGCCGAACAGGGTTTTCGCCTTGTCGATGGCTCCGGTCAGGTCGGCGGCGAGGCGTTCGCGTGGTGTGAGTTGGCGCGGCATGGTGGCCCTTTCAGCCTCTCGCGTATCGTTTGCCGGTTTCGGTCAACGCAATGCGACCGCGGTCCGGCGAGGTAAAACACGGATCGTTTGTCCGGACCAGATTGCCGATCGACCACGTGCTGCACCCGAGTTCTTCAGCCGCGACGGTGATCGTCGGCGGCGAAGTCGTGGAAGTACTTCGCCCCTTTCACGATGTAGGGCGGGTCGCAGTAAATCACAGTCCCGTCGGCATCCTCGATCCTCTCCAGCAGCCCGAGGCCGCATTCACTGAGGATCGTCACGTTCCGCAGTCGTCTCCGGAACGCCGGCACACTGTCAACGACGCCGGCAAATCGCGTCGCGGCGTGGCCGCCGTTCTTCGTGAATCGCTTGCAGAATCCATAGCCGACCTTCGTCGTTCCGCTGTCGCCGTTCCGGCCCATCCAACAGAACACGAAGTAGTGAAACGCGCGGTCGGGTGTCGACTCGAACGCAGCCGATTTGATCACGGTCGCCGATTCGACGAACAGTTCCGACGACATCCATACCCGACGCAGGCGACGGTAGAGACGCGGCCCCTCTGTCGGATGCTGAATCGTCCGAGCGAGATTGATCAGGTCGCCATTGAGGTCGTTGACCGTCTCCATCGAGCACTGCGGCTTGACGAGAGTGATGGCCATCGATCCGCAGAACGGCTCCCAGTACGCACGATGTAGCCCAAGTTCCGCGACGATCTCGGGCGCAAGGTTGCGCTTCGAGCCGAACCACGGCGCGAGGGCTTTGATCTTCGGTGCGTCCGCAATCGCTGTCATGCCGTTACTTTCGATCGCTGTACTGCTGTGATTCCGCCACCCTTTCAGCCCGCCGCAGGCGTCACCACCCGCCGTAGTCGCGTCGGTTGCAGTCGTCGCAGCGGCCGGACTCGTCAATCGGGCTGCCGCCGCAGACGCAGACGCCGGACACTCGCGGGTGATCGTCGGGCGTCGTCGCACGCTGGATGGCCTCGCCGCGGCGGATCGTCACGTCGGGCGGCGCGTCGACGCGGAGCTTGATGCGGCCTCCGCTGCATTCGGCCAAGGTGATTCGGACGTCGTCGCCGATGATCACCGATTCACCGACACATCTGGAAAGCACAAGCATGGGGGAGCCTTTCGAGGTTGGGGTGAGAAAGCCCGCCGCTAGGCGGTTATAGACACGCCGCGATCACGGCCTGAACCGCGACCGCCACAACAGCCACGGCCATCGCCGTGATCGCCGACTTGCACGACTCGCCGCTCTCATCGCTGTCGGCCGCGATCCGCTCGGACAACAGCCGCATGTCGGCCGACTGGGCACGCAGGCTTTTCAGCGTCGCCTCGGCCTGCCGGTGAATCTCGGCCGCTCGGCGTTCGCTGGCCGCCGCCCGGCGTTCGCTGGCTTCGGCCCGGTCGAGCATCGTTCGGCAGTAGACCATCGCCACGAAATCACGCGGGCTGCCGGTCACCAACACCGGCAGCATCGTCTTCGGAATCCCGTTCATGCCCGCCCGCCTTCGATTCGAGGAGTTCAAGCAGCCTGACCGCCAGCTTCAACGTGAAGGCCGCCCGACCGCGCTTGATGTTGCCGAGGTGCATGGCGTTCATGTTGAGCGCGTAGGCCAACTTGGCCTGCGAACAGCCGATCTCGCCGAGGACGTAGTTGATCACCCGCTCGGAATCGCCTTGCAGGGCCAACCGCTCGCGGTAGGCCGCCCGGCATCGCTCCAGTCGCTCTCGCTCCGACACTGCCATGCGTTCGCCGCCGCTCTGTTTGTGCGAAGTAAAAAACTAATCACAAATCTGTCGACAGCGTATCAGGGCCGTCGTCGGTTGCAAGCCTGACTTTCCGATTTCCGGAAACTTCGGGCCGCACGAACGGCACGCCGCGACGCAAAGCCCGACCGGCATTGCCCCAAGCGATCGCGTCCGATTTTTTCGGCGGGGCGTAGGACCGCGACGGCGACGTCGGCCAGAGCGACAGGTCGCGCACCCACGCCCCGAGAATCCGCAGCTCGACAGCCGCGTCGGCGATCTCGCCCAGCTCCGCCCAGGCGTCGACGCCTTCGCTCGGCGGCAGCAGCCCGGTCGCGGTCGCAACGTGGAGCTGGCCGGCCAGCCAGTCGAAGTAAGCCCGGTCGAGCTGCCGGTAGTGGAGTTGATCGCGGTCGACGTCACGCGGCTCGCGGGCCGGGTCGCGCGGAAGGTCGGCGGCGAACCAATCGAGCGTCGGAGCGACGTACAGCCGGGCCGTCGCGGCCGCTGCCGGCGGA
>JBAQZJ010000418.1:0-3918 GCA_049790855.1 Planctomycetaceae bacterium | reverse complement strand
GAAGCCCTTTTGCGGAACGAAAGGCGACATTCCCAAGCATGACATGGATCGGAAGCCGGACCACGACGACCTGGCCGCCCGTCCTGCCTGTGTGATCGATACGGGTGTTCTGTCCCGGCTGAAGTTGAAAGTGCGACGGACGTCCATGTCCGTCATAGTTCTGACGGGCGACGGTCTTGGATGTCCGTCGTACATCTCTCCGCCCGCAAGTTGGACGTTGAGAAAGCGCTGGGGTTCTCGACTGGAGCTTGCGGCAGAAGCCTGGCCGTGTAGAGGTGCAAGGACCACAAAAGGAAGTACACATCGTGCCGAGCGCCGAAGCATCAAACGAAACGACGCTCGGATTGCGTCCCTTTGTGCCTCTTTGGGGCAATCGGACGTCGTCAATGAGCCTGAGGAGGCGAACGCACCTCGCGAGCAACTCACCGCAAGGTGGTCGAATCAGCGCCACTCTATCTGCAGACGTCGCTCGAAGACATCGGGCCTGCGGCAGCGGCCGGAGACCCTGAAAGGTTGAACATCCTTGCATGTCTGGACGACAAGGTGGAGAAGACGGCAAGGCGATCACGGCGTGTGACGTCGCCTTCAAAACGCGACTCGATCAGACAGGGGCCAACGACCAGACAGGGGCCAACGACATGTTTCAGCGCTTGGCGATTGCGGCCGTCGCAGTTCTGGCCATTTCCGTCGGTCAGAGGTGTGCTGCGGAAACTCCGGACGAACTGCTCGCTGCGGCGAAGGCGGCGGTCGCGGCCGATGACTACGCCGAAGCGCAGGCCCTGCTTGCGAGAGCGACGGTCGCCGCCAGGCGGGACGCTGCGGCGCGAGCGGAGGTCGCCGACATGCGACGGGAGGTCGGCTCCCTTCAGAAGGAATACGCGCGGCTGGAACGCGAGCGGGACGTGCTGAAGAAATCGCCGTCGGACCGTGAAGCCAATCAGGCTCTGGGGGCGTTTTACGCCTTTTCAAAGGGCGACTGGGACACCGGATTACCGCTGCTCGCACGGAGCGATGACGAACTGACGCGGACCGCCGCAGCGTCTGGTCTGCGGAAGCCGACGACGGTCGAGGAACAACTCGCCGCCGGCGATCAGTGGCAGGCTGTCGCCGACCAAAGCCGCGACGAGAACGCGATTTCCCGGGCGACGCTTCGGGCGCGTTTCTGGTACCTGTCGGCCGCCGAGGGAGCGACGGACGAAGCGGATCGGAAGGCGATCAATCAGCGGCTCGACAAGTTGCGTCTTTATCCCTCGAAGGTCGTGGTCGTCAACTCGCATAACGGGCACTATAACGACCGCGGTACGTTGATGGCCGAGCTAGTTTTGTTGCTCGACGGTCAAACGGTCCTGACCCGCCGGATGACGCTGCCGTGGAAGAAAGGGGAAAGCGTCCCGACGACGGTGCCCATCCCCCGCACACGTGCCGACGCGCTCCAGGTCAATGTTCTCAAATGGCCGGGACTGGGAGGCTCCTTGGCGGAAGTCGAAGCCTATCAGGACGGTATTAATCTCGCTGCCGGCGCACCGGCGACCGCATCCGGGGAGCACGACGCCCCGTATCACGCCGAAAATGTGACCGACGGCGACTATGGCGGCGAATTCGAGCAAGGCGGCATCTGGGTGCTGCCTGACAACGAAGCCGGCTGGGTGCGGATCGCGCTCGATCAGTACCAGTAGGTTAGGCTGGGCTTGACGCAAATCGAGCCGCAATGCGCGGTTCCGTCAGGCACGGCCTGACCTGCTTCCTATGCACCACACACCGGCAGGCTGACGCCTGTCGCTCGCCGAACACGGCGGAATCACGCCGCCTTGCGGATCGGTGTGTCCATCTCGCCGGGATGGCACCAGGCGAGCGGGCCGGCGAGGCCGGCCGAGTGACCATCCCACTGGTGCCGGGCGATGCCCGACAGCACGCGGTCGGCGGCCGCGAGTGCGGCCAGAGCCTCACTGCCGTCGACCCGCGGAGTGCGGCCGGTACGGCAGCAGTCGATGAAGTTCGACAGTTCCGCCGTCAAGGCGTCGGCGTCCGAGACGGCCGGCTCTTCGAGCGTCAGATCCTCGCCGAACAGGTTCGCTTTTAGTTGATCGATGTTCGCCCCGGGTCGACTGGCCCGATCGAGCGGACTGTCGCCGGCGAGCAGCCGCGGCGACGGTGCGAAGCGAACGACTTTTCGTGAAGTCAGATCGGCCGTCACGCAGCCCGACTCGCTCCAGACCTGGACGGTGCGCTTCGCGAACGGATTGACGCGATTCACGACCAGGTCGGCGACGCAACCGTTCTCGAACGTCAGCCGGGCGTTCGCGGCGTCTTCATGCCGCCCCAGAATGCTGACGCCGAACGCGTCGACCCGTGCGACGCGCGAGCGGGTCAGATCGAGAACGAGATCGAGGTCGTGAATCATCAGGTCGTGGACGACGCCGATGTCGGTGCTGCGAAACGCGAACGGGCTGACGCGCTCGGTGCGAATGTACCGCGGCCGTCCTGCCCGTTCTTTCAGCGTTTCATACGCCGGGTTGAAGCGCTCGACGTGACCGACGGCCAGCGTCAGCCTGTTACGTTCGGAAAGTTCGACCAGATGTGCGGCGTCGGCGACCGTCGAGGCGAGAGGCTTCTCGATCAGCACCGGCAACCCGGCCTGAAGGCACGCGGTGCCGACTTCGCGGTGAGCGAACGTCGGAGCCGCGACGCTGACCGCGTCGACGCGATCGAGCAGGCTCGCGTAGTCGGTCGTCCAATCGCAGCCGTGCTGCTCGGCGATCTGCCGGGCCTGGGCCGCATTCGGGTCGGCGACGGCGACCAGTTCGACGTCGGGCAGTGAAGCCAGAATCCGGGCGTGATGGCGGCCGAGCGCCCCGACACCGATGACGGCGAGCTTCATGCAGGTTCTTCCTTCACGTTGCGACTTGCCCGGATGCCGAGGGATTGCAATCCCTCGGCATCACGAAGCCCGCATCGTTCACGCCGCCCGGCGGATGCGGGGCGAGCCGGCTTCGGGGGTATCGGGAGTGGCGACGGTCGGCTTTCCGCGGAGCGCTTCGCGACCCCGACCGAGCTTGCCGTCCTGTTGGGTCTCGATGAACGAGATGAGCGTCTCGAGCTCGTCGGGAAAGGCGGGGTACTCGGTCGCGAGAATCTCGCGTGCCCGTTCGATCTTCTTGAACTCGCGGTAGAGCAGCTTGAAGCCGCGTTTCACCGCGGCGATCGAGGCGTTGCTGATGCCGCGGCGTTTCATACCGACGACGTTGATCGTGACGATCTTCGGATCGTCGCAGCCGGCGTGCAGCATGTAGGGCGGGACGTCAGTCACGACCCGGAACCCGCCGCCGACGAAGCCGAGCGTGCCGATGGTCGTGAAGTGATGCACGACGCTGTTGCCGCTGATCGTCGCCCAGTCGTGGACGTGAACGTGTCCGCCGAGCAGCACGCCGTTGACGAGGATCACGTCGTTGCCGACGCGGCAGTTGTGGGCGACGTGGCTGTTCGAGAAGAACATGTTGCGGTGGCCGATCCGCGTCAGTCCGTCTTCCTTTTCGGCCCCGCGATGGACGGTGACGCCTTCGCGGAAGTGATTGTCGTCGCCGATCTCGATGCCGGTGTCGGCCGGTTTCCAGGCGCGATCCTGCGGCTCTCCGCCGATCGCGACGTGCGGCCAGAAGCGGTTCCGCTTTCCGACGGTCGTCTTGCCCGTCAGCACGACATGACTGTCGAGGATGCAGCCGTCGCCGAGGGTCGCCTGCGGCCCGACGACGCAGAACGGTCCGATCGAAACGTCGTCACCGATCACCGCGCGGGGGTGGACTTCGGCGAGCTTCGACACATACGTGGCCATGACGACGTCCTTGTCGCTGTCGGCGAGCGGGGCGGCGTCAGCCCTCCGAGATCGTTCGTGCGAGTGTCGACGAACATTGCTCGGAGGGC
>JBAQZJ010000417.1:0-13071 GCA_049790855.1 Planctomycetaceae bacterium | reverse complement strand
CTTTCGCGGAGCGAAAGGCGACAATAAAAAAGCCAGCGGGGGGCGGCCCCCGCGGGCTGTCGTCGTTCGTCAACGATCCGTGACAATGGTCACGGCAGCGGAATGCCGAGCAGCTCCTCCTCTTCTTCCTGGATGATGATCCGGGGAGTCACCATCAGCATCAGGCTCTCGGTCTGGCGGGCGACGCCGCTGTTCTTGAAGAGCCGGCTGACGTAGGGGATCTTGTTGAGGATCGGCACGCCCTGCATGTTGCGGCCTTCACGCAGCCGCTTCACGCCGCCCAGCAGCACCGTGCCGCCGTCCGGCACGCTGACGGTCGTGTTGACGCTGATGACGTCGACGACCGGCTGCTGAATCGTCTGGCCGGGCAAATCACCGCCGCCAGCTTGTCCTTGCTGACCTTGTTGGCCCTGTTGGCCCTGTTGCCCGGTTTGACCGCCCTGACCGGCCTGGCCGGTCTGCTGGGCGGGCAAGCTGGCGAGCAGGGCGTTTCTCGACACCATGCCGCCGCCGATGCCGCCGAGGCCCAACTGTCCGCCGCCTCCCAGCCCGCCGCCCAAGCCGCCCAGTCCGCCGCCGCCCAGGCCACCGCCGCCGCCGCCGCCGATGACGCCGCCGATGTTGATGTTGCCCTGCGTGGCGAAGGTGAACACCTCGACGTCGATGATCGAGGTGAAGAACGGCGAGAGGGTCAGGCGGACGTAGCGCCGGTCGGCGCTGATGACCGCCGTCACCGTCAGGAACAGGCCGTCGGGAATGACGGTGATCTGCGGCTGGAAGCCGACGCTGTTGATGCCGACGACCGGCGTGAGGCTGGTGACGAACGGCCGCTGGACGTTGTCCTGCACCGTCGCCGTCTGCCCGTTGAACAGCGTGACTTTCGGCGCGAACAAGATGTTCGACCGGTTGTCCTCCTGCACCGCCTGGATGAAGAAGAACGCTTCGATGTCGCTCAGCACCGCGAACCCGATGCTCGCACCCGCTGTGGGATCCAGGTTGGCGAACGTCGGCACGCCGACGTCGAACGAGCCTTGCCGGAACGGAATGTCGAGATCAGGATTGAAAGTTGTCGATGTGTTTCGCCCCACGAGTGTCCCGTTGCGGTAGCTGTCGTAGTCCCGCAGGTCACGTGCCGGCGGGTCGAGAGGACTTGTCGTTTGGCCGGTCGTGCCCTGCGTCCCCGTCTGACCGGTCTGACCGCCTCCCGGAGGAGCACCGGGGCTGAGTTCTTCACCGAAGCCGATGCCGACGGGGCCGCCGATGCTGTCCTGGACGTCGAAGTCGAAGTCGACGCCGACGTATTCGAGGAAGTCGTCGCTGACGGTGATGAACCGCACTTCGACCGTGACCTGCAAGTCCTGCAGCCGCCGCAGTTGGCTAAGCAGGTCGGCGATCTCTTCATGCACGGCCTGCGTTTGGCGAACGACGAGCGACAGCGTCGTGTCGTTCGGCCGCAGCACGCCCTGCCCGCCGACGATCTCCCAGGTTCCGGGGTCGATCGTGCTGGTGATCAGGTCGATCAGCGTTTCGAAGTCGACGCCCCGCGGGTTGCTGTTGACGCGGGCCGAACCGCCCGAGGGACGACCGGTGAGCGGGTCGATGATCGCGCCGGGATCGGCCATTTGGGCGAAGGGCTGGCCTTGCGGCCCGCCCATCGAGGGAATGCTCATGTTGCCGGCGCCGGGAAAGTTCATGCCGTTCCCGCCGCCCGGTCCGCCGAAGCCCGCCGCCGAGCCGCTGCCGGCGAAGTTGGGAATCGGCACGACGAGGTCGGCGACGGGGTAGGTCTGAACGTCGAGCGACCCCTGCTGGCGGATGCGGCTGGTGACCTTGAGGACTTCGTTGTCGACCATATAGCCCAGGTTGAGCGGCTCGAGCAGCAGGTTGAGCGCGCTCTTGAGCATGATGCCGTCGACGTCGAGCGACACCGGGGTGTCGGACGTGACGCCTTCCTCGTCGAGGCCGGCGGCATCGATGACGACGTTGACGTCGGCCTTGGCGCGGATGTCGGCGACGACCTGCGACAGCGGCACGTTGTCGAAGTGCAGCGAGATCTGCCGGTCGAGGCTGCTGCGAATCCGCTTCTCTTCTTCGGTCTCGGCTTTCGCGGAGGGGCCGTACTTGCCCTCCCGCCGCTTCGACAGCTCGTCCCAGTTCTTGGGCAAGCTGTATTCGTCGGTCGTGATGATCGAGGCGACGTCGACTTCGTGGAGCGCGTCGAGCCAGCCCTGGCCCTTCGCCTCGTTGACTTCGCTCTGGCGGCTCGATTCGTAGAGGACCTTCGCCTTGTAGAGCATCGTGACCGTGACTTCGTTCTCGGGATCGAGTTCCTTGGCCTGCTTGGCGACGAGGATCGCCTCGGCGAAAGAGTGCTGATCGACGAGTTCGTTGTACTTGTCGACGAGCTTCTTCATTTCGCGTTCGCGCTGGGCCTTGGCCTCCATCTCGCGCTTGATGTCTTCCTTGACCTGCGAGTTCTGCTCGGCCAGCTCGATCTTCGGCGCCATCTGCTTGGCGTACGATTCGATCGAGGCCTTCGAGCGATCGAGTTGCCGCGAGAGCGGCGCGAGGGTCTGCTCGGGCAGTCCGGAAGCCGGGAGAGCCGACGCCGTGCGATCGAGAATGGCGATCGCCTCGGTCGGGTTGCTCTCGCGCAGCCGTTCGGCCCGGAACATCGCGTTGAGGACTTCCGTGCGAAGCTTGTCGAACTTGACGGCCTCGGCCTGCGTGGCCGCCTTCAGCGCGGGGCTGCCTTCCCCTTCGTAACCGGGGTCGGTGGCGAGCAGTCCGGGTCCGTCGCTTTCGCCCGAGGCCAGGCGGATGCCGCCGGCGTTCGGAGCGAGTTCGCGCAGATAGTTCTGCAGCTGCTGCCGGCGGTATTCGTCGAGCCGCTGACCCGATCGATGAGCCTGCAGGAACGCCGCGTAAGCGCCGTCGACGTCATGCGCCTTGAGCCGCGCGACGCCGAAATCGTACAGCTCCAGGGCGCTGGCCCCTTCGGGCGTGACGACGGGCAGTTCCGCGGCGGCGGTGGTGGCGCCGCTGCCGACCTGCTTGATCTCGCCGCCGGCCTCGAACGGGTCGGTCGTCATCTCGGCGCCGGCGAACGGATTCGCATTGCGCGGCTCGGCGGCGGCGACGTTCGCCGCGTCGGGTCGTGCGGCGTCGGTCGCACCGACCGAGTCGAGCTGCGAGAGCAGTACTTCGGGCCGGTCGTCGAGCAGTCCGTAGGTCACGTCGTACTTCGCGGCCGCCGTCGCCTTCTGACGGGCTGCGTCGAGGCGGCCCGCTTCAAAGTCGATGCGTGCCTGGCGAAGCAGCTCGCGGGCCGAGGCGGCGTCGTCGTTCGAGGCCACCTGCGGAGCGGGCGATTCGCCGGCCGCCTCGGCGGCGGCGAACGGGTTCGCGGTCTCGGTCGCGGCTTCGCCTTGCGGCTCGGCGGCGGCGATCATTGTGTTCGGGCCGCGGTCGGCCATGCGGCCGGCGTCGGCCATGACGAGTTCGGGACGATCCTCGAACAGGCCGTAGGTCACGCCGAGCTTTTCGGCCTCTTCGGCCTTGGCGAGCGCCTCTTCGACGTTGCCGGCCTGCATCGCAAGCCGGGCCTGTCGCAGCAGTTCGTCGGCCTGATTCTTGGTCTCGCTGGGAGCGGCGGCGGGAGTCGCGGCGGCGACGTTCTTCGCCGAAGCCGCTTCGCCGGCCATCAGGTGCTCGAGATCTTTCCGGACGAGTTCCGGTCGGTCGTCGAACACGCCGTAGACGACGTCGAGCTTCTCGGCCGCTGCGACCTTCGTCTTCGCGACGTCGAGGTCGCCCGCGACCATCGCCTCGCGAGCCTCGCGCAGCAGCGTCTGAGACTGTTCGACGCCGGCATCGACGGGCGACTGGCCGCGGATCGTCGACCCGGCCGCGTTCGCCTTCGAGGCGAGCGGATAATCGGGAAGCACGGTGATCGTTCGGGCGGCCCGGTCGATCTCGGCGATGAGGTGCTGGGGGCGTTCGTCGAACAGACCCCAGTCGACGCGGAACTCGGCGGCACGCAGCGCGGCTGCGCGGGCTTCGTCAAGCCGGCCGGCCTTCGCGAGCCGACGCGCCTCGGCCATCAGGGCTTCGGCCTGCTCGCGGGGCGTGCCGGTCGGGGCGGCCGTGTTCGGCACGGTATGACCAGTGAGCATCAGTTCGTCCGGCGAGGTCGGACCGCCGATCGCATCGGCCTGGGCGACGCGATTGCCCGGCGTTCCGGCCGGCCGTTCGAAGGCCGCCGTCTCGACGCCGCCGGTGCGGCCGCCGGACGAAGGCTCGAACATCGCCGTCGCGAGGTTGCCCGTGGAGACCGGCTGGTTCGCGGCCTGCGCCTTGGCGCGCCGGTAATAGCCTTCCAGATCCTGTCGTTCGGCGACGGTCAGTTCGCCAGAACGGGCGGCGGCTCGTTCGAGCGCCGCAACCGCGCGGGCGAAGTCGCGATCGAGGTAGAGGCGTTTGCCTTCGGCGAGGGCCGTCCGTGCGGGGTTGACCGCGGAATTGATGACGGGGACGCCGGCCGGGTCGACCTGTGCTCGGACCGTCTTCGCCGGCCCGCCCGAGAGGGCCAGCCACGCGACGACGACGGCCGAAGCGGCGGTGCCGGCGATAAGTCCGATTCGTTGAGCCAACACGCCTTCCTCCTTGGAGACTGCTGGGGGTCTGTCGTGGCTTGCCATGGCTGAGCCTTTGCCGGTGGACGAGGGCGTTTCCCCCCGCGGCGTTGCCGCCTCGTAAGGCGGCGACGGCGCACGGGGCGTCGCCGGTGTGTTCGTCGGTGGATACTGGCCAGCGTTCACGGTCTACCCTTGGCGGACGGCCGGAGCCGACGTCGCCTTGCCGGCACGCTGCCGGACTCGGGACGAGGCACCGATTCGGGAGTGAGTGGTTCGAGTTCAAGCGGCCGGAGAAGCCGCCGGCTCCGATCGCGACGGCAGGCGCCGCTTCACGGAGATCGCATCTGAGGGGAGAGAAGAGGAGCGCGGCGGGTCATAAGAGAGACCCCCGACACTTGTCAAGATCGCTTCCGCGTCACTTTCTGAAAAATGTCCGATTCGAGGCCGTCGTAACTCTTCGCGTCCGAAGCGATTCCATCAGAGCCGCGATCATTCCAGGTACGTCGTGACGACCGCGTTCTCGCGCAGCTCGGCCAGCAGATCCTGGATCGCCGTCTTGCGGGCCTCGGCGAGCAGCGTCGAGCGAATCTTGTCCTGCACCTCGGCGAGCGGCGTGCGGCCGGCCGGTTCCCGTTCGGTGACCTTCACGACGGCGAAGCCGGTCGGCATTTCGTAGATCGGGCTAAGTTCGCCGACCGGCAGCTCGAACAGGGCGCGGTCGACGTCTTTCGAGTTGAACTCGCCGGGCTTGAACCAGTCGTGCTGGCCGCCTTTTTCGGCTTGCGGGCCGTCGGAATGACGGATCGCGACGTCGCCGAACGGCTCGCCGCCGGCCAGCTCGGCGAAGGCGGCGTCCATCTTCGCACGGGCCGCTTCCTTGCCGCCGTCGCCGGCGACGGTCGTCATCAGCAGCTGAAACCGCGCGCGGGCGGAATGTTCGTACTTGTCGAGGTTCGCGTCGTAGTAATCGACGATGTCCTGCCGGCCGATGACCGGCGTCCGTTCGCCCGACTTCGTGCCGAGGTACAGCATCGAAAGCTGATTGTTCTTGAAGTGCTGCTCGTACTCGGCGAGCGAGGTTCCCGTCGCGGCGAGCACCTGCTCCAGCTCGGCTTTGGAAGCGACCTTGTGCTGCGGCATGATCTCCTGGAGATGCTTTTCGAACTCTTTGTCGAGCATCTCTTCGGTCTGCTTGAGCTGTTCGCTCTTGAGCATGAGCCGCAGCGCCTGCACGAGCAGCGCCGTCTCGATTCGTTGCGGAAGGTGCTTGTGGAGCACCGCCATCTTGAGCTGTTCGACCTGCCGTTCGGTCGCGCCCTGTTCGTTCATCTTCATGAAATGGGGGCGGAACGGGGCGAGGATTTCGCCGGCGAGAATCGGCTCGCCGTTGACGATCGCCATCACCGCAAATTCCGAAATCGGCGCCGGTTCGTCGAGGCTGACCTTCACGTAGCCCGACGTCGTTTCCATCGAAGAATCGCCCGAAGCGTCGGCGACGGAGACCGCTTCGTCGGCCGGGGCTTCCGCCCACGACAGCCGCGGCGGCGGGGGGCCGAGCACCGGATGATCGACCTTTGCCGTTCGCCACGATTCGCAGCCGCCGACCCACAGCGCGACCGTTGCCACGACGGCGCGGCAGAGCACGCCTCGGCACAGCCGGGTTCGGTGGGAAGGTCGCGGCATTGGAGACGGGGCGTTCGAAACGGACGGGGAGCGCCGCCCGGACCAAACGCGAGGCGAGTCATGTCGGACCGGGCGCGGAGGTTCGCCCGAAAGGGCCGCGGGTTATAGGACGACGTCCTTGCGGCCGGCAAGACGAGTTTCGCGGCCGAATCGAGGCTCGGCTCGACGCTCAAGGCGACGTACGCTGCGCCGCCGGCGTCTTCGACTTCAGAAAGCGGATCGCGATCTGGACTTCGCGCAGAAACGTGACCAGGCCGGCGATCAGCGAGGACATCGCGAATACGAACGCCAAGGCGATGGCGACACTGAAATCGACCCGCAAAACCGTCACGAAGGTGCCCAGAAACAGGGCGGCGACCACGCCCGCGACGAGCAGCGCCGCGATCGTGCATAGGCTGATCGCCCGGCTGATCAGCAGCGCCCGACGCCGCAGAATTTTCAGTTCGGTCTCGACGGCGTTCGGATCGCGCCAGGCGACCTCGGTTTCTTCCAGCGCCCGCCGGCGATCGACGATGCGGCCCAGCCGGTTCGTCATCATTCCCAGCATCGAACCGACCCCGGCGAGCAGGAACGCCGGCGCGACGGCGAGTTGAATCGCGTCGGCAAGATCGACGATCGGGGGTTGTACGGGCATCGCTGGCGTTCTCCACGGGACGACACGCCGTCACGGTAGCGAAGCCGTGCCCGATCGTCGAACGCCCGCGATCCAATCAAACACGCAGAACGCGAAGAAGCCGAGAAGCATCGCCGCCGCATCGCTCGCGTCACCGGTCGCACGGGCCGTCCATCGCGGAACGACGACTTCCAGCCAGACGACCGCGACGAACGTCGTCGCAGCGAGCACGGCGTACTTGATCCGCCGGTTGCGGAACCGCACGCGGGGCGTCAGCTCGACGATCGCGAACATCACCAGCGGCGCGAGGACGCTGGGAAACGATTCGCGAACGAAGCCCGGCGCAAGCTGCTCCCGCACCGCATGAAACGCGAAATATGCGACGCCGCAGCCCGCCAGCAGCACGAAATACGGCCAGCGAACGCAACGATGCGGCGTCACACCGCCCACGCCGTCGCCAGCATCGCGCCCACCACGGCGACGAACTCCAGTACACCCTGCATCGCGTTGCTCCTCGAGGTTGATCAGAACTCGAACGTCGGCGAGATCATTCTAATTCAGAACGACCGACGTGTTCGACGCGACAATGTGACGCAGATTCGGCGAGCGGCAGGCGTCAGCCTGCCGGTGGGTCCGAACATCGCTCCCGCGTTCGACCTCAAAGTGTTCGCGTCAGGCGGGAGCCTGACCTACTCGATCGCCTTCAAATCCGCCCGTTTGTCCTCATAGGTTTCGTCGAAGGCGAGGGCCGCCGGGTCGGGTTCGACGCCCCACTGCTTGCAGGCCGCGCGGTACAGGTCGGGCCACCAGTTGCGGTGCGTGGTCAGACCCTTGTCGCGATAGTCGCGCCAGTGGCTGAGCACCTTCGACCAGCAGCGGTCGCCGTACTCCATCGCGGGCTTGAGGTCGCCGAAGTCGGCGACGTACCATTCGCGGCCGAGCTGCGCGTGCAGCACTTCGTCGGCCCAGTCGAAGTCCTGAATCAATGCGGCCAGCGGAACCCCGGACGCCTGCGCGACCTCCCATTCGTAGCGTTTTCCGGTCTTGGGCATTAATCCCTGCTCGATGAAGAACAGCACCGCATGGCGTTCCTGCGGGGTGAGTTGCGTATTCAGGTTCAGCGACCAGGTGTAGTTGACGGGGATCGCCGACCAGTCGAGGCCGAGGGCCGCGAAGCCGACCTCGCCGAGCAGCGAATGGCGCGCTTCGTCCCACAATTGCCGGCTCATGTCGGCGTAATACTTCCACGGCTTGCCGGGAGTTTCGTAGAGGATGCTGGCCATCATCTCGGGAACATCCAGCTCGCGGAGCCGCTTGTAATACATCATTAAGACTTTGTCGCGAGCCGCGAACCGCTCGTCATAAAGAAATGCTTCCGGATTCACGCCGGCGTTATAAGAGTCGTGAAACCGCGAGTCGCGCTTGGGGACGGCGTCGTAGACGTAGGGCGTCGCCGAGAATTGCCGAACGAAGCCCGCCCCTTGCAAGGGATGGGCTTTCGGGCTTCGGCCGTGAAGCCCGCCAGCGGCGAGTGCGCTTCGCAGCAGCCCGATCCAGTCGGACAGCGAATCGCGATCTTCGTCAGTGACGACCGCGGCGATCGCCTGTCCGCCGAAGCGGACGAGATCGTTCATCTCCAGCTGACAGAACCGGGTGACGCGGACGCTCGGGGCGTCGGCGAGCGGGTTCGTCGTCGCAAGGTAGGCGTCGAGCGACTCGATCAGCGACGGAACGAGCACTTCATACAGCCCGAGCAGCAGCGCCGCCGTCGTCGGCGCCGCGAGCACTTCGTCGCAGGCGAGTTGAAGGGCGGGATGCGGAACGGCATCCAGCCCGAGCGGCGGCTCGCGCAGCTCGCTGACCCGCTTGCGGTAGACGGTGACGTGCTCGGAACACAGGTAGGCATGATGGCTGAAGGCGGTCTTCAGTTCATAAAGCGGTTCGGCCGTGAGCCGGGCCGTGAAAATGCCGTGCAGCCGCCGCAGCACGTAATGATGCCGCTTCATCCAGCCGACGCACTCCTCAACCGACAGGGCGGTCCGCTGGGCGTCGTCGAGCGAACACAAACCGGCAAGCGGCGGGACGGCAGGAATGGCGGCGGCAGTCATCGCGTCGGCCCCTTCGAAGTTCGGCAGGAACTCGCTCGCGGCCCGTCGTTCAATTCCCTCGTTCTTCCGATGCGACGAGGCTGCAATTTCCGGGAGTTGTTCGATCGCGGAGGCGACGAAGCACTCACCGGCAGGCTGACGCCTGCCGCTCGCCCGAGCGCATTTACGACTCGGTCGCATCCGGCGGCATTTCGGCCGCCTCGCGGGCGCGGCGTTCGCGTTCTGCTTCCAGTTGGAACTGGCGCTGGTGCTCTTTCGCCATCGGCAGCCAGTAGCCGAAGATCCAGACGCCCCAGAAGAACAGAAGCCCGAACGCCAGGAACAGTCCGACGACCCAGTCCATCGAAAGCGCCTTTTCCGCACGCGGCCTTGCCGGTGCGCGGTGTCACGGTGAGGTCAGCCGGCTGACGGCTGCTTGCGTTCGAGCGGCTTGATCTCCTTCTGCTTGACGTCCTTCTTCGGTTTCTTGTTCTTCTTGTCGTTCTTCTGACTGTTGTTGCCCTTGGCCATGACCCGGTTCCTTTCGTTCGACGTCGCAAAGACAATGGGGAGCGTAATCCCGATTCTATCAAACCGGTTCATATTCGGTAGTGGTCCGGTTTGCGGGTCCGTTTGACGCTCCTCCATGACACCCACCGGCATCGCCGCAAGCAACGACGATTGCACAGCCCTTGTCGCGCGTCAGCCCTGGGCGACAGGGACAGCCCGAATCGTCGAAATCCTCAGAAGGCTGTCAGAGGACCTACTCGAAGCGTCTTTTGAGGATCGCGAACTCCTCTCGCAGGTCGGGCATCGCGCCGGGGCGGGAGGCGACCAGCCCACCGACGGCATTGGCGAAGCGGGCGCTGCGTTCGAGGGGCCAGGCATGCAGCCGGGCGTAGATCAGGCCGGCGGTGAACGCGTCGCCGGCCCCGACGGTGTCGGCGACGACGATCGGTTCCGGACGGACGCGAACGGTTTCGTCATCCGTCACGGCGAGGCAACCGTCACCGCCCATCGTGATGCAGACGAGGCCCACCTGCCATCGGTCAACGACTGCGACCGCGAAGTCGCGCAGGCCAGACGGGATCCCGATCAGTTCCGCGATGATGGGCACTTCAGCCTCATTCAGTTTGACGATGGTGGCCTGGGCGAGCGACTCGCCGATTACCTTGTGCGAATACCAGTTCTGCCGCAGATTGACGTCGAACACATGCAGGCAGTCGCTTGCCGTATGATCGAGACAACCGGCGATCGCCAGCCGACCGGTTTCCGTACGCTGGGCGAGCGTTCCGAAACAAACCGCCGACGCGGTGCCAACAAGCGACGCCCAGTCCGAAGTGAAGGCCAGCCGGTCCCACGCGACGTTTTCGTGGATGACGTACTCGGGTCCGTTCGGCGTCTCTTCGACGGTCACCGTGCTGGTGGATTGGTCGGCGTCGACCTGCACGTGCGCCGTCGTCAGACCCTGGCCCTTCAGAAAGCCTCGCAGTTCGCGACCCAGTTCATCGTCGCCGACACGCGACAGAACCGTGCCCGCCAAGCCGAGCTGATTCGCCTGAAAGGCGACGTTCGCCGGCGCTCCGCCGGGCCGCCGCGTCTCGCCGAAACAATCCCACAGCAGCTCCCCCAACCCGACGACGATCGACGGCATGTGTTCCTCGTTTCGACAGACGTGTTGCAGCGACGCAGCGCGGGTTGAGGATAGAGGATCGACGAGGGAAGATAGAAGCGTCACGACCAGAACCCCGCGAGCGGGCCGCCTCAGCCCTCAACTCTCGACTCTCAACGCCATGTCCGCCGTCCTGCTTTACATCACGACGCGCGACCGCACTGAAGCGCTGGACATCGCCGCGACGCTGGTCGAAGAGCGTCTGATCGCCTGCGGCAACATCCTCGACGGGATGGAGAGCGTTTACTGGTGGAACGGCAAGATCGAACGCTCGAAAGAGGCGGTTCTGATCGCCAAGACCGACCGCCGGAACGTCGACCTTGTCACCGCCCGCGTCATCGAGCTTCACAGTTACGAAACGCCCTGCGTCGTCGCGCTGCCGATCGAGGGCGGCAACCCGGAGTACCTCGCCTGGATCGAAAACGAAAGCATGGCGTGGGACGACGGCCTGGCGGGATGAGAGACGACGGACTCACGCGCGGAAGACTCGCGCGACGCCGGCTTCATCGCTTGCTCACACGATCGTGAACGAAGACCCGCCGCAGTCCGGCAACGATCAGCGCCGCCAGAAATCCCCAGGCGAAGGCGTCGAACACCGCGATGGCAATCACAAGCGGCCCGGCGGCGGCGTACGGTCCCAAACCGCCGTCGAGCAGCCACGGGTGCAGCAGTTGCAGGGCGTTGTCCGATGCCCGCCAGGCACGTCGCGACTCGTCCATCGCGAGCAGGCCGCCGAAGTAAACGAACGCCGAGAGCAAGACATGGCCGATCGCCAGCAGCAGCGCCAGAGCGACCGTTCTCCGGGTGCAGAACGGCAACGCGAACCGCGAGAAGAACCTCGGCGGGCGGTTCAGCCAGCGGACGATCGTCGCCGTGCCGAAACCGTAGAGCAGAGCGTTTCCCGCCAGCAGCGCCCAGCCGGGAGTCGACGGCCGGAGTGCCAACCATTGCTCGATCAACCAGATCAGCGGGTGCAGCAGCGTGAGGCACGCCAGCAGAAACTCGCGGACGACGTGGATGCGGTCGTCCATCAGGAACCTGGGAATGCCCGAATCGAACAGGACGTCATCCGTCCAATCGAGCAGGCCGACCAGCACGAACGTCACGACGCCGTGCGCGATCGACAGGCCGCTGCCCCACAGCAGAAATCGCCGGGTCGATTGGCGGAACGGGAGCTTCATCGATCAGTCCCGCCCGGCTGCGAGAGAGTTCGCCGCAACCAGCGGAGCGCCCAGGCGATGCCGAAGCCCCAAATCAAGCTCTCGGCGAAAAACGCGAACAAGGCGACTGCCGGCGGGAGCGGAATCAGCCAGCGGTGGATGGCCCCGTACGGGTGAAGAACGAAGAGCAGATACTGTAACCGTCGGTCGGACGATGTGAACGGTCTCGGTGGTGAGAACGGTAACTGGAAGGCAATCAAGAACGACAGCCCGATGTGAAGCAACGAGAGGAGCACCCCGGCCGCGACGAACGCTTACGCCCCCGCGGCTCTCGCGACGGCGACGGCTCGCAGGTTGATGGCATGCCGCGGCCTCCCACACGAGAGTCTAGTGCCTCAACCGGTCTGGATTGACGGGTAGAGGCGTTTGAGTTTAGTGCGGGCGTCGGGGGTGGTGAACTGCCAGTCGACGCGGCAGCGGGCGGTGTTGCGAGCCTGTTCCCAAGCGGCCGTCTCGGCGTCGAGCGCCGGCCGGTCGGGAATGCGGCGGTCCAGACACTGCCGGGAGAGGACGCTCAGTTCAGTCTCGGCCATGTTGAGCCAACTGCCATGCTTGGGGGTGTAGTGGATCTCCAGTCGCTCGATCAGGCGACGGGCCTCCTCGGGAGGAAACGCTTCGTAAAGGGACGCCGGCTTGTGCGTGTTGAGGTTGTCCATCACCAGCACGATCTTGCCGGCGGTCGGATAGCCGTCGACCAACTCGCGGATCGCGACGGCGAAGTCGCGCTTCGTGCGGCGGTCGGTGACCTTCACGTGCCGCTTGCCCGCCAGCGGCTCGAACCACAGGAACAGGTTCGCGGTGCCATTGCGTTCGTATTCGTAGTCGACGCGCGCGGGCCGTCCCGGCGCAGACGGCACAGGTCGCCGCGTCTCTTTAGTCAACTGCCTGCTCGTCTCGTCGAAGGTGACGACCGGCCGCCGCGGGTCGTAGGGCCGCTGGTAGACGTCGAGGACGTCCTCCATGGCGCAGACGAACTCGGCGTTATGCTGGGGAGGCAAGACCCATTGTTCGCGGAGCCACGGCTTGAGCACATTTTTTTGAGGGTCGTGCGGACCGCCTCGCGACCGACCGAGTCGACGATCTCCAACTCCACGAGCCTGTCGGCCAGGAGCTGCATCGTCCAGGAGACGCGTCCGGCGGGCGGAGCGGAGCAGGCCAG
>JBAQZJ010000416.1:0-2984 GCA_049790855.1 Planctomycetaceae bacterium | reverse complement strand
GGCCGGCCTCGAGTCGGCCGGCCAGGTCAAGGCCCTGCTCCACCACGATCCGGCCCGGCCGGTCGGACACATGGAAACGGTCCGCGTCGGAGTGGACGGCATCGAAGCCGCCGGCGTCCTGAGCGTGGCCCAGCATGCCGGGGAGATCCTCGCCGCGCAACAGCAGGGCTTTGAGTGGGAGGCGTCGATCGGCGCCACAATCGGGCGGGGGACGGTCGAGCAGGTTCCGGCCGGCAAGGCGGTCCGCGTCAACGGCCGCGAGTTCCGCGGACCGCTGGCCGTGGCCCGCAAGACGCGATTGCGAGAGATCAGCTTCGTCGGCGTGGGAGCCGGCGAAAACACCGCGGCCCTGGCCGCTTCACTGGCAGTACCCTTCACGGATCCGACAATGGCCGACGACAACAAGGTGCCCGCGGACGACGCCACGAAAGCCTCGGCCGACGATGCCGCCAGCAAAGCGACCGGCTCGGGCGATACCAGCCAGATTCTGGCCGAACTGCAGACCGTCCGCGCTTCGCTGAAGAGCGACATGGAGACGATCAAGGCCGAGGCCAAGAAACTCGCCGACGACCGCGAAACCCTGAAGCGGGAACGGCTCGTCGAGTCCGTCCATCGGATCGCCGCGCAGTACGGCTGCCGGAACGACGAGATTCTCGCCGACCTGCGGCAGAAGGCGGCGGCCGGCGACGTCGCCGAGACCGACGTCGAGCTGCAGATCCTGCGGGCCTCGCGTGCGCAACGGGTCGCCGGCTTCCAGCCGCTCGGCGGAACGAACGGCGCACCGGCCACCGCGCACGTGATCGAAGCCGCCATCTGCCTCACCAACGGCTGGGAAGAGGACCAACTCCAAAAGCACTTCGACGAGAAGACCTGCAACGAGGCGATCAGCGCCCAGTTCGCCGGCTTCGGCGTCCGCGGCCTGATGGTCGAGTACCTCAAAGGCAAGGGCCACGACGTCATCGGCGGCCGCCTGACCGACGAGGACATCAAGGCCGGGATCGGCTACGCCGGCCAGGACACGATCCGGGCCTCGGCCGGCGGCTTCTCGACGATCAGCCTGCCGGGCATCCTCGGCAACGTCGCCCGCAAAGAAGTGCTCCGCGGTTATGACGCCTTCCGCCAGGCGATCCTCAAGATCGCCCGCCGCGGCTCGACGACCGACTACAAGCCGTTTTTCATGTACCGGCTCAATACCGGCGGCCTGCTGGAACAGATCGGCCCCGACGGCGAACTGAAGTCGATCGACCTCACGGAAGACGATTACCAGAGCCGGGTCTATCCGTTCGGCCGCAAGCTGGCGATCACCGACGTGATGTTCCGCAACGACGACGCCAGCGCCTTCAGCGACCTGGCTCGCCTGTTCGGCGTGACGGCCTCGAGATCCGTCGAAAAGCATGGCTTCACGACGCTGCTCAGCGACCAGGCGAATTTCTGGACGACGGTCAAGGGCAACCGCCTCGCCGCGGGCGCCGCCTCCGCCCTGTCGCTCGACAGCCTGGGCGACGCCTACGCCCTGTTCCTGTCGATGAAGGATTCGACGGACCAGCCGATCGGCCTCGATCCGCGGTACCTGCTGACGGCCCCGACCGACGCGGTGCTGGCCGGCAGCCTCAACCGCAGCACGACGATCAACCTGGCGGTTCGCGGTGCGACCGACGCGATCGTCGAGCGCACCTCCGGCAACCCGTTCCAGGGCATGTTCGAGCCGCTCCATTCGCCGTACCTGGCCAACACCGCCGTCCAGAACGCCAACGGCACGCAGTGGCTGCTGGCGGCCGATCCGGCGATCACCGCACCGATCGCCGTCGCGTTCCTCGACGGCCAGTCGGCTCCGCGGATTCGCCCCTGGGAGGCGATCCCCGGCCGGCTCGGCATGCAGTGGGACGTCTCGATGTCGTTCGGCTTCAACCTGCACGACGAACGCGCTTCGGTGCTCAGTCCCGGCGCGTGATTCACGCGAATCCGCGCGTCTCCGCACACCTTCGTATTCCGTCGCACTCTGACCACGGATCGCAATCATGCACTCAAAGTACCTGCACGGCAACGTGCTCATGGTCGATTACACGGCCCTCAACGCGACCGAGGCGGGCTCCGTCATCGTCATCGGCGACAAGCCGTACATCGCCCACAGCGACATCCCCCTCGGGGAATTGGGCGCGCTCGCCGCGGTCGGTGGCGTCTATGAGGTCACCGCCGGCGGGGCCTTGGCAGCCGGTGACAAGGTGGGCTGGAACCCAGCCACCAAAAAGGTTCAGGCGACCGGCCTGTGCTTCGGTTTCGTCTGCCCGGACGAATCGGCTGCGGCGGACGGCGACGTCATCCGCGTCGAGCACGCCCCCGACGGCACGACGCTGGTCTGATCCACCGCACTGGCCCGATCTCCGTTCCCCGCGTCCGCATGAGCGACTTTCACACCGCCACCGCCCGCGGCCTGGCCGCGCTGAAGCGTCACTGCGGCGTCCCCGTCACGCTGACGCGGGGGATCGTGTCGATCGACGTCACCGCCATCCGCGGATCGACCACGGCCGAGGTCGAAGCCCTCGGCCGTGGCGACGACAGCCAGCGGATTCGCACCTTCCGGCGTGACTACCTGATCGATGTGGTCGATTACGACTTCGGCTCCGGACCGGCCGAGCCGGCCATCGGCGACAAAATCGCCGACGGCGGCTCGATATACGAAGTGTGCAGCCTCGGGTCGGGAGAGCCGCCTTGGCGGTGGCACGACCGCAGCAGCGTCCGCTACCGCGTCCACACCGTGGAGATCTGATGACGCCCCTACATCCGGCGATCGAGAGCCTCCTCCGCTGGTTCGAGTGCGGCCACCTGCCGGCGCACCTGCAGGAGGTCGTCGCACCGTTTCGCGACCTGGCCCGTCAGGTCGCTGTGCGATCACCGAACAACCCCGAGACGACCGTCGCCCTACGAAAACTGCTCGAAGGCAAGGACGCGGCCGTGCGGGCGGCGATCGCCAGGGAGTGACGCCC
>JBAQZJ010000415.1:0-43122 GCA_049790855.1 Planctomycetaceae bacterium | reverse complement strand
CGTTCGACCTGCCCGGCGTCTCATCGCTCGTCGCCTGCGGAGCGATCGCGGCAATGCTGGGAGTGTTGTTGAATCTTGTGCTGGGGCTGTCGCGCGTGGTTCTCGCGATGGCCCGGCGCGGCGACCTGCCGCGATGTTTCTCGCGAATCGACGGCACGGGGCAGACTCCCGCCCCTGCCGTCGTCTTGACCGGCCTCGTGATCTTCGCCCTGACGCTGGCGGGAAACATGAAAGCGACCTGGTCGTTCAGCGCGTTCACCGTCCTGGTCTATTACGCGATCACGAACCTCGCAGCGCTCCGCCTGCCTGCTTCCGATCGACTCTACCCGAAATGGCTGGCGGCGACCGGTCTGGCGGCGTGCCTCTCGCTGGCGTTCTTCGTCGAGCCGATCGTCTGGGCGACGGGGCTGGCGTTGCTGGCCGTGGGTCTTGCCTGGCACTTCGTGAGAAGCCGCCAGAGAGCGTGGTAGCAGTACGTCCACTCGAATTCTGGGGGTTCCGAATCGGTTTGATGCTCGGGCGTCGTCTCCCCTCTCCGCTGGGGAGTGGGGCCGGGGGTGAGGGGGGCCGTTTGACTTTGGGTGCCTGATCTTCGGAGCAGAGTCGACGGAATGGCGGAAAACTGCGAACAGCGCACAAGGCCTCCCCTCACCCCTAACCCTCTCCCCAGGGAGAGGGGGACCAGACGCGAGCAAGACTCCTCTAACGCTCGCCATCCGATCGCCTCAACCAGCCTCGCACGTCCGAGCGGCGTTCCGTCGCAACGAGAATCATCGCCCACAGTCCACAGGCCGCCGCGGCGTGCAGCATCGGCAGCAGCGGCACGAGGAACCGGCCGCCGACGCTCCACGTCGCCGCCACGGCGAGCGTGTTCGCCAGCAGCAAACCGCAGAGCACACGCCGATCGGTCGTCACCGGCCACAACACCAGGCCCAACGCCGCCAGCCCCAGCACCAGCGCATCCCAGTGCATCCGCGGCTGCCAGAGCTGCCACGTTCGCATCGCGGCGAGCAGGGGAACTTTCAGCGGATTCGCCCGCACCCAATCGACCGCCTGTCGCGTGCTGAGCGTCGCGCGAGCCAACTCGCGATCGAGTCCCGGTCGCGAATCGTCGATGGCGGCGGGGAAGAACCGCTCACCGTCCAATCGGAACCAAAGCCCGCGCCGTTCGACGGCTTCATCGGAATACGCCGCGGCGAGATTCTGCTGCCCGTGCGTTCCGAACGGCGAGAACCGACCCAGCAGCAGGCTGTTCCGTACCGCCCACGGTGCGATCACGATCAGGGTGACGACTGCGAAGATCGCCGCGTTCGAGAACCGTCGCTGCGACGCGATCCACCAGACCAGTAGCACGAGCACCGGCATCCACAACGCCGCCAGCGGACGATTCAGAATGCCGAGACCGGCCACGACGCCCGCGATCGCCACCGTTCGCAATCGGTTCGTCTCACCGAGCCGCACGAGTGCCACGGCCAGCAGCACCGCGAGCAGCGACGCGAGGCTTTCGGTCAACACCAGCCCGGCGTGATAGCGGGCGCGGTGCTCAACGACGGCGAACAGGACACCGCACAGCAGACCCGGCACGACACCCAACCGCTTCGCGACCAGCCACGCCGCGACCGCGCCCGCCGCCGCCATGATCAGACAGTTGAAGACCCTCACGGCGGCGAAGCTGCGGCCGAACAGCGAATACAGCCCGGCCGTCACCGTCGGAAACAACGGCGGCCGGTAGGTCGTCGCCGCAGCACCGTGACGATTCAACAGCACGTCGTACGTGCCATCGTCGTTCGCCTGTTCGTAAGGCGCTCGCCACGTCGCGTTGTCGTAGTCGAAGCGAAACCCGTTCCCCGCCGCCAGCTCCATCGCCAGCAGATCATACTCGGCTTCGTCGCCGGGACCGGGCAGGGCGTTGAAGCCGACCTGCACCCCGGCCCGCGTCAGAAACGCCGCCGACGCCAGCACGAACACCGCGACCGCCGTCAGCGTCGGCGACCGCGGCGTCGAGAGGTTGGCGTTGAAGGCAGACGGTGTCACAAGGTCGCCCAAGCGTGAGTCGAGCGAATAGTCTCACGCAAAGACGCCAAGACGCAAAGCCTGCATGCGCGCCTTCCTTGCGATTTTGCGGGGCATGCGCCGTCACCCGCCGACCACCCGTTGGTCGGGCTTTCAACCCGACCAAACCCTCGCACGCGGTCGCCCGTCTTCCCGGACGGGCTGAAAGCCCATCCTACGTTACCCCGTCGCCGCCTCGACGATCGCGATCTCGGCGTCCGTCAGACCGTAGAGCTGGTAGACGAGGGCGTCGATCTCGCGTTCGGTCGCTTCAACTTGACGCTGCAGGACAGCCCGCTGATGCGAAGTCTTCGCTGACCGACTTCTACTATTCATTGACATTACGTTGCTCACGCGCTTGCCAATGCGACTCGCGCACTGCATTCTATCATCTTCGAGAGCGCGAATGTCATGCACTGGAAATGCCGAAAGCTGCTTGATTGTGTACCAAGGGTATAGGCGGTCATAGATCGAATACTTAGTCCTGAGATAGAACGCGCCTATCTTGGACAACATGACCCCCAGAAAGAATGGTAAATAGATTCCCCATCCATCATGCCTCGGTATGCAAATATACAGAGCCTGATCGATCGCCGCAGGCTGGGCGATGATGGCGCCGTGCAGCGTTCTTCCGAGAACTTTGCGCAGAACAATCTTTTCTTGAAAGAAGAACGCCGGCGTTCGCGGCTCTGCCAGCCATTCACCATATGAAATATAATGCCCAGAGCACTCCCAATTGAATCTTTCAACATTGCGCCCCTTAATCTCTGGTAGATAAGTGTCGTCCAAAACAGACTCTGCATGGTAACTTCTCTCATTCTTGTCACGCATGGTTTGTGGGCCTGCCCCGAACTTTGTCAGCCCGTAACCATCGGTTCGATAGGCATGCAAGCCTCGGTTTATGTCCAAGAATTGCTTGAGTGAACCGCCGGCCTCTTCAAGTTTTAGCACTACATCATTTTTAGATCGCGACCATCGGGGGTCTATGGCCCCATGTTTTAACGCATCCTTCGGCTCGATCGAATTTGAGACGTGATAGGATGTCTCGTCCGAAAACGACACAATATCAATCAGCGACGGAGCGGTGCCCGACTTGCACACATATATGCTATTCTCAATTGCGGCCGCTTTGAACACACAGAAGTCAAAGACTGCAACAGATATCAGCCTGCGCTCAGACAAGAGGTGGTTGCGGAGCCTCGAAAAATATTCAGCATTCAGCCAAGAGTCAGTGACAATAAATGAATGTAGTCCTTTATTCCGCAATACGTTGAGCGCTTTCTCGATAAAGTATACATAATAGTCTGTCTGATATCCGCCTAATTGGTAGCGAGAAGCAAAGTAGTCCGCGTTATCTTTTCCTGCGGAATATAGATATGGTGGGTTCCCAATGACCGCATCAAATCCACCGCCCGACATGATCTCCGCGAATTCCATCTCCCAGTCGAAGGCGTTGATTCGCAACTGTTCCTCTTCGTCGAACAAGGCGAGTTGCTTGTCGCGGTAGAAATCGCTGCCGATCAAACTATTGCCGCATTTGATGTTTTCGGCGAGGTCGGGTAGTGCCCGTTCTTTGGCGAATAACTGCCGTTGCAGCGTCTCGCGCGTCTCGCCTTCGAGCACCTTGAGCAGCAGGCTCAATTTGGTGACTTCCACCGCCTGGGCGTCGATGTCCACGCCGTAGACGTGGTCGAGCAGAATCCGTTTCCGCTCGGCGGTCGTCAGCCGCCAGGCTCCCTTGGCGTCGCGATGGACCGGCGGGCTGGCGGTCGCGGCGAGCTTGTCGGGGTCGTGATCGAGATACCAGGCCAAGTGCCAGTCGAGCAGCTTCTGGTACGCCACCAGCAGGAACGAACCGGAACCGCACGCCGGGTCGAGCACGCGGAGCGTGCGGTCGAGCCGGCGGTCGCGGCGTTCGACCTGTACGACCTTCGCCCCGTCGAGCAGCGTGCCGACTGTGTTCTCGACGATGTAATCGACGATGTAGGTGGGCGTGTAATAGACGCCGCCCGCCTTGCGGACCTCGGGCTTCTCTTCGACTTTCGCCGACCCGCCCGCCGTCAGGCGGATCACCTTGCCGAGAAAGCGCTCGTAAACCTGCCCGAGGATGTCGGCGGGCAGAACGCTGAACTCGTAAGGGCTGTCGGGGTAGTAAAGGTGCCGGATGATCTCTTTGAGCGGCTTGTCGTCGATGGCGAGGGAAAGCGTCCACTCGTCGGGCGGCTCGGCCCGGTTCTTCTCTTTGTGGAAGTGGAACAGGCCCGAGTTGTAGCGGTCGTCGGCGGCCTCGAAGAGCTGCGTCAGCCGGGCGTAGACCTTCGCTCCGTTCTGCAGCGCCTGTAGCCGGCCGTACTCCTCGATGCCGCGGTCTTCGCAGATGCGAAGGAAGACGAGGCGGTCGATCGTCTTCTGGACGGCGTAGTTCAGGTCGCGGACGCCGAGATCGGGATTCCGCAGGGCGATGTTCTTTGCGAGCAGGTCGCGCCAGCCTTCGATCTCGGCGAGAAAGGCGTCGTCGACCTCGGCGGTGCCGCGTTTCTTTTTCGACGAGTCGGCGTACTTGTCGAACGAGCCTTTGAGGACGGCCTCGCGCGAGAAGACGCCGGCGACGTCGTCCCAGCGGTCGGCGAAGTCGGTGTAAGACAGGTACATCGTCCGCGCGACGGCGGCCTTGTCGCCGGCGTCGGGCCGCTTCCGACAGTCGTAGACGGCGAATTCCTCGAAGTCGGTGAGGATGCAGAGCGGTAGCTTCGCGCTCCAGCCGTACCGGCGAAGCTGGTAGGCGGGCAGGGGGTCGTTCTTGAGGTTCACGCCGGGCTTTTTCGCCTCGACGAAGAACTTGCGCGTGCCACCGACGCGAAAGCAGTAGTCGGGGGCCTTGGTGGCCCCGCCGACCTTGATCGCGTCCTCGTGGATCACGTCGCGGTAGGCTTCGGCGTAGCCGGCCTTGTTGCTGATGTCCCAGCCGAGAGCCTCGAAGAACGGGTCGAGGAAGTCGCGTCGAAGCTGCGTCTCGTTGAAGCGTCCGGTGCGGTAGTCGTCACCGTGCAGCGTGAAGCGCTCGATCAGCTCGCGAACGGCGTCGGGAACGGGCATGGCGGTACGGTATCGTGCGGCGGAGACGGTCACGGGGAGAGTACCGTTCTACACGATCGGAATCACGTCTCCCATGCGCCGCGTGCCGACGGGTCGGTGCGAGACCGGAACCCTCGGCGGGTGGCGGAGCCTGAGACCCGAAGGGCGTGGCCGGACGCTCGAAGTTCTCTGCGATGATCTGGCGCGAACCGCGTTCGGCGTTCGGGGCCACGGGCATTCGCCCTCAGGCCCCGCCACCCGTCGCACGCAGCCCACTCGGAGGGCTGACGCCCCCCGCTCGCCTTCGACCCCCTGTCGCCTACTTCCTACCACCTACCACCTACACATCGTAATACAACGCAAACTCGTGCGGGTGCGGCCGCTGCCGGATGGCTTCGATCTCGTGGGCGGTCTTGTACCAGATCCAGGTGTCGATCACGTCTTCGGTGAAGACGTCGCCGCGGAGCAGGAAGTCGTGGTCTTTCCGCAAGGCGGCGAGCGACTGTTCGAGCGACGCCGGCACTTTCGGCACGTCGTGCAGTTCCTCGGGTTTGAGGTCGTAGATGTCTTTGTCGAGCGGCTGGCCGGGGTCGATGCGGTTCTGGATGCCGTCGAGGGCGGCCATCAGTACGGCGGCCATCGCGAGGTACGAATTGCTCGACGAGTCGGGGCAGCGGAACTCGAACCGCTTGTTCTGCGGGTGCGGGCTGTGGACCGGAATGCGGATCGCCGCCGAGCGGTTGCGGTAACTGTAGGTCAGGTTGATCGGGGCCTCGAAGCCGGGCACGAGCCGTTTGTAGCTGTTCGTCGTCGGACAGCAGAAGGCCATGACCGCCGGCGCGTGCTTCAGCAGCCCGCCCATCGCCCACATCGCCAGGTCCGACAGTCCGCCGTAACCGGTTCCGGCGAACAGCGGCGTCGAGTTCTTCCAGAGCGACAGGTGCAGGTGCATGCCGCTGCCCGAGTCGTTCCACAGCGGCTTGGGCATGAAGGTCGCCGTCTTGCCGTGCCGGGCGGCGACGTTCTTCACGATGTACTTGTAGCGCAGCAGGTTGTCGGCCGTCGCCACGAGCGGTGCGTATCGCATGACGACTTCGCACTGGCCCGCCGAAGCGCCTTCGTGGTGCTGACCCTCGGCTTCGATGCCGCATTCGAGCAGCTTGAGCATGATCTCGGTGCGAAGATCCTGAAGCGTGTCGGCCGGCGGGGTCGGAAAGTAGCCTTCCTTGTAGCGGATCTTGTAGCCGGCGTTGCTCGTTTCGCCCCGGCGGCCGTTCGGCTTGCCGCGGTTCCACTGACCTTCGGCGCTGTCGATGTGGTAGTACGACTCGTGCTCGTTCGTGTCGAACCAGACGTCGTCGAAGACGAAAAACTCGGCTTCCGGCCCGAACATCGCCGTGTCGGCGAAGCCGGTGCTCTTCATGTAGCCTTCCGCTTTTCGGGCGACGTTGCGCGGATCTTTGGCATAATCCTCGCGGGTGATCGGATCCTGGATGTTGCACGTGATCGTCAGCGTGCGGTCCATGAACGGGTCGACGACCGCAGTGTCGGCCTGCGGCACGACGAGCATGTCGCTCTCGTTGATCGCCTGCCAGCCGCGGATGCTCGACCCGTCGATGCCGAAGCCTTCGTCGAAGCTGGCCTCCGTAAGTGCTTTGACAGGAATGGTAAAGTGCTTCTGCGTGCCCGGAAAATCCATGAACCGCAGGTCCACGGCCTGGATCTCTCGTTCACGGCACAGCGCAAGAACTTCCTTCGGCGTCATCGTCGAGCGTCTTTCCCGGCAGGCGGCATTTCGCGAGAATCGAACGGGGAATGCCTGCAAACGATGTACCGTAGGCCAGGGCGAGGAACAAGCGAACCCCGTAACGCCCACCTCGTGCAAAGGGCGGGGTTCGACACAACACGGTTCGGGTTAATACGGAAAGGATCGCAGATGGACGCAGATGACGCGCGGATCGACGCAGATGTTCGACACCGGGACACGGGAAAACGCGCCACGCCTGTTCCCAGACTGCACGTCCTTGCCCTCGCCGCGGTACGGACTGATCGAACACTCTCTTGTTCAGCCGTCCGCGGCGGAAATCTGCGTCCATCCGCGTATCATCTGCGTCCATCCGCGTATCATCTGCGTTCATCCGTGGCTTCTTGACCTGTCTGGGGACGAGCGTTTGTCAGGAAGCGAGCTTTCAACAACGATGCCGCGCTTTGCGATTCTCACCCACGATCACCCGTTCCCGCACTGGGACTTCCTGCTGGAAGCCGGCGAGGCGTGCCGGACGTGGCGGTTGTTGGACGAGCCGGGAGCGGGACGAACTGTGCGGGCGAAGCCGATCGCCGAACATCGGCTGCATTACCTGACGTATGATGGCCCGGTGAGCGGGAATCGGGGCACCGTCACTCGCTGGGACACGGGTTCGTTCGAATGGATCGCCAGCGAGACCGATCGCGTCGAAGTCGAGCTGGTGGGAGAACGCCTGTGCGGGAGATGCACGATCGCCGCGAGCGATTTCGCGACGCACGACGCTTGCGTTTTCGCAGCGCACAATGCGGCGCAAAAGCGCAAGCGTTAACGGACGTCACTCCGCGTTCAGCTCTTTCAGCAATTCGACCGCCGTTTCGACGAGCTTCTCGCCGCCGCCGGGGGCGTAGACGCTGTTGTTCGCCTCGTAGCCGCCCTGCTCGAAGGCTTTCTTCGTCGGCACATAGGCGGGGCAGTCGTTGGCGAGTTCGATGACAAACGTGTGCTCGAACGGCGACGCCTCTTTGATCGCGAGGCCCAGTTCGACGAAGATCTCGCCGGGCAGCGTGACGAGAGCCGTGTCGTCGGCGAGGCGGATCACCTGCACTTCGGCAGGCAGGCTCTCGCGCGGTCCTTCGGGAGAGGCGATCCGCTCCTCGCTCTCGCGGCCAAGGTCGAGATAGCCCGTGCGTAGCCGTTCGAGCCGCAACAGGGCATGCGCCCGCGCCAGTTTCGTCGTCGGAACGTTCTTGCCTTCGGTCCGCTCGGCGACGAGTGCCTTGGCGTCGGACAGTTCTTTGTCGGTGTACGATTGCAGGGGCACGTCGACGACCGCCCGCTTCACCGCAAGGTTCGCGTTCGTCGCCGTTAGATCGGGCAGGGCGGCGGCCGCCGCGGTTGCGAGCTTCTCACCGATCTCGGCGGAGCTGCGACGCGGCTTGCCGGTCGGGTCGGCATGATTGATGTCGCCGCAGGGACCGGTCGCGAAGATCGACGTGAAGTTTGGACCAAGCTCTTTCCGCAGCACGCGCTCGATGTGTCCGGGATAATCGGCGCTGTACTGCGTGCCGCCGACCGTGTCGCAATGCAGGGCGAAGTTCACGATCGCCGCCGACGGCCTGTCGCCGCCTGCGGCGTAAAACCCGATCAGCCCGATCTCGGGGTCGATCGGTCCCGCGGCTTTGACGACGTCGGGCTGCGACAGGTTCGCCCAGGTGCGGACGGTTCCGTCTTTCAGGACGAAGCGGCGATTGAACGAAACGCCGTCCTCGTGACCGGCACCGACCTTCAGCGTCATGGGTTTCGCATGCTTGTCGGCGGCGATCACGGCGGCAGCGAAGCCGTCGATCAACTGCGGAATATAGCCCGACGCCTTCTCGCTCGCCGATGGCGCGAGGGACTTCATCAGGTCGGCGCGGTAGTTGGGGCCGGTGTGCGAATGCGTCGCGGCGACGGCGACGTTCGCGGCGGGAATACCGGTCGCCGCTTCGACTTTGCTGCGGATGGCCTCGGCCAGCGGTCGGTCGATGCCGATGACGTCGCCCACGACCAGCGCCGCCCGCACGTCGCCTTGCTTGAAGACGATCGCCTTGGCGAGCAGGGGATCGAGCGTCCCTGTCGCCCCGCGGTGATGAAAGTATCCGCTCATCGAATACCCGAGCGGCGGCGTGATCTCGGCGGTGCCGACGCCGACGGACAACGGTTCGGCAGCGTGGGCCAACGCGGGGAACAGCAGCAACGCAGCAAGCAGGCGGGAGAGCATTGGGGTGTCCTCGTGGGGGTAAGGTGGGCCACCCTGCCGGGCATTCGCCCTCAGGCCCCGCCACCCTTCGTTTTGAACGGGTCAGTCCACTACGGCGTATCGGCGAGTTCCTTCGGCTCGAACCGTGGGGCTTTGCCGAGCGGCCACAGTTCCAACCGGCGGACTTCGTACTCGGCGAGTTCGGTTTGCAACGTGATCTTGCCGGCGGTCGGGGTGACGTTGAAGACGTGGTTCACGACGACGCCGTTGACCATGTTCGTGACTTCGCCGCCCTTGCAGACGACTTCGAGCCGCGTCCAGCCCGTTCCTTCCGACTCGACGTCGCGACTGCCGCGAAATCCGAGTTCGTCCTTCCAGTCGGCGTCGCGGCCGATCCAGTTGATGCGGCCGCTTTTGAACGTGCGGACCTCACCGCCCGGCGTCCAGACCTTCTCGTCGTCGCGGTCGAGGATGATCTCGGCATCGGCCGAGAGCGGAACCGGCGTGCCGTCGGCGTTCTTGCCGGGCACGACGAGAATGTCGCCGACGCCGCCTTCGATAATTTGGGCTTCGATCGAGGCATGCCAGGTATCGCTGTAGCCGCCGTCGGGGCCGGTGCAGTGGACGAGCACGCCGGTATCGCGAGTTTTCTTATCGCGCGGCGCCCAGGTTTTCTCGCCCCAGCGGAAATCGCAGATCAGGTGATAGTCGGTGTATTCCTGCTTCGTGACCAGCCCGCCGAGACCCTCGCCGGAGACATGCAGCAATCTGTCTTTCATCGTGAAGACGTTTTTCGGGTCGCCAAGTCCGTGACCCTTCGTCCAGACATAGAACGCGTCGAGCGTGTCGCCGTCGAGGAGCTGAATCGGGCCGTCGACGGGGCGAATCGGCTCGGCGGCCGAAAGCGAGGCGGCAATCGTCAACAGCAGGGGAGCGAGCATCAGGCGGTGAGACATGCGGCGGGATCTCGATGCGGGGCCGGATCGTCAGTAACGCCAGCCACGCTAATCCCGGTTGCCAGAACAGGCAAGCGGACGCTGATCGGTGGGAGGTGGGAGGTGGGGGTCGCTCGATGTCCGTCTGGCGGGCGACGGTGCGGCAGCAGACCGGCTTACAACCGCCGGGGGCCATGCGAGTGTCCCCGCTCGTAGTAACCGGCTTCAGCCGGTTTCACGGTCTCTGTGCGTTGCCTCTGACCAGAGAGCGTTCGGCGGGAGGTCGTCTCGGCAGGAGGGAACCCTCTGGGGGCGATCGAACCGGCTGAAGCCGGTTACTACAAGCCTATTCGCCAAGGATCAGGCTCAACACTGTTCCATGACACGACTTGCATTTCCAAACAGATTTCCGAACGGCTTTCAAACCGCCGTTTCGCCGACCATGAAATCAGGACTTACGTCACGAAATGGAGTGTGGGTTCTGTCAGGGTAGAGAGCACGTGTGACTCACCGGTGGTCTCGGTGTGTGGGATGTCTAGACCCTGCCGCATCGTCCGACACCACCATCCCACCTAATTAACCATTCGGTTGGCCATTCGGCCTTCGCTTTCTGCGAACCAGGGCGCCTTGGATTTTTTGAGGAGTTGGGAGGGAGGAGGGAGGAGCTTATTTGCGAAATCAATCGGCAACATGAAACGACGCAAAGGGCGGCGGGGACGGTTCGTTGGGCGGAAGCGCCTGATCGACCGGGCCGCTCGAGATCCCTCTGGCGGGCGACGGTGTGGCAGCAGATCGGCTTACAACCGCCGGGAAGCTTTGGCGGGCGTTGCCATCGTCAGCGTCGTCGGCTGTTCGCGGTGGCCGGCGATGCGAAGTTTCTCGTCGTCGACGACGATCTCTTCAAGAACCGGCCGGTCGCCGCGATCGGGAACGATGGTGACGTACAAGACATGAATGCCGTTCTCGAGTTGCCATTCATGCTCGACGCCGTGGCGGTCGAGCTGCTTGCTCACGTCGTCGGTGAATGAGCCGGGAGCCAGCGGCAGCAGGCCGGCGTACAGCGACTCGACGGCGATGGCCAGTCGGTTCGGCTCGGGAACGGTCGGCCGCAAATCGAGACTGACGACGCCGTCAAACTTCGACGATGTTAGTTGGAAACCGATTCGCACCAGTCCTTCGGCAAACACGACGCGGGGCTTGCTGACGCCGCGAGGAATACGATGCCCGTACTGGCGGGGCAGTTCCTCGGCGAGCCAGGCATTGACCTGAGGCTGAGTGAACTCCTGTTCCCATTCCCGTGCGTAGCGAATTTCCTCGACAAGTTCGGCAGTTCGTGCCGCGAACTTGCGGGCGGCCTCATGACGTACGGCGGGGGGAACCGGGCTGGCGAGCGCCGCCTCGTAGAAGTCGGGCGCCTGGTTCGCCGCCCACCACAATCCGGCAACCATGCCGACGATTGCGAGGGCGCCTATGCCGGCAACAAGGGCCACGATCTTTCGCTTCATTCCATCCTCCAGGTCGTCCGGCAGCAGGCCGAAGCGACACGGCGGGGCGGTCGTCGCCGCCAAGGTCGCGAATCGTATGCCCCGCCATTCGGCACGGTCAAGGCGGGTTCCTTGACCTGAGTACCAAGCGGTCTATCATCGCGCCTCACTTGAAAGCGCAGGCCAAGGCCTGCGGCTAAAACACTCGCCCTTTGATTCTCGCCATGACGGTTCGTACACGTTTCGCCCCGAGTCCCACCGGCTACATGCACATCGGGGGCATGCGGACGGCGCTCTTCAACTGGCTCTGGGCACGCCATAACGGCGGTGTGTTCGTCCTGCGAATCGACGACACTGACCGTCAGCGCAACATCGACGAGGCGCTCGGACCGATCCTGAACGCCTTCCGCTGGCTCGGTTTGAACTGGGACGAAGGTCCGGAAGTCGGCGGAGAGCACGGACCGTACTTCCAGTCGCAACGCAACGGCCTGTACCTCGCCGCCTGCGACCGGTTGCTCTCGTCAGGCAAGGCGTTTCGCGATTTCGACACGCCGCAGGTCGTGCAGGACGACCGGAAAGTCGCCGAGCATGAGAAGCGGCCGTACCTCAACATCCGTCGCAGTCTCGACCTGTCGCCGACCGAGATCGAAGACCGCCTCGCCGCGGCAACGCCGCACGTCGTGCGGTTTCTCGTGCCGCGCGATCGCGGCGAGAAGGTCGCGATCGACGACGCCGTCCGCGGCCGCGTCGAGTGGGACGCCGCGCTGCTCGCCGACCCGGTCATCATGCGCAGCGACGGCAGCCCGCTGTACAACTTCGCCACGGTCGTCGACGACGGTTCGATGGCGATTTCGCACGTCATTCGTGCGGAAGAGCATCTGTCGAACACGCCGGTGCAGGTGCTGATGCACGAAGCGCTCGGCTACGAGTTGCCGACGTTCGCGCATATTCCGTTCGTCACGTCGCCGGGCAGCACGAAGAAGCTCAGCAAGCGAGATCTTGCGAAGTACCGCTCGCAGCCGCAGTTCAAGAAGATGTTCGAGAAAGCCGACGCCGTCTTCCCGCGGCTCGGACTGGGGTCGAGCGAGTCTCTGAACCCGGTGATGGTCGAGTATTACGAGAAGATCGGCTATCTGCCGCAGGCGGTGCTCAACGCGCTGTCGCGGCTCGGCTGGAGCCTCGACGACAAGACCGAAGTGATGAGTCTCGACACGGTCGTCGAGCACTTCACGCTCGACCGCGTCGTGAAGAACGCCGCGGGCCTCGACCCCGACAAGCTGTTCTCCTTTCAGAGCCACTGGATGAACGAGGTGCCGCACGAGGAAAAGGTCGTGCGCTGCGGCGACTATCTGCGGCAGGCGGGCCTCGTTCACGATCCGCTGGAGCCGGCCGTTCGCGAGCGCATCGGGGCCGTCGTGACGGCGCTCGGCGACCGGTTGAAGCTGTTCAGCGACATTCTCGACGCCGACTACTTCTTCAAGGACGAGATCGAATACGACGAGAAGAACTTCGCCAAGCGGGTCGCCAAAGACGGCGTGCCCGAACTGCTTGCCGAGTTCACCTGCGACCGGCTCGAACCGCTGGCCGACTCCGAGTGGACAGCCGAATGGCTCGAAAACGAACTGAACTCGTTTTCGGAGGCGAAGGGCGTCTCGACCGGCATGCTGATTCACGCGTTGCGACTGAGCACGACCGGTCAGGCCGTCGGCCCCGGCGTCTACGACTGCCTCGTGCTCGTCGGACGCGAAAAATCGCTGAAACGAATCGAGGCGGCGCTGGAGAGGGCGCGAGCCTGATGGTCTCGGGCTTTGAGAACCACGAAAGACACGAAAGGAGATTGAACCACGGAACACACGGAAGGCACGGAAATGAACTTTAGCCGTCGGGCTTGCCCGACGGGCACGCCCCGTGACAACGAATACTTTCGTGTCTTTCGTGGTTCCTTCCGTTCCGCGCCTTCCGTGTGTTCCGTGTGTTCCGTGGTTCCTCGTCATCCCGGCTGCGGCTCGACCGGCGGTTCCAGGCGGAACCAGTAGAACTCGTGCGGGCCGAAGGTGACGAAGTAGGGCAGTTCGCCGACGGGCGGGAATTGCGTTTCGCCCATGAGTTCGACGGGGCAGTGGCCGACGAACTCCGACAGGTCGATCTCGCAGGGCTGCACGCTGCGGGCGAGGTTGAAGGCGCAGAGCAGCCGCTCGTCGCCGAAGCTCCGCAGAAAGGCGAGTACTTTGCGGTTGCCCGTCTTCAGGAATCGCAGGTCGCCGCGGTGGAATGCCGGGAATCGCCGGCGAGTCTGGATCATCCGCCGCATCCAGTGCAGCAGACTGTACTCGTTGCGCAGTTGCGACTCGACGTTGACTGTCATGAAGCCGTAAACGGGGTCGGCGATGACGGGGGCGTAAAGCTGGTTGTAATCAGCTTTCGAGAAGCCGCCGTGACGGTCGGGGCTCCACTGCATCGGCGTGCGAACTCCGTTGCGGTCGCCCAGAAAGATGTTGTCGCCCATGCCGATCTCGTCGCCGTAGTACAGGATCGGGCTGCCCGGCAGGCTGAACAGCAGGGCGTGCAACAGTTCGGTCTGCCGTCGCGAATTGTCGAGCAGCGGCGCCAGCCGGCGACGGATGCCGACGTTGATCTTCATCCGCGGGTCTTTGGCGTACTCGGAATACATGTAGTCGCGCTCTTCGTCGGTCACCATTTCGAGCGTCAACTCGTCGTGGTTGCGAAGGAAGATCGCCCATTGGGCGAACGACGGCGTCTCGGGCGTGTGCCGGCCCATGATCTCGCGGATCGGAGCGTTGTCTTCCCGTCGCAGCGCCATGAACAGTCGCGGCATCACGGGGAAGTGGAAGCACATGTGGAACTCGGGCTGCTCCTCGGTGCCGAAATACTGCACGACGTCCTCGGGCCACTGGTTCGCCTCGGCGAGCAGCACCTTGCCGGGGAACTCCTCGTCGACGAGCTGTCGCAGCTCGCGCAGATAGGCGTGCGTCTCCGGCAGGTTCTCGCAGTTCGTGCCTTCGCGTTCGAACAGATACGGCACGGCGTCGACGCGAAACCCGTCGAGGCCCAGCCCCAGCCAGAAGCGGACGGCGTTCTTGATCTCCTTGCGGACCTGCGGGTTGCCGTAGTTCAGGTCGGGCTGCTGCGAGAAGAAGCGGTGCCAGTAGTAGCGCTCGGCGACGGGATCCCACGTCCAGTTCGACTTCTCGGTGTCGACGAAGATCACGCGGGCGTCGGGGTACTCGGCGCCGGTGTCGCTCCAGACGAAGTAGTCGTGAAACGGATTGTCACGTCCCTTGCGGGCCTCCTGAAACCAGCGGTGCTGGTCGCTGACGTGGTTGATGACGAGATCGGCGATCACCCGCAGTCCGCGCGCGTGCGCCTCTTCGAGAAACATCTTGAAGTCGTCGAGCGTGCCGTAATCGGGATGGATCTCGAAGAAGTCGGCGATGTCGTATCCGTCGTCCTTGAGCGGCGACGGAAAGAACGGCAGCAGCCACAAACAGTCGACGCCCAGATTCTTGAGATAGTCGAGCCGCGAGATCAGACCGCGGAAATCCCCCGTGCCGTCGCCCGTCGCGTCCTGAAAGGCACGGACGTGCAGTTCGTAGAAGACGGCGTCCTTGTACCAGTCGGTGGCCATGAGGGTTGAGGGTTGAGGGTTGAGGGTTGAGGGTTGAGGGTTGAGGGTTGTGGGTTGTGGGTTGAGGGTTGAGGGTTGAGGGTTGAGGGTGGCGAACCAAGGGCCGAAAAGCGAGAAGAGCGGATCGGCCCCAGGGCCGGTCCGCTCCTCACGTTCGTGCCGCTGCTTGCGCGACGGTCACTCAGTTCTCGTTCTCTGCCGGCACGTCGACGTTGACGTCGGGCACGGTGACGGTCTCCTCCTGCGGCGTGACGTCGACGTCGACGTCGGGAACGGTCACCGTCTTCTCTTCGGGCGAGACGTCGACGTCGGGGCCGTGTACGTCGAGGTTCGGCGCTTCGCCGGGCGTCGCATCGACGTCGACGTCCGGCATGGTGCCGGGGTCTTTGACGTCGACGTCGCATCCGAGACCGACGAAAGCAAATGCGGCGACGGCGATCAGGCCGAATCTCTCCGCACGGCTCAGAAATTTCATGATGTGACTCCTCGGTAAGGCATCGTGCTGGAAACGTTCTTCCAGTGTCCTGCGTTGGAAAATTGAAGCAGAGGTTTTGCCGCAAAGAGGCGCAGAGATCACAAAGAGCCGGAGGACGCCGTACGCATCCACGAGACCACGCGCTTCTTGCCTCTCTTCGCGGCAATAGAAATTTCTCACTTCCGAACGCTTGAGTTCTCAGCGCGTGCTGAGAGGGCGATCGCCGCGGAAAAGGCTTCCCCTCGCCAAGCGAGGGGAAGCGCCTCGTTTCGGGACAGCCAGCCGGCTTACTCGTCGCCTTTCACCTCGACTTTTCCACCCTGCGGATTGACGCCGCCTTCGACCTCGACATCGCCTTCGACGTCGCGCTCGCTGCGGTCGGCGTCGGGCTGCACTTCGACGTCGCCGTTGGGTCGCACCTTAACGCCGGGTTCATCGCGACGACCGGCACGGGGGCGGCCTTCGACTTCGACGTCGCCGTCGCGTTCGACGTCGAGTTCGCCGCGGCGCGGACGATCGCCGCGGGGGCGGTCGCGGCCTTCGATCTCGATGTCGCCGTCGCGTTCGATTTCACCACGAACGCCGCCACGCCGACCGCTGACGCCGTAAAACTGATCGACGCTGGTCGACCACTTCGCCGGACCGGCCTGGATCTCCTGCCAGGTGAAGGTCGGCGCTTCGCGGAACCGTTGCTGCTCGAGCTTCACGTCGATGAAGCGCTGATCGCCCTGGAACATCGGCCGGGCGGCCATCCACGGCACGACCGTCAGGCTGCCCTGCGCATCAACCGCCTCGCCTTGTCCGAGAATGAAGTAGCGAATCTGCTGCGACCGCTGTTCGATCAGCAGATCCTGCACCTGTCCCAATTCCTGCCCGTCGCTGCCCCGTACCGTCGTGCCGAGAATCTCACTCGCCCGGTAGAAACCGGCTTCGCGATCGGCCCGCGCCCGGTCTGATCGCGGCGGCGGAGCCGCGCCTTCGGCCGGCGGCTGCGGTGGTGCCTGCGCGCCGGCGACCGCCGTCGCCAGCGCGATCGCACAACTCGAAACCGAGAGGGAAAACTTACGCATCGCCACGCACTCCTTGAAAAGGTTCATCGTCATCTCCAGCGCACGGTGAGGTCTCATCGCGCACCGCTCTGAAGACGGCGGAGGTTGCCCGCCTGACGAAATTGATTGTGGCCGACCGACCCTCGTTTCCAGCACCGGGTGAGCATCGCGTCTCACACCGGGCGGCGGCCTGACCGCCCATCAGGAACTCGCGGTTCCTCATCCCGTGCCACGCCGATACGCGAACATTCCAATCCTCGGTGTGCGTCGCCCGGTCGGCGCTCAATTCCTGTCATGAATGGTCCGGAGTGGCACATAAAAGTGTTTCCCACGGCCCTTGAATGTATACAATAGGCCAGTATGCGGGCGCCTTGTGTGAATGACGGAGGATGGATGGAGGAGACGTCATGCAATGCCTTCTGGAACCTGCGACGCGGCAGTGGATTGACGACCTGATTCGACAGCACGACGAGCGCATCGCACGGCGTGGCGCCGAGTACGTTCGCCGTGTTGCCGGTTGGACGTATGACGAAATCAATCGCACCGTCGTCTGTCGTGTGCCCGGTTCCGGTGACGAACCTTACCGGGTGACGCTGCGGCTTCCTGTGATCGACCCGATCGACTTCGAACATCCGCCGGACGGTCTCGATGCGGTCTGCACGTGTCCGTACAGCGAGGGCGGGCGGTTCCTGTGCAAGCACACGTTCGCCGCCGCGACGCGACTGGCGGAACTGTGGGACGCCCGTCCGACGGCGAAGATCGACCGGCTGCTGAGGGGCAGGGCGATGCCGCCCGGACAGACTTTTACTCGCGAATCGCGGAACCTGCGAATTGACCGGCGGCAAACGAAGTCAGGCCGGCGACGACCGCGGCGGCCGCAAGACTCGTGACCGCGAACGCCGGTTCCGGCCAGTCGACACGCCGCAACAGCAGCCAGCCGAGAGGACCGGGCCACCAGGCCTGCTGCGAGAGGGTGCCCCACAGCGGAATCTGCACGAGCACCGTCGCCGCGTAGAGCGACGTGACCGGCAGCGACCGTCCGGCGAGTCGCGACACGATCGCATTGATCAGCACCGGCGCGGCCGCCAGCCAGCCGCAGGCGATCGCCGCCTGCCATCCGAGGAACAGGCCGACGAGTCCGCCGGCCGCGATCGATCCGCGGCGGTCGGCCGCGGCGCGGCGTGTCATCGGCACGCCGCCGGCCGTCAGCAGGCCGACGCCGGCTCCGACGGTCAGGCCTGTCAATCCGTCGACGAGTGCGCTCGGAACGAACCGCAGCGAGATGCTGCCGAACTGTGTCGACCACCAGGACAGGCGATCGATCGGCAGACCGCTGGCGACCGGATGCAGCGACGGCAGGACGACGGGGAACAGCAACCCGATCAACAAGGCGGGCATGATCAGCCGGCGCGGCGGTGGAAACCCGTCGGCGGCGATCAACACCAGGCAGAGCAGCACCGACAGCAGCGTCGCGTGGTACGCGAACAGTCCGACGAGGTCCGGCTGAATATGCCAAAGAACGAAACCGAGCCGGCTGCCGCCTTCCGGGCCGTTCGGCAGGTTCGATCCGCCCGAGAACAGCTCGAAGTGCGCCAGCCCCAGAAACAAAAGGGCCGTCGTCGCTTCGACGAGCGGATACCGCGATGAGATCCGGCTCCCGCACGCCCGGCAGCGACCCCGCAACCGCAACCAGCCGAGAACGGGCACGTTGTCGCCCGCGCGAATCGACGTGCCGCACGCCGGACAGCGCGACTTCGGCCGGACGAGGCTCAGCCCCTGCGGCAGTCGGTAAACGACGACGTTGAGAAAGCTGCCCACCGCGGCGCCCAGCGCCGTGACCCAGACCGTCGAGAACGCGGCGAGCGCCACGAGCGTCAGCTGGTGGTTCAGGTCCAGATCCTCGATCGATGCCGGAACGGCAAGCAGCGGGCCGAAGAGATCGAACGGCATCGGTGAGGGCGCGAGGCGATGAAGGCGGGAGAGTCTCTCCGATTATCGGCCCCGCGAGCGCCGCTGCCAACCGAGCATCTTCCCGAACGCGACGACGAACCGCCTTCCGGCACACGCACGGCGTACTGTTCGATCGAAACCTGGTGGGTGGCATGCCTTCGCCAAAGGCGTAGGCATGTTCCACATTTACGTGCCTACGGCCTATCGGCCGAAGGCATGCCACCCACCGCAAAACGAAGAAGCCCGGGCGGTGGAACCGCCCGGGCTTGTCGTTCAGAGCAGACTTTCAGCCCGATCAAATCAGGCTGCGACTTCAGCCGACTGGCTCTGGCGTCGCTTGCGGGCACGAACGGCACCGAAGCCGAGTGCGCCCAGGCTGAGCAGAGCGAGAGTCGAAGGCTCGGGAGCCTGCGGAACGCCGCCACCACCGCCGCCGGCGCCGACGCTGCCGTAAAGCTGAACGTTGTCGATGCGAACGCGGGCCGTGGCGCCGCCGTCGTTGTCGTACACGTACAGCTTCAGCGTGTCGTTGAGGATCGACAGACCGGCGAGGTCGATCGTGTACTCCGAAAAGCTCGGGTACTGCGCGATCGAGATTTCCTGCTCGACGTTCGAGCCGTTGCCCACGAATCGCAGACCGAGCGTTCCCTGACCGACCGAACCCATGAAGGCGGCGTCGAAGACGAGCTTCTCGAGCGAGAGAGACGAACCGGCGAGAGCCGAAACCGCCAGCGTCGCGTAGGGCGCTTCGACCTCGGAGGTCGCAGCGGTCTCGGCAAACGAGTAGCCGCCCTCCGAGAACGACCCGGTTTCGTCGCCGTTGAACGTGCCCGCCAGGGTTCCCGGATCGAGGGAGCTGGCGATGTTGTTCGAGTTCTCGAAGTCGTACTGGACCAGCAGGCCGGCGTTCGCCGAGGCCGAAACGGCGGTCACGACGAGGGCCGACAGAGCCGCGCGAGCGGCGAAAGAAAACAGTTTCATAGAACGAACAGCCTTGCGGGAGTAATGTTGAACAGTCCGTGGGGATCCCTGCGTCATCGGACGAGGGATTGGCGCTCAACACTCCGTCCGTGGCGGCCTGAACGTCGCTGCAAGAAACGGCTGCTCATACCGGAGGCGATCTTCATGCGCCAGGTACGAGACGAAGCCGTCGTCAGAGATCCGGGCCGCGGGCGACACCAGCGCCCCCGACGGAACTCCGCCGTTCAGCAGCAGCGAAGTGATCGTCGACGACAGCCCGCTCGGCAGGTTCGCGAACCCGCTGTCCGGTCGCTCGTCGGCATCGGAATCCTTCGGCGCGGGAGCAGGCCGTGGAACGTCGGACGTCCACGTCGACCCACTCTGGCTGCGATCCAGGTCCGTAAAGAGGAACTCCGCGCGAGTCTCTGCGACCGGCGTCCCTGCAAGAATCGCAATTAATAGGATTCGGCGAATCATCGAGATCGAGTCGGATCACGAGGGTCCGAAGACGGTAGCCGAAGGCCCCTATCCCCGCAAGACACAAAATCGGGCACGTGCGAACGAGATTTCGTACTGCATCTTCGCCGTGGCGACTTGAACAGGTGCGGAAATCGGGCGTCTGTCGGAAGCAAAGGTACTGCCCCCGACGGATGCGAATCTCATTCCGACGGACGACGAAAATTGGCGTCGGACAATTTGGGGTGCATCCAATCCGAACCATTGGGTTCCGCAGCGATTGGATGTGCGGACATCGTCTCCCCTCTCCCCAGGGAGAGGGGGACCGAGATGAAACTCCGTCTGCGGGATGGTCGCCGTTGCGAGCCGGTGCGTCAGCGGCGCTTCAGACCCGGAAAGAACGACCGGTAGTTCTGAAACGTCGTCGAGTGACCGGTCGTTCCCAAAGCCGATTCGGGACTCTGAACCATCGACTCGAGAGCGCCGACATTCCGGCGCACGTCGTTGATCTCATTGCCCAGGCGTGCATTCGCCCGACGGAATTCGACCTCCGGACGGACCCGGCGGAAATACTGATAGGCGGGGCCGCTGAACGAGCCGTCGTCGATGGCGAGATTCAGATAGGGGCTGGTCACGGGCCGGTTCGAGGGCGACAGCGACGGCGGACCGAGGTCTGCAGGCGACTGCGCGACGGCGGAGGCCAGACCGCCTCCGAACAGCATCGCGACGAATGCCAACTGACGTCGTGCGGTAAGCATGGCATGGCTCCTTGCCTGTGGCGGGCCGTCGATTCGGACGCCTTGCTCCTTCAGAGAGAGCCGGCTCTCGCGCAGCACGCGAGCGCCGAAACGCGTACTCCCAAGTATCGGCGCGCGAATGACGTCTTCTGAAAGTGATTCCGAACCGAAGGAGATTTGTCGTTTGTACAATTTTCGTCGCGAATGGGAACGTTGGCACGACAGGCGGGTGCGCGGCGGATTCTCGAAATCACTCAATTTTTCTGTGACCGGGCACTTTCACCGACCGACAACGTCAGTATAAGTATAAACAAGTGCGAACCTGTCTTGCGTCTCTCCGTTCTCAATGCCGTCCGGCATCGGAGCGATTTCGCGTCACCAAGCGCCCCGGGGCGTCTCATGATGACGGTCCTCGTGATCTGCGCCTTCTGGGTGCTGGGATGCGTCGCGCTGGCTTACGTGATCCTGCGGGCCGGCGCCGCATGCGACGACGGTCCGCGACCGATTCCGCGATCGACCGACTCGGAATCCGACGCGGTCAATCCCCCGGCAGACGCCGTGCTTCCCGAAGAAGATGCGTGCCATTCGGCCTGACGCGGCATCGCCCTGCCGCTGAGAGCCGCTAACCTGCCGGCCGTTGCTTCAAATACCGGGCAAGTGCGTCTTGCCAGGTCGCCAACGGGCGGCCGAGCTGTCGGGTCAGCCTGCCGCAATCGAGAACGCTGTACGTCGGCCGTTGCGCCTTGGCCCCGAACTCCGCCGACGTGATCGGCTGCACGTCGATCGTCATTCGCGATTGCCGGAAGATCTCGCACGCGAATCGGAACCAAGTCGTCTGCCCGGCGCTCGTCGCATGATACAGCCCGTGGGCATCGGTCTTCACGAGAGCGGTCAGCACGTCGGCGAGATCGGCGACGGAGGTCGGCGTGCAATGCTGATCGTCGACGATGCGAAGTTCGCTTCGCTCCCGGCCGAGTCGCAGCATCGTCTCAACGAAGTTCCCCTTGGCTCCTCCCGTGTGGCCGTACAGACCGCAAGTCCGAACGACGAAGTGACGGCGGCACAGCGAACGCACGAAATACTCGCCCGCCAGCTTGCTCACGCCGTAGGCGCTGACGGGTCGCGGAGCGTCCTCTTCACCGTAGGGTTCGTTCCGTGCGATCCGATTCGCCGTGCCGCAAAACACATAGTCGGTGCTCACATGCAGCAGGACGGCGTCCTGCGCCTCGCACCATCGCGCCAGGTTTCGCGGGCCGAGGGCGTTGACGGCGTAAGCGACGTGCGGTTCGTCTTCAGCGCGATCGACAAGATTATATGCGGCGGCATTAATGACCAGCTCCGGCCGTGTCGCATTAAGAACCTCCATGACGGCGTCGGGATCGACGACGTCGATCGAGCTTCGATCGAGCGCGATCGTTTCGTCGTCGGAAAAGGCTGCGTGCCGTCGCAGCGCCGTTCCCAACTGGCCCGCGGCTCCGACGATCGCGATCCGTGCCATGGCGACTCCTTTCCTTGCTGTGCGCCGCTCGCACTGTCACACGACGTCGGCGAACGGGATGTCGTTCAGACCGTCAGAACAGCAGCCGCAGCAGCCTCGCCCAACCGCCGGGCTGCGTGCGTTGTTGATGGACGGCGATCCGCTGGGCGATCCGGCCGTAGTCGACCGCGAGAGCCTCCGCGGCTGCTGTCGGCTCGGGCAGTGAAGGCGGCGTGACCGGACGGTGCGGCGCCGCGGTCGGCCGGTCTTGAGGCTTGGCCGTCGTTCGTCCGCCGAAGGCTCGACGGACGGAACGCGCCCTTCGCTCCTTTGCGGCGGCTTCCGGTGCGGCGGCTTCCGGGTTCGCCGGTTGCGGAGGGTGCAGTGGTGAGCCGTTCTCATGCTCGCCGACGATCTGCCGCAACTGTTCGACTTCCTTCAGAACATCGTCTTTCAGGCCGCCCTCGACCGACTCGACGACCCGGCCCAGCAGTTCCAACTGCCGGCACGATCGTTCGTGAAACCGTCGCTGCAGGTCCGCCAGGGCGGCAGCGAGATCCGCGTGTTTCGCCTCATCGGCCGCAGCCGTTTCGGGAAACGGCTCGCGGACGGGTTCCGGCGGGACATCCGGTTTGCCGGCGTCCATCGATGACGATCCGGCGTCCAGCAACGCGATTCGATAAGGCCCGATTCGCAGCTCGTCTCCTGCATGAAGCCGGAGGCAGGGTTCCGGGCGATCGTTCACGAGCGGTTCGCCGCGACGCGCCAGATCAACGGCGAAGACGTCGTTCTCCAGCGACAGAATCGCGGCGTGCGCGCGAGCGACGGACTTGTCGCGAAGCCGCAGCCCACAGGCCGGGCCGCGGCCGATGAGCGTCATCGGGCGATCGAGCGCGATCTCGGACCCGAACCCGATCTGTCCTTCGGTCACGCGCAGCCGACGTCTGGAAGTCGTCGGGGCGGGTGTCGGCTGATCGTCGGTCGGAGTCTGTAACGCCTGAGCGGACGCCGCGTCGTCGCCGGTGAAGTGACCGTGCCAATGGAGCGAATAGGGGCCGACCTGCAACACGTCGCCCGGTTCGAGCCAGCCGCAGTCGCAGCGTTCACCGTTGCGAGAGATGCCCGTCCGGCTGCCGAGGTCGCCGAACAGCAATCGGTCGCCGGCACGGTGCAGCAAGGCGTGGTTGCGACTTACGTCCGGATGGGGAAGACGCAGATCGGCCTGACTTCCGCTGCCGACGAGACACGTCGCCTCGTCGATCCGGACCGGCTCAAGGCCGGTTCCGTCCGGCGACGTCAGCACGAGTTCGAGCGGTTCGACGTGCGGGTGTGCCGCCTGCGGCTCGGAAAGATCGGACGCAGCGAACGGCGCGGCCTGGCCGTCCGACACGGGGACACTCGGCGCGGAAGCTTGCTCGAAATCGGCTTCGGCGACCGTCGTCGCGACGCCGTCGTCGAAGACGAAGTCGTCGGCGACGTCGGTTTTGTACGGCGGAAGCGATGAACCGGTCTCGTCGATCGTCGAGTCGGGTCGCGGTCTCAAAAGGTACCGCCGCCGACGATTCAGAGTTCGGGAATACAGCGTCATGACGTCGTGGACCTGCGGTGAGGTACCACGATTATCACAACGTCATGCCGATTCCGGCAACACGGGTCTGTCGAAACTTCCGACTCTTGCAAGATTGATGAGCGCACGACGGCGTGCTGCGCGGCATCGCGCTGGTCGTTCGACGGTGATCGTCAGTTCCGCATCGGCTGCGACGTGCCCGACAGCGGCGTCAGGGTCGGTCCGGCGCTCATGGGAGGGTAGGGGTCGAGAAACCCGGCGGTGGGAGGAGCGACGCGGGCGGAAGGAGCGGCCTGGTTTTCGGCTTCCGGCGGAACGCTGCTCGGCGGCGCGGGAGGCGGTGAAAGCTGAGGCGGAGCCGGTGTCGGGGCGGGGACGATGTGCTCCGGGTAGGCCGGGTACGACGGCGGGCCGTACATCGGTTCGGCCGGCACGGCGTCGAGCATCGACGGCAACTGGCGCCATTGCGGTTCGTAATAGCCGGCGGTCGGCGAGCAGTAAGGCGGGCAGTACGGTCGGTCCTGGAGGTCGCCCGGATTATGCGCGTAGTGGTCGAACGGCGCTTTGCGGACGCGATCGATCAGCCGTTCGGCGTCGAAGTCGCAACTGCCGAACAGGCACTTCTTCTCCGAATCGCGGCATTCATAGCAGTTCTGCGAATCGCGGCATTCAGAGCAAGTGGAAGGCGACGACGGCGCATACCAGATGCCCGGGCCGGCGGCCCTCGTCGCTTCCGTCGCACCCGTCGCGGCGACCGCCACGGCAACCAGGGTTCGTCGAGTCGATCGTTTCCACGTCATCATGCGTTGCTCCTGCGCGGCTCAAGTCGGATTCGAGCGAACCGTGATCTCACGTCAGCCGTCAGGCGGTCGACTCGCGACAGCCCGGCGCGCGGTTTCCCGCGGTGATTCCGAACCGATCGGGGCGTGCCGCGACCGTCAGAAGTTGTTGTTGCCGACGCCGCCGGTCGGAGCGACGTCGAAGAACTTGATCGCCCGTGCCGTCGACGTCGACAGCAGCGTGAAGCCGAGGATCCGTTCGATCGGCGCGGTGATCTTCGCCACGTAGTTGTCGAACGCGATGAAGTGGTCGGCCTTCACGTAGATCCGGTCGCCGGGCAGCACCTGATAGTTCGTTTCGGTGACGCCTTCGGCGGCGATGTCGTTCCAGTTGACGGGCATCACCTGCGCACAGCCGGTTCCGGCGGGGGCGGGTCGGGCGACCCAAATCTTTTTCGACGAGACCTGGGACAGCCCTTCGACGTTGGCGATGGCGTCAAGAACGGTCTCGTTGCCGGTGAAGGGAATGCGGACGACGCGCTCTCCGTAGCCTCCGCCGTCGGAGATGACGTAGTAGACCTTGCTGTTGTACGAGGCGACGTCGACGTTCACCTCGGGTTCGAGAATGAACTGCGAGAGGTGCTGTTCGACGGCCGACTTCACTTCGCGCAGGCTCTTCCCTGCGACGAAGACGCTGCCGTAAATGCCCAATGCGATCGAACCGTCCGGGCGGACGAGGTGCTCGCCGGCGATCGCCTGACGGCCCAGCAGATCGGGCATTTCGACCGACACCTGCGGCGCCTTCAACCCCAGCTCGTTCTGCAGATACTGTTCGATCGCCGGCTTGGCTTGCGACAGCGTGAGGCCCGCGACGCGGACGGCTCCGTACTCGGGGCCGAGATCGACGGTGCCGTTCGGCTGAATGCGGTAGGTGCGGTTGATGACCTTGAAGTCGCGCTCGAATTCGAGCTGAATTTGCGCCTCGATCGGATTGGCGTCTGGATCGACGTCGGCCTCGATCGGCAAGGCGTCGGCCACGCGAATCAGCAGTTCGTCGCCGGCGCGCAGCCGATCGCTCGGCGGGCGGATGTTGTTGACGGCTTCGATGATCAGGATGTCGGGCGGCGCGACCCGATACGGCGGGATCGACGCCATATCCAGTTCGCGCGGCTGTCCGGCGACCGGCCCCGGCCAGGCGGACTGCGGCCCGAACGTTGAGCATCCGACCAAGCCCAGCAGGCTCGGAATCAGGCAGGTCGCCGCAATGGCGGCGTTGAGCGATGGTCGCATCCGTTCAAACCTCGCTTCGCGGACGTTCGGCCCGAGGCGTCCTGTTCCGGGTCAGCCCCTGCGCCAGTCGTCGCTGCGGTCCCTGGCGGCACCGATTCCGACGGCTGGAAATGGCCTTGTCCCTTCGTTTCGGCAGGACGCGCCGAACGACATGAGGCGAATTGTCCGCGACATCACAATTCGTCCCAGAAAGTTTCGCACGCCAACCAACACGTCCGCGATTCTCGGAACGGAACTCTGTGCGAGTGTGCGCATCGTGCTCGAATGTCTCTCAGGGCAGTCGACGTCACCCTGCAAACTACGGGTAGTGAGGATTCGCGCGCGAAGCCCAATCGCTGCAATTTCGTGGGGCCGACGACACCGTTTCGAGACATGCCGTCATCGGGAACCCCATGTCGGGCCGGTGGGGAATCTCCTTACGTGGTCTAGGGTTACGATTGAGAAAACTTGGTGATGCCGCCTGATATATCGTTGACCTGCCCGAGGACGGTTTCTAAGTTGGACCGCCATGAGATGCCGCTGACGACATCAGGGATTGAGCGAAGTCGTCAGTTCCGGCGTGGCGAAACGCCTCCCATTCACGAATCGGGCGAACGTGCTGTTGACGGCCGTTGCCGTATGGGATTCGCGATCACTCTCGAACGAACGGATTCGCGCCGAATCGAGTGAGCCTGCCCGAGGCGTTCTTCGAAACGGTGTCGCATTGTCAAGTTGGAAGACATGTCCAAACTGGCGACGCTGGCTTGCGACGACGCTTGCGCCCCGAACCGCGAACGTTCGTGGTCGGTTGCGCAAATCAAACCGCACGCGGGAACGTTCCTCGCCGGCGGCGCGGTCGTCGCCGCCGTTCTCTGGTCTTATGCACCGATCGTGTCGTGGCTGACGCGCGCCTGGTCGAGGAACCCCGACTACTCGCACGGCTACCTGGTGCCGCTGTTCGCCGCCGCGTTGATCTGGTTCCGCCGCGATCTGTGGCCCGTCGGCGGCGCGACTTCGATGACGAAGCCGGCGTTCGCTGTGGGCGCTTCGCTGATTCTCGTCGCCGGTCTCACCCGCGCGGCCGGCATCTACGTGCAGATCATCACGCTCGAAGCGCTGTCGTTGCTGCCCTGCGCCGCCGGCATCGCCTTGTGTTGCGGCGGCTGGTCGGCGATGCGCGTCGCCTGGCCGGCGGTCGCGTTTCTGATCTTCATGATTCCGATTCCCAGCGGCCTCTCCGGCCTGCTCAGCGGTCAGTTGCAGCACATCGCGACGCTCGCGAGCACGTTCGTGCTGCAGTTGATCGGTCTGCCGGCCGTCTCGGAAGGGAACATCATCTGGCTCTCGCAAACGCAAATCGGCGTCGCCGAAGCGTGCAGCGGACTGCGAATGCTGGTGTCGTTCGCGGCCCTCGCGGTCGGCGCCTGTCTGCTGATCCGCCGGCCGCTGTGGGAGAAGCTCGTCATCATCGCCAGCGTGCCGGTCGTCGCCATCCTCGCGAACATCGTGCGCGTCGCGGCGACGGGAATCGCCTACGAGTACGGCAGCGCGGAACTCGCCGACAAGATTTTCCACGACCTGGCGGGCTGGCTCATGATGCCGCTGGGACTGACCATGCTGTTCGCGGAACTCGCCATTCTCTCGAGGATCTTCTTGCCGGACGATCGGCAGATGGTGCTGCGAACCCAGGCCGGCGGAACAGCGCCCGCCACGGGGCGACCGGTGACCGCAGGACGACCGGTGACCGCAGGGCGAGCACTTCCGGCCGGTCGCGCGCCGGTGATCGCGAGAAAGCGAACCGAGGTGAAGCGGCCGGTTCCCCAGGACCGCTGAGAGTCGTCGCGACTTCGGGCTGCAGAGCGGACGGATACACTCCCGCCTGATTGTTGAATGGAATCGTGGAAATGGTTGCCGCAAGCGATCGCTCCCCGCAGGAGTCCCCCTTGACGGGCACCGTGATGCCGTTCATGACCTATGCAGGCCCGATGCCGTACGGCGATCCGGACGCCGCAGGGGGAGACGCTTCGTCGTCAGGCGGACCGGGGCCAGCCGAACTGCTGCATTCGCTGCGTCGGCAGTGGCTGCTCGGGTTGGTCATCGGCCTTTGCTTCGCCGTCGCGGCGGCCGGTGCGGCATGGTACTTCCAGAAGCCGAAGTTCACGTCGACCGCCTTCCTGCGCATCTCGGCGCGCGACGCGCCGCTGATCTTCGAGACGGCTGATCGGTCCGGACGACCCGACTTCAAGACCTATCTGGCGACGCAGCAGCAGTTGATGCTGACGCCGCTGGTTCTGAATGCCGCGCTGCGATCGGAGAACCTGGCGAAGCTGCCTCGAGTCAAGGCGCACCCGAACCCGATCGAGTGGCTTCAGAAGGAGTTGAAAGTCACCTTCGAGGCCGAAATCGGCCAGATTTCCTTCACCGACGGCGATCCCAAAGTGGCGGCGGGTGTCGTCGAGGGCGTGGTCGCGGCGTACATGGAAGAAGTCGTTCTCGCCGAGGAAAACGTTCGTCGGCAGCGACTCGACAACCTCGAGCGCGTCTACGCCGAGGCCGAAACGAAGGTCCGCGCCAAGCGAAGCGAGCTGCGAACGCTCGTCGACACCCTCGGGTCGGGCGACTCGGAGTCGCTGAGCATCGCCCAGCAGGGGGCCGTGCAGGAGTTCAGCCTCTTCCGCAACGAACTGACCCGCGTGCAGTTCGACCTGATGCGGGCCGAAGGCGAGCTGGAGTTACGAAAGGCCGCGGCGGGGACGACGGACGACGCTGCCGATGACGCGACGACCGCGGACTCTCCCGCAGTCTCGTCGCTCGTCCTCGATCAGTTGACGACGGCCGATCCGATCGCCTCGGGTCTCGTCGGCGACATCGTCCGACTCCACGAAAACATCCGTGAAGTCGAGCGTCGTTTTACGGCGGCCGCGGCGGCCGGGCGAGTGCGCAACTATCAGTCGCAAATCGAGGAGCTTGAAAAGTTGCTCGCCGCGCGTCGCGACGTTCTGCAGCGCAACCTGGCGCTGCAGGGGCCGACGTCGCTGGGCGCCGGAACTCTCCAAAGCCGGGCCACCGACGATCTCGCATTCCAGATCGCCGTCCTGAAGAAGCAGGAGCAGGAGCTTCAGAGCCAGGTGACCGAACGCGAAGCCGATGCGAAGAAGTTCGGCCGTTCGTCGATCGACGTCGAGATGCTGCGTGCCGAAATCGGCTCGCTCGACGACGTTCTCACGCGCATCGGCGGCGAGATCGAACGCACCACGATCGAATTGCGTTCGGGAACGCGAACCTCGGTCATCAGCCCGGCGAGCGTCCCGCTGTCCGAAGGCAGCAAGAAGCGGGCGGCGCTCGCCGCCGCCGGCGGACTGGCCGGACTCGGCCTGCCGATCGCGCTGTTGATGCTGCTCGACGTCCGCCGGCGTCGCGTTGACGGCGTCGCCACGATCACCGACCGATTGCGGCTCGACGTTCTGGGCGTGGTCCCGCGGATTCCGCCCCGTGCGCTCAAGCGCCTCACCGACGAGTCGGCACAGCCTGATCACTGGCAGGAGCGGCTCGCCGAATCGATCAACGCCGTCACCGCGATGGTGCTGCGCAAGGCGGCGCAAGAGGACAAGCGAGTGATTCTCGTGTCCAGCGCCGTCGCCGGCGAAGGGAAGACGACGCTGGCCGGGCAACTCGGCGTCCGGCTCGCCGAGACCGGCCACCGCACGCTGCTGATCGACTTCGACATCCGCCGACCCGCGTTGCACGTCGCGTTCGACGCGGCGCTCGAGCCGGGCGTCACCGACGTCCTCGACGGCGTCGCCGAGCTGGCCGACGCGATTCATCCGACCGATCATCCGAATCTTTCACTTATCCCCGCCGGGTCGCGAATCTCGAATCTCCTGAACGCCGCCGCGCAGGGCATTCTGGAAGAGTTCTTCGAGTCGGTGCGTCCCGACTACGAGTTCGTGGTGGTCGATTGCAGCCCGGTCCTGCCGGTGGTCGACACCCGCCTGATCGGCCAGTTCGGCGACGGAATCATCCTCTCGGTGCTCAAGGACGTCAGCGAAGCGCCGAAAGTCGCCGCGGCGCGGGCCATCCTGCAGTCGCACGGCGTGTCGGTGATGGGGACCGTCGTGACCGGATGCAGTCACGAGGTCTACCGCGAAACGCGTCAGCCGAGCCTCGCGGCGACCTGACGCATCGCCCGTCGACGTGCGACCGATCGACGGCGCACGCGTTGATTCGACATGTTGTGAGAACACGTTTTCGACCGTTTGTGACAGCGTGGGGGCTTGATTGTGAAACGGATTTCAACGGGGCTGTGGCTCGCGGTGGCGTTGATCGTCGCCTGCCACTTCGGGGCGAACTGGGTCCGCGCCGGCTACGGCGGCAAAGTGCTGCCGCCGGAAAAGAAGGCCGCGAGTCTGCCGAGTCAGCTTGCGGGCTGGCATGCGGTCGAAGACATCCCGCTCGATGAAAAGACGGCCAACGTGATGGGGGCCGGGGACTTCGTCAGCCGGGTGTATCGCAATGCCGTCGGGCAGTCGGTCTCGATCCACGTGGCGTTCTGGACCGACTTCCGCGACGGCCCGACGGGGCTGCACTATCCCGAAGTCTGTTATCCCAATGCCGGCTGGCAGATCCTGGGGACGGAAGACGTGCGGCCCTCGGAATCCGCCGGCGTTCAGCCCATGCGGCTGATGCTCATGGAGCAGGCGGGCAGTCGCATCGTCACCGCGCACTGGTACGAAATGGGCGAGGCCGACTTCTTCTCACGCAGCGAAGCGCGGGAGATTCAGCGCCGGTTCTGGGGTGAGCGAGAACTTCCGTTCGTCGCGAAGGTTCTGATCCAGTACGCCGCACCCGACGTCGAGACGGCGAAACCGCAGCTCGAAAAGATCGCCGCCGATCTGTCCGCCTGGACGAAGCAACTACGTTAGGCAGCCCGCGATCGACCGAGGCAACGTCGAATCGAACCTCGACGTCAGGAAGACGGCTGTCTTGCCGCACGAAGATCACCCTCTTCGCAGCGGCAAGGCCACAGCAACCACGGAACCGGTGAGGTGAGTTCGGTGAAGACTTTGAACGTCCGGCTGCTGGGCTGCCTCGCGCTGGCGGCGATCGTCATCGGGTCCGGCGGTTACTTCCTGCATGCCTATCAGGTGCAGCGACACGCCGGCGCCTATCTTCGCGAGGCCCGCCGTGCTCAAGAGGAGAACCGGGTCTCCGACGCGGTGCGACATTTCCGCCGCTATGTGAAGCTCGCCCCGCACGACACGGAAGGCCTCGCCCTCTTCGGCCTGCAACTGGCGGAACTCGATCAGCTCGAACCGGCCTATCTGATGCTCGATCAGGCACTGCGTCGCGAGCCGGACCGCGACGAGTGGCGACGGCAACTCGTCGAGACGGCGATCGACCTGGGACGTTTCGGCGATGCCCGCGCGAACCTCGAAGACCACCTGCTGAAGCAGCACCCGCAGGACGCATCGCTGCTGGCGCAGCTCGGCCGCTGCCAGGTCGCGCTCGGCAAGAACGACGAGGCCGCCCAGTCGTTCGAGGCCTCCGTTCAGGCGGAGCCGCAGCGTTTGGAAGGCTACATCCTGCTCGCCGGCCTGCACCAGACCCGCTTCAAGAATCCCGTCGAGGCCGACCGCTGGATGGATCGCATGGTCGAGGCCAACGGGAGCGATCCTCACGCCTATCTCGCCCGCGGTCAATGGCGTCTCGACAACCGAAACCGACTGTCGGAGCCTGCAAGTGATTCGACGGCATCGACCGTCGAGCCTGGTGCGGCCGGCGGTGCGTTGGAGGCGGCTCAGGCGGACGCCGGACGTGCGTTGGAGTTGGCGCCGAAAGACGTCGAGACGCTGCTGTTCGCCGCCCGCGTGACCGCCGTCGGCGGACAACATTCTGAAGCCCGCGCGCTGGCACTTCGCGGCCTTGAACTCCAGCCCGACAAGGTCGCGCCTTACGTGCTGCTGGCCGAGATCGAGAACGCCGCCGGCGAAAGTTCCGCCGCTCTCGACTGGCTGCGCCGCGGCGTCACCGCTATTCCGCAAGACGCAGACCTGCGCTGGACTCTGGCCTGGAAGCTCGTCGAAGCCGGACAGGGCGAGGAAGCCGCCGAGGAGATCCAGCGGCTTCGAGACGCCGGCACGTCGCCGGCCCGGTTGGAGTACCTCGAAGCCAGAATTGCCATCGCCTCGGAAAAGTGGCTGGAGGGCATTCACACCCTGGAACAGGCTCGCCCGAACCTCGCGCCGTGGCCGGAACTGACGAAGCAGGCGGACTATTGGTTGGGGAAATGCTACGAGCGGCTGGGGAATCCCGATCAGCAGCTCGTCGCGTTCCGCCGCGCCGTCGCAGCCGATCCGACGTTCGTGCCGGCGCGACTCGGGCTGGCGGGGGCGCTGCTGGCCACGGGGCGGATTCAGGAAGCGCAAGAGCACTTCCGCTTCGTCGCATTGCGCCCCGAATCGCCGGCGATCGCCGGCCTCCGACTGACGCAATTGCTCGTCGTCGAGAACTTTCGCCGCGAACCGTCACAACGCGACTGGAACGCGGTCACCCGCAATCTCGATCAGTTGGCGAAGGCGATTCCCGACTCGCCCGCCGTCACGCTGCTTCGCGCCGAAGTGCTTGTGGCACAGGAACGGCCGGACGAGGCCGCTCGACTGCTCGAAGACGCGCACCGACGCGATCCCCGTCAGATCGAGTTTCTTGCAGCACGAGTCGTGCTCGCCGAACGCGCCGGAGACCACGCGCGGGCCGACCGGTTGCTCGACGAAGCGAAAGACGACGTCGATGACGCCGTCGGTTATCGACTGCTGAAAGGCCGCACGCTCGTCCGTCGCGACAAGGCCGAAGCGGCCGCCGCCTTGAAAGAAGTCTGGCGGACGTCGGAAACGCTGCCCGCCACCGACCGGGCGCGACTCGCCGGCGGACTTGCCGAACTGGCTCTGACCGCCGGCGACGTCGGGTTCGCCTGGGAACTGGGCGGGCTTGCCGCGACGGCGTTTCCCCGCCAGCTCGAGATCCGCCGGATGCTGCTGGACGTCGCCGTTCAATCTCGGCGGACGGAATCCATGGACGAAGTCCTGACGGACATCCGCCGGATCGAAGGAGAAGGCGCGCTATGGCACTACGGCCGGGCGCTCAAGATCGTCATGCTCTCCGACGCCAAGAACGGGCCGCCGGTCGCCGCTCTCGACGAGCTGACGAGAGCGCGGACGCTGCGGCCGGGCTGGTCGCAGCCGGTTCTGCTGACGGCCGAGATCTACGACCGTCAGGGCGAAACGTCGCGAGCGACCGACGCCTACCTCGAAGCGATTTCACTCGGCGAGCGGAACGTGCAGGCCACCGCACGCACGGTCAAGCTTCTCTTTGAACAGAAGCGATTCGTCGAAGCCGATCAGATCGTCCGACGGATGCAGGAGCAGAACGGCGTCTTCACCGGTGACCTGACGCGCCTGGCTGCCGAGACGTCGCTGCACCTCAAAGAGTTCGACCGCGCCTCGGATCTCACCGAGTCTTTTGTCGCCGAGTCGGACCGCCTTGAAGATCATCTGTGGGCCGGGCAGATGCTCGAGATTCTCGGCCGGTTTGACGAAGCCGAAGCCAGGCTGCGGCGAGCCGTCGAAATCGACCCGCACGAGCCCGCGCTGAGAGTCGCGCTCGTCCGGGTGCTCGTCCGCGGGAAACGTCTCGAAGACGCCGAAAAAGCGATCGCGCAAATCGAATCGACCGTCGACGCCGAACACGCCGCCGTGACGGTCGCCCAGTGCTACGAAGTGCTTGGGCGGACCGCTGACGCCGAAACGCAATACCGCAAGGCGCTGGCACAATCGCCCGACGACCCTGCGGTCGTGCGGCGCGTCGCCGAGTTTCTGCTCAAGAATCGAAAGGCCGCGGAAGCCGAACCGCAGCTTCGCAGACTCGTGACCGGCAAGATCGCCGCCTCCGACGACGACCGCGTCTGGGCGCGACGCAGCCTGGCGATCGTTCTCGGCAAGCGGGAACTGACCGAAGCGCTCGCGCTGCTCGACGCCAACCAGAAGGCCAACGGGTCGACCGCCGCCGACACGCGCGCCCGGGCGATCATCCTGGCATCGCAACCGTCGGCGAAGTCGCGGCAGCAGGCGGTCGCGGCTCTCGAACAACTGCTCGCCGACGAGAAGACCGCCTCGCCCGAAGATCGATTCCTGCTCGCGGAACTGTTCCGCCGCAGCGGTGACTTGACGCGGGCCGCGAGCGAACTGCGCAACGTGCTGGCCGTTCAACCCGACGAACCTCGATACGTATCGGCCTACGTGCAGATTCTGATCGACCGCGGCGAGACGTCGGAGGCAGAGCTGTGGGTCGATCGTCTCAAGTCGATCGCTCCGAACGAACTTCCGACGGCCGACCTGGAAACGAAAGTTCTGTTCGCGAATGGAAAGGCGGTTCAGGCCGCCGACGTGCTGAGCCAGGTCGTCGAGTCGGCAGAAGAAGGCGAGGCCGCGTCCCGCCGGCTCTGGGCGGCGGAGTGCATGACCGAGTTCTCCGCTCGCCTTCGCGCCACCGGACAGGTGGAAGCCGCCGAGACGCTGGCGACCAGAGTCGAGTCGATCTGCGAAACCCATCTGCAGGAACGACCGGGCGACTCGCTCGCCGTGGCAGAGTTGCATGCACGTCTCGGAAAGATCGACAAAGCGCTGGCTGCGATGGCGTCGTCGAACGAGACGCTCGCGCCGGAGTTCGTCGAGTCGGTTTCCGTCGCCGTGATGACAAGCCCGATGGCGACGACGATGCAATTGCAGCGATTGCAGGAGATTCTCGACGGTCTGCGCGCCAAGCATCCTGACGCCGGTCCGCTGCTCGTCGTGTCGGCCGACCTGCTGGGCTGGCGGGGCGAGCACGCCGAAGCGGAAACGCTCTATCGAAAGCTACTGGAACGGAATGCCGACGACGTCCGCGTTCTGAACAACCTCGCCTTGGTGCTGGCGCTCGGTGAAAAGCGTTGCGAAGAGAGCCTTGCCTTGATCGATCGTTCGATCGCGATCGCCGGACCGCAGGGCGCCCTGCTCGACACACGCGGTCTGATCCAGCTCGCGGCCGGTCGCGCGAAAGAAGCCCAGGCCGACTTTCAGCTCGCCCTCGAACAAGGTTCCGCCGCCGATCGCTATCTGCATCTCGCGGCCGCCCAATGGCAGTCGCGAGACAAAGATCAGGCGCAGCGGACTCTTAAGAAAGCCGAAGAACTTGGCCTCGCCTGGGCGGATTTGCATCCTTTGGAACGGCCGTTGCTTGCAGGTCTACGGTCCGAGTTGAAATGAGTCCGAGGTCGTGCGACCTCGCACATTAATGAAAAAATTGCAATGCGCCGCCCACTTTTACATCAAACATCGCTTGTTCAATCGGCACGATTTGCAGCGCGTCGCCGCAACGATCCGCCGCGTTCGCAATCGGCAGCACCAGTGCTTGTGCCCGCGTCTCAACCTGCTAGCCGACAGACGGACACTTAATGGATTTCTTTATGACGAATGATCATCATTAAAAACTCTCCGCATACGAAGAATCTGGGTTGGCATATTTTGCAAAGTGACGGTAGGCTTTGCCCCTCATGCGAAGGCCGAGCGCATCGAGGAGACGCTTCTTGGGAACGTTCGAGATCGATGCCGGCCACCTGGGAGCGACGCTGCGGGCCACGGACGACTGCCCTGCCAACACGCAAGAAGTGACCAGCGAACCCGCCTGACGAAACACTCTCGCCTGATCTTGTCCGCTGCCGCCGCCCGTTGTTCGTGCGGCAGCGTGGTTCGACGCGAATCGGATGTACCAGCCGGCGTTGTCGGTTGAAACACCTGCCCCGCACCGGGCCGCCCGGAGGATTCGGGGACTAGGGCATTAAGGCATCGGAGGCCTTCGAATGAGTTCCTTTACGGCAGCCATATCGAATCCGACGTCGACGGTGCGGTCCGCACCCGTCCGGTATCGGAGGCTCGCGCGACCCGACCGCGAAGAGGCCGAGGCGTTCGCTCGCGCTTGTGCGGGGGGGGAGACGTCGAATCGGGTCGCCCGCCGGCTTCACAACCGATCGCTCGCGCAAGGCGTCGCGACCACGTTTCCGCTCCTGGCGGCCGACGTCGCAGGGATGTCGCTCGTTCTCTTCGCGGCGACCGCTCTGGCGGAACGGATGCTGGGGCTGCCGACGAACATCGTCACGCACCTGTCGGCGCTGCTGGTGTCGCTGCTCCTGATTCCGATCGCCGAGCTGGCGGGCGTCTATCCCGGCCTGGGTTCAAGCCCGGTCGTCGAGTTCCGGCAGCTGGTTCGATCGGCGCTCGTCGCGCTGCTGATCTACGCCGGAATCGGTGTGACGCTTTATCCGCATTACGCACATTTCTTCGTCGTCTCGGCATTCGTTGCGGCGATTCTCGCCGTTCCCGTCTTGCCGTCGGTGCGATTCGTCGTTCGCACGCTGCTTGCCCAAATGCCGTTCTGGGGCGTGCCGGTCCTGATTTACGCCGAAACCGCAGCGGCGGTCGAGTTGTTTCATAAGCTGCGCCGTTCTCCCGACCGCGGCTTTCGCCCCGTCGGCCTGTTGCTGTCACCGGACGACTACTGGCTGTCGGGTCGCGAGTTCGTCGACGACGGCATTCCGATTTATGACGTCCGCAGCGCGGCGGAGTGTGCGCTGGCAAAGCGGGCGACGTGGGTGCTCATCGGTCCGACCGCCCGCACCCACGGGGATGACGCGACCGGCCTCATCGAGCCGCAGATTCAGGCGATTCCCAATCGGGTTCTGCTGTCGTCGGCCAGGCTCGACGTGGGGCTCTGGGACCACACTTACACGGTCGGCGCCGTGTCGGGGCTTCGCGTCGCCAACTGGCGGCCCAACATTCTTAAAGCGGCGGCGAAGCGCCTGTTCGACGTCAGCGTGACGGCGACGGCGCTGCTCGTCGGCTTGCCGCTGCTCGCCGCGATTTACCTGGGGATTCGGCTCGGTTCCCGCGGTCCGGCGTTCTATTCGCAAGAGCGAGTCGGCCTCGGGGGGCGCGCGTTCAAGGCCTGGAAGTTCCGAACGATGCACCCGGACGCCGATCGGCTGCTGGAAGAGCATCTCGACGGCAATCCGGCACATCGGGCGGAATGGGAGGAGACTCACAAACTGAAGCGGGATCCGCGCGTCACGCCGATCGGCCGATTGCTTCGCGCCACGAGCCTCGACGAACTGCCGCAGCTCTGGAACGTGCTGCGCGGCGACATGAGCCTCGTCGGTCCGCGACCGATCGTCGATTCGCCGACCTACGACGGCGAATACGTCGAGAACTATCCGCGGGAATTCGCCGCCTATAAAACCGTGCGGCCCGGCATCACCGGTCTCTGGCAGGTGACGTGCCGCAACAACGGCGTCTACGAAATGCGGATCTTCTGGGACATTTATTACATTCGCAACTGGTCTCCCTGGCTCGATCTTTACATTTTGCTGCGGACCGTGCGGACCGTGCTGTTGCGCGAAGGGGCGTATTAATCCGCGCGCAAGCGGCGCGACAGAAGGGGGAACGACATGGACGGAACGGTCGACGTTCTGATGATTACGTATAATCGTCCGAACTACACGAAGCTGGCCTTGACGCGGCTGCTCGAAACCAGTGACGAGCGAATGCGGGTCTGGCTCTGGCAGAACGGCAGCGACCCGGCGACGTTAGAGGTGGTCCGGTCGCTGGCCGAGCACCCGCGTGTGCATCGCTTTCATCACAGTGAAGAGAACCAGCGCCTGACCACGCCGACGAACTGGCTGTTCGAAGGGGCGCAGGGCGATTTCGTCAGCAAGGTCGACGACGACTGCCTGATGCCGTTCGGATGGGCCGAGACGCTCCGTCAGGCATACGCCGACGAGCCTCGGTTCGGCGTGCTGGGGTGCTGGCGGTTTCCCGACGAGGATTTCCAGTCGGAGGTCGCGTCGAGAAAAATCAAGGCCTTTTCCGGCGGTCATCGCGTGATGCAGAACTGCTGGGTCGAAGGCAGCGGCTATCTGATGCGACGACAATGCGTCACGGAGAACGGTCTCCTGAAAGAGGGGACGAGCTTTTCACGATATTGCATCGAACTCGCGCGGCGCGGCTGGACGAACGGCTGGTATTACCCGTTCCTGTACCAGGAGCACATGGACGATCCCTGTTCCGGCCACTGCGAATTGAAGCGCGACGAGGATCTGCTGCGGAGTCCGCCGCTGATGGCGCAGCGCTGGGGCGTGCGATCGATCAGCGAGTGGAGAAACTGTTTCCGGGAAGAGGCGCTCTATCTTCAGTCGGCCTCCCCCGATCCGCGAACTTATGTCGGCTGGCGCCGCAAGCTCGGCACCGTCCGCAAGCGGCTCGAAAGCGCCTTGAGCGGGCGACCGGCGTTCAAAGCGGCCGGTTGAATGATCGTTGAAGGCGTTCGTGCCTGGGGAATGTTCCAGCATCCGGAGTCATTGATGACCACGTCGGCACTGCAATCGTGTCTGGAGACGCCGTCGCGCAATGACGCGGTCGCCGTCCATTTGCAACCGGATACGAACGTGAATTGTGCAGCGGACGCCTCCGAATCGGGCGTTGAACGATATTATGCGCACTGCCGCAACGACATTCTGGCGGAAGTGCCTGCGGCCGCACGCAACATCCTGTCGATCGGTTGCGGAGCCGGCGCGACCGAGGGCGAACTCGTGCGTGCCGGTGCTCGCGTCGTCGGCATCGAGATGAATCCGTCCGCGGCGGCGGCTGCGCGTCGGCGAGGCCTCGTCGTCATCGAGGGGGATGCCGGCGCCGCGTCGGCGAAACTGGCCGACGAACGGTTCGACTGCCTCATCTATGCGGACATTCTCGAGCATCTGACGGACCCCGTCGCCGTTTTGCAGTCGCACGTGGGCCTGCTCGAGCCGGGCGGGACCGTCATCATCAGCGTCCCCAACTTCCGCTATCACGCCGTCGCCCGCGATCTCTTTCTGAAAGGGCACGTGCGTTACACCGATTCGGGAATCTTCGATCGAACGCACGTCAGAATGACGACGTGCCGCATGGTCGAAGAATGGCTGGGCCTCGTCGGACTCGTGCGGACCGGATTGAACTACCGGATCGCGATGCGGCGGGAACGAATGCTGAACGCCGTCAGCCTCGGCGTCCTTCGCGAGTTCCTCGCCCGCCAGGTGATCGTCGTCGCGACGAAGGAAGATCGCAGTCGAAGGTGCGTGATGCCGTCGGCCGATGCTGCGACGTCGTTTGAAGACGCAGTCCGTGCCGTGAGGCATGCTCGTTAACTACAGGGGACGGAGGCATTCGCGGCGATTGCGTCGCCGGTGCCTTCCGTCCGCTCACTCGGTGCATTTGGAATCCGCGGCCACACCATGTCAGAGGAATTCGGTCAGACCACGTTGTCGCCGATCGGCGCGGCCGTTCTGCTGCCGTTGCTGGCTGCGGTTCTGACGATGTCGCGACACTTTGCGGTGGCGGCATTTCTCGCGGCGGTCTGTTTCGTGTCCGACGGACAGCGGCTCAGCATCGCCGGCCTGGATTTTACGCCCATTCGCATGCTCATCGCCGTCGGCGCCCTGCGCGTGCTCGCGCGATCCGAGTATTCGCAGTTGAAGTGGCAGACGATCGACTCGATGTTCGTCTGTTATGTGTTCTGGGGTTATGCGGCGTACGCCCTGCGGTACGAGTTCGAGTTCTCGGCACTCGTGCGGCGCGCCGGGGAAATGTACACCTACACGGGAACATATTTCCTGTGTCGCTGCTGGCTGCGGAACGGCGACGACGTCGCTGCTTTCGCGAAGGCGTTCGCGATTCTGGCGATTCCGAGCGGCCTCTTTTTCGCCGCCGAGTGGATGACCGGTCGCAACATCTTTTCGATCTTCGGCGGAGTTCCCGAAATCACCGGCACGCGCGACGGGCGGCTGCGTTGTCGCGGGCCGTTTCCGCATGCGATTCTCGCCGGCTGCTTCTGGGCGGGGGCGTGTCCGCTGATCGCATCGTTGCTCTGGCGGAAAACGTCGGACCGTCTGATCGCCCTGGCGGGCCTCGCCGGAGCGATGCTCGTCATCGCGTCGTGCGCGTCGTCGACGCCGTTGCTGGCACTGGCGGCGATGATCTTCGCGGCGGGCCTGTATCGCGTTCGCGGTCAGCTCCGCGCGATCCAGATCGGCGTGATCGTGGCGCTCGTCGTCATTCATTTCGCGCGCACGAAGCCGGTCTGGCACCTGCTGGGCCGCATTAATGTGGTCGGGGGCAGCACGGGACATCACCGGTATCTGCTCATCGACAATGCGATCAAGCATTTCGACGAATGGGGGCTGGTCGGAACGAAGGCGACGGCGCACTGGGGCCACCAGATGTTCGACGTGACGAACCAGTTTTTGCTGGAAGGCGTGCGGGGCGGGATCGTCGCCATGCTGTTGTTTACGACGGTGCTGTTGCTCGCCTTTCGAAAGATCGGCGGCGCCGTGCGGCACGACAAGCGTCGCCCGAGCGACTTTGCGACCTGGCTGGTCGGCTCGGCGTTGTTCGGGCATTCCGCGATCTTCTTTTCGGTCGCCTACTTCGGCCAGGTGCCGGTGATTTTCTGGTCGACGCTGGCTGCGGCCGTGGCGGTCGCCAGCGGTTCGCGCGTCGGCCGGCCGAACGGTGCCGCGATGTACCGCATGGTCTATCCGGTCCTGCAGCCCGGCGTCTCGGCGGGTTGTCTGGTGCCTGCTTTCCCTTTGCAACGCGGAGTCGGAGCCGGTCCGATTCTTCAGGTTCGCAGCCGGAGAAACCGATGGTCGAAGTAAGCATCCTGATCGTGTGTTACAAATCGAAGGATCTCATCGAGGCCTGCCTCGAAGGGGTTTTCGCGCACACCCAGGGCGTCGACTTCGAGGTGCTGCTGCTGGACTGCTCGAACGACGGAACCGTCGATCTGGTCGCCGGGCGCTTCCCGAAAGTGCGAATCGTCGAGAATGACGAAAACCTGGGCTTCGCCAGGGGCAATAACGTCCTGGCGACGCATGCCCTCGGCAAATATCTGTTGCTGCTCAACCCGGACACCGTCGTCGAAACGAACGCGATCGGCGAGTTGTACCGAACGGCGGTGCGGCACCCCGAGGCGGGAGCCGTCGGCGGTCGGGCCAGGCGGGCCGACGGCAGTCGCGACCCGGGTTGCCGTCAGGCCGTTCCGTCGTTGTCACGACTGGTCGTCGCCGCTCTCGGCGGCGCGAAACTGCTCAACGGAGCGCTCGCCGAGGACGCCGTCACGCCGGACGAAGTCGAAACGTTGTCGGGAGCCTTCATGATGGTTCGCGCCGACGTGTGGCGCGAACACGGCGGGTTCGACACGTCGTTCTTCATGTATGCCGAAGAGTTGGATCTCTGCTATCGGCTGCGCCGGGCGGGCTACGCGGTGATGATGACGCCCGCCGCCGAGATCGTGCATCTCGTGGGCGGCGGGAACGCGATGAACCCGTCGCGAATTCTGAATATCTCGAAAGCGCGGATGCACTTCTTTCGCAAGTTCTGGACGAGCCGGCAAGTCGTTCTGGCCGGGCTGATCCTGTGGCTGCACGGGGCGATTCGCTTTGCCGCCGGTTGGGCGGGCGATCGATTGCTCCGCTGGAACCGCGGTAAGCAATTGCAGGCGGCCTACGCCGACGTCGTCCTGACGCCCTCGTCCTGGTGGCAGGGCTTTTCGAGGGGAGACGCGTCATGACCGCCGTCATCATCCCGGCCTTCAACGAGGCCGCGTCGATCGAAGCGACGCTGCACGCGGTGCTCGCCGGCAACGAGGGAGTCGATGCCGAGGTCATCGTCGTCTGCAACGGCTGCACCGACGACACAGCCGACCGCGCACGCCGGTGTGCGCCGCACGTGCGAGTCGTCGAGACGCCGATCGGTTCGAAGACGCACGCCCTGAATCTGGGGGACGACGTCGCGTCGTCGTATCCGCGGATTTATCTGGATGCCGACATCGTCGTGTCGAAGTCGCTCCTCGGCGATCTCGCTCGTGTCCTCGATGCGAATCGACCACTCGTTGCGTATCCTTCGGTCAATTACGACCTGAGATCGTCTTCGAGGGCCGTGCGTGCCTTTTACGAAGTCTGGCGGTCGATGCCCTATAACCGGCCCGGTCGCATCGGTGTCGGCGTCTTCGCGATGAACCGGGCGGGCCGCGAGCGGTTCGGTCGATTTCCCGACGTCATTTCAGACGACGGGTTCGTGCGGGGGCAGTTTTCGGAAGACGAGTGCCGCATCGTGGAAACGTGCTCGACGACGGTCCGCGCACCGGCGACGTTCCGGTCACTCGTGAAGATCAAAACCCGCAGCCGGCTCGGACTGTATCAGCTTCGCCGGCTGCATCCCGACGTGTTGCGACGTCACGGTGCCGCCGCACCGTGGCGGTTGCCGATCGGTTCCACGGCTCGACTGACGGGGCTTCCGGTGTACTTGCTGGTGAATCTCGTGACCCGCGTGCGGGCCGCGAACCAACGGCGGTCGCTGGAGCGTTATCGATGGGAGCGGGACGAGTCGACGCGAAGCGAACTTGTGATGGAGCGAGCGTAATGGAATCCCGGGGGGGACTGAAACAATTGGAACAGGCGGCTCCGACGATGGCGCGGCCGAAGATCGTCGCCGTCGCGTCGCGGGGTGGTCACTGGATCCAACTGCTGCGGCTGCGCGAAGCCTGGCAGGGGGCCGACGTCGTGTTCGTCACGACGGTGCCTGAATACCGGCAGATGGTCAAGGACGATCGGTTCCGGCTGGTCGTCGAAGCGAACCGCGATCGCAAGGTGCGACTCGCATTCCTCGCGCTGCAGATGCTGTGGTTGCTGCTTCGCGAGCGGCCCGCCGCCGTGGTGACGACCGGTGCGGCGCCCGGCTACATCGCCGTTCGCCTCGGGAAATGGCTCGGCATTCGGACGCTGTGGATCGACAGCATCGCCAATGCCGAGGAGCTTTCGCTGTCGGGACGGCTTGCCTCCCGCCATGCGGACGCCGTGCTGACGCAATGGAGCCACCTCGCACGGCCGAACGTCGCCGAGTTCAGGGGGGCGGTCATTTGATCTTCGTCACCGTCGGAAACATGGACCCGTTCGATCGCCTGATCCGGGCCGTCGATGCGTGGGCCGGCGGCGGCTCGCACGCGGAAGAGATCGTCGTTCAGATCGGCTCGGGGCGGTATCGGCCCGAGCATTGCCGGCACGTCGATTTCCTGACGCCGCTCGAGTTCCGCGAGACCTTCGCGCAGGCCAGATT
>JBAQZJ010000414.1:0-7951 GCA_049790855.1 Planctomycetaceae bacterium | reverse complement strand
CGCATACGTCGTGTAAAAGAACGACGCGGTCAGAACGACGCCGATCGTGGTGATGACGGCCCGCGTGATGCGCGTCGGCAGAAGGCGGGCCAGCTTCACGCCGGTCACGCCGCCGGCGATGCTGGCGAGAACCATCACGATCACCTGCGGCCACCACAGGACGTCGTCGTTCTTGATCCACGGCACGAACGAGGGCAGCGGAAGCAGGTCCATCGCGACGAACGTGACGACGGCGATTCCGTTGATCGACGTCGCCAGCCCGTTCTTCAAACCGTTCATCGCGTGCAGGTCGTCCATGCCCGACAGGGCGAGCGCCGCCAGCATCAGGATGCCGATCCCGGCGCCGAAGTAGCCGCCGTAGATCGCGATCGCGAACTGAACGACGATCGTGGCGATCGTCAACCGGTTCGTATCGGTGACGATGTCGGTCTTCCAGCGGAGACGCTTCGTCAGTGCCGGGCCGGCGGCGAACAGGACGGTGGCGACGAGCATCAGCCAGGGAATCAGCAGCCGGAACGTCGACTCCCCGGTCGCCAGCAACAGCAACGCCCCCAGCAGGCTGCCGACGGCGCTGATGAAGAACAGCGGCCATTTGTTCCGCTGGGCCTTCAGTTCCGGCAGATAACCGACGGCCCCGGCGATACTGCCCGGCCACAAGGCGACCGTGCTGGTCGCGTTGGCGATCTTGGCGGGCACGCCGACGTAGATCAGCGCCGGCAGCGTGAGGAACGTCCCTCCGCCCGCGATCGAATTCATCACCCCGGCACAAAAAGCGGCCGCGGCGATGAACAGGGCGTCGGCGAGCGTCATGGGATGTAGGATGTGGGATTTAGGATGTAGTAACGTCGCGACTTTGTCTTGCTACATCCTAAATCCCACCTCCTGCATCCCACCGTCACGATGCCTCGCGGAATCGCAAATTCGGCTTCTCGATCGTGACGACGGTGTTCGGCGGGACGGACTTCGTCAGGGCGACGCCGGCGCCGACGACGCTGCCGCGGCCGACGGTCGTCTCGCCGCCGAGAATGCTGGCGTTCGAGTAAACGACGACGTCGCGTTCGATCGTCGGGTGCCGTTTGGTGCCGCGGACGAGAGCGCCGTCGGCCCCGCGATCGAACGATAGGGCGCCGAGCGTCACCCCCTGGTAGATCTTGACGTTCTCGGCGATCTCGCAGGTCTCGCCGATGACGACGCCGGTGCCGTGGTCGATGAAGAAGCTCGCCCCGATCGTCGCTCCGGGATGGATGTCGATCCCGGTCTGCATGTGCGCCCATTCCGAAAGCATGCGCGGCACGAGCGGCACGCCGAGCCGGTGGATCTCGTGGGCGATGCGGTGGACCGTCACCGCTTCGAGACCGGGGTAGCAAAAGATGATTTCATCGAAGCTGCGCGCGGCGGGATCGCCGTCGAACGCGGCCTGCACGTCGCGGGCGAGAGTTTCGCGAAGCGTCGGAATCATCTCGAGGAACGCGATGGCGCGTTCCTGACCCATGCGTTCGAAATCGACCGTGCGGGCCTTCTCGCAGTCGGTCAGGCCGTGCTGGCGGTCATGATCGTGTCGCAACGCGCGGCCCAACTGCTGCGTCAACCGGTCATGCAGCGAATCGACCAGGTCACCCACGTGATAGGTGACGTTGCCCCAGTGCAGGTTCTGCCGGCCGCGGTAGCCGGGAAAAAGAACCTGTTTGAGGTCTTCGGCGATGGCGACGACGGCGTCGACGCTGGGCGGCGGACAATGCCCCAAATGGTGCAGCAGCCCGATGTCGTGATACGAAGCCACGATACGGTCGGTGAGATCGGGAAGCTGTTCTTTCAGGCGGAAGTCGGTAGCCATGCAGCGATCTCGGCGGCGGGCAGGTCGAATCGTCCCGCAGCGGCTGAATCGGTGATTCTAGGGCGACGTTCTGCGGCCGACAACGGTGGCGTCGAACTGATCGCGAGAACCGGTGTGAAGGTGATCGGCCACCGGATCGGCATCGGATGAGCGATTCGTACGACCGTCAACGTCCTGTTTCTCGGACGCCGGCCGACGGGAATTGGTTCAAGCGCGAAGCATCGCGCGTCCGATGAACGTCGCAGGGATCACAGATGGCGACGGTCACAGCACGCAAACCACGGCGCCGTGTCGCAGCAAAACCGGAACCCGTTCCGGTCGCCGAGTTCGATCGCGCGCCAACCGAGTCGGACGAATACTGGACGTCGACGCGCCGTCCCTTCGTTTGCCTCGTCTTTCTCGCCCCCTTGCTGATCGCCTACGAGATCGGCGTGCTCTGGCTTGGCGACGGGCGCGAAGAACTGCTGCGGAACGGGGCCGACACGTGGATGCGGTCGTGGCTTTACGCGGCGGGTGTTCAGAACAGCTTCGCTTTGCCGCTGGTCGTCATGGCGCTGCTGCTGCTCTGGAACTTCTACGGCTATCTTCGCTGGCGTGTTCGGCCGGAGACGCTGGGCGGGATGCTCGCGGAAAGCCTGATCTTCGCCTTCGCCCTCGTCGTCGCAGGGCAGGCGTCGGAACTCGCCTGCCGACAGGCGGGATTACCGACGGCGGCGATCGAGCAGGCCAGCGGGTCGCCGCCCCTCGGCGCCGATGAGACGAAACTCGATGCGGAGGCCCGCAGGGTCGTCGCCCGAGCAGTCACGTTCGTCGGAGCCGGCGTTTACGAAGAAGTGCTGTTCCGCCTGCTGCTGCTGCCGGCGTGTTACGGGTGGTTCCGGCTGCTGCAGGCCGGCCCGAAGGCGAGTGCCGCGCTGGCAGTAGTCGCGACGAGCCTGATGTTCGCGCTGGCGCATTATGTCGGCCCGGCGGGCGACACATTGGTTCCGTACACGTTCTGCTTTCGCGCCGCCGCAGGTGCCTTCTTCGCGGTGCTGTTCGTCACCCGCGGCTTCGGCATCACGGTCGGCACGCACGCAGCCTACGACCTAATTGTGGGCGTGCTGTGGGCGTAACGTTCGCTTCGCGTTGACTGCGCTAATTACAGACCGGCTTCCAGCCACTCGAACGCTTTCTCGGCGTTCGCCGGCGAGAGTTTGTGGCCTTCACGATGGTTGAGCAGGCCGAGCCGCACCGGTTCGTCGTAGAGTCGGTAGACCTTCTGGGCGGCAACGAGATACGGCCACGAGCGATCGCCGTCGGAGGCGCCGCGACCCGATTCGCCGCCGAGGATCAGCAAAGAACGCGGTGCCGCCAGCGCAAGCAGTTCGTGGTGATTCCGGGCGAAGGCAGGGCGGTTGATTGCGTCACCGAGATACCAGGGGTCATCCCAGTTCGTCGAATCGAGCGCGACTCCGCCTTCGCTCGAGACACCGACTTTGACGCGCTCGTCGAATGCCGTCAGGTACAGCACTTCTTTCGCGCCGAGCGAATGCCCGATGGCGCCAATGCGGTCGGAATCGACGCCGGGAAGTGTCGAGAGAATGTCGACGGCTCGCATTCCGTCGGCGAGCATCGTCGCCATGCCGAGGCTGTCCGGATGCCGCTTGCGGGCAGCCGCGACGGCTTGCTTGTAATCTTTCTCTTCCCACAAAAAGTTCGCCGGGCAGAACACGACGAAGCCACGCTCGGCCAGCCTCAAGCCGAGATGCTGATCGGGTCGACCGCCCGTACCGGCGACGACATGGATCGTCTCGACGTTCGTCGGGTGAAAGACGACGACGGCGGGACGCTTTTCCTCCGTCGACCCGTTCGGTCGCAACAGAAACGCCTCGACGACGCGGCCCGGCTCGACTTCGTAACGAACGAGAGTGCGAGTGCAGTGATCGAGTGTTTCCTCGGAGACCGTTTTCAGTGTGATGCCGCCGGACGGGGCTTGCGGCAGCGGACCGAGAAACTCGAGCCACGCCTCGCGCAGCTCCTTCCGACGCGCCTTCCAGCCGTCGATCGACGTAATCGGCCGGCCGTTGTCGTCAACCAGGAGCGGCACGAGAGGCTTCGCCGGTTCGGGCACGTCCGCCGGCGGCGTCGTGACGTCGTCGAGCCACGGCACATCGCCGGCAAAGGTCGCGGCGAAACAGACCAAGGCGAGCAGCAGGCAGAGCTGTTTCATGCCGCTAACGATAATGCGGCATCGCGGCGAATTGTAGGGTGGGCCTCGGCCCACCAGCGGACTACCGCCGCACCCAGCCGCGCAGCGCGAAGAATCCGCACAGGCCGAGATGGATGCCGGTGACGTCGGCGAGCCAGTCGACGAAGTCGGCGTCGCGGCCGACGGGAATCTGAGAGAGTTCGTCGAATGCCGCGTAAGCGGCAAGGGCCAGCAGCACGACGGCAGCGACCGCCACGGCGCCGCCGATGCGATGCCGCACGCCGAACCAGACAGACAGCAGGCCCGAGAGACCCGTGTAAATCGCCGTATGAACGAGCTTGTCGGCGTTGGGAATGCCGAACAGCGGACCGCCCGCGCCCTTCACCGGCAGATGCGTGAGAGTGAACGCGGCGAGCCAGTAGCCGATGAGCAGCAGACCCGCCCAGCCGGCGATCCGACGGGCGAGCCGCCGGCGGAGTCGGTCGCGGCGAGCAGTCGTGAATCGGACCTGCGGCTCGGGCGGAGCGAAGTCGCGCCGGGCCGCGGGTCGGGCCGTCAGGGTCGTGTGTTCCGTCACGTCAACTCCGCTCATCAGGATTCGTCCGGAGAGGACCGACCGAGCCGGTGCTCGGGGTGGGTATCGAGGTACGTCGCGACGCGGTCGGTCCGGGTCAGTGCGTCGGGCAGGAACGCAAGGGCGGCGTCGATCCGTTCGTCCGACTCGGCGCAACTGAACCGCAGGAAGCCGCGGCCGGCTTCACCGAAGCATTCGCCGCCCAAGCAGGCGATGCCGAACCGGTCGTCCGCCCCTTCCAGAAGGTACATCGCCAGTCCGTGGCTGGTGACGCCGAGACGGTTGCACACCGCCGCGACATTCGGAAACGCGTAGAACGTAGCAGTTGGAGCGATCGTGCGGAACCCCTCGATACGGTTCAGCCCGGCGACCAGCCGTTCGACTTTCGCACGGAACGCCGCCATCGTCGCGTCGCGGTCGGCGCGACCGTCGCGGAGTGCCGCCAGCCCGGCCTGTTGCACGAACGGCGGGACGCACGACAGGCTCGTGTTGATCATGACGCCGATGCGTTCGGCGACCTGTTCGGAACAGACGGCGAAGCCGAGCCGCCAGCCGCTCATGCTGTAGCTCTTGCTGAAAGTGTACGCCGCCAGCGCCTGATCGAGCATGCCCGGCTGCTCGAGGATCGAGCGATGCCGGCCCTGCCAGACCATGTGACAGTACGGCTCGTCGCTGAAGACGGCGACCTTCGTGCCGCGGACGAGATTCGCGATCGCGGCGAGATCGTCGCTCGTCGCGAGTCCGCCGGTCGGATTGTGCGGCGTATTGAGAAAGATCGCCTTCGGGGCGGGGTCTTCGGCAAGGAATCGTTCGACGGCCGCCGGATCGGGCCGGAAGTCCCGCGATTGCGACAACGGGGCGAAGACGCAGCGTCCGCCCCGGCGATGGACGTTCGGCGGATAGGTCGGAAAATGCGGCGAGAAGATCAGCACGCCGTCGCCGGGGTTCAGAAACGCCTCGCAGAAAAACTGCTCGAACGGTTTGGCGCCGGGAGCGACGACGACGTTCTTTGCCTCGGCCGGAATGCCGAACTCGTCGCGAACCATCGCCGCAGCGGCTTCGCGAAACCCAGGCAATCCCGGCGAGGGGCAGTAGCGCGTCTGATTCGCGCGGATCGCTTCGATCCCGGCGTCTTTGGCGACGGCCGGCGACTCGAACGGACTGTCGCCGATCTCGAGTTCGACGACGTCCTTGCCGGCCGCCTGCAACCGCTTCGCGGCCGCCAGCACGGTGAACGCAGTCTCGGCCGAGAGCGTGCGGGCGAAGTCGCTGAGAGCGGGAGGCATGGATGTCGTAGGGCCGGCTGTGCCGGCCGTAATGCGGATGCGCGACCGAAACACGGCCGGCACCGCCGGCCCCACGATTCAGGCGAACGTCAGGCGACCGCGAGGCGTCGGAACGGAGCGGCCCAATTCCTGAGCGACTTCGATCCACTGCTGGATCGCCTTTTCCACGGCGGCGACGGCTTCGGCATAGGTGGCACCGTCCGCAGCACACCCGGGTAGTTCGGGAACTTCGGCGATGAACGCCCGATCCTCGCTCCAGGAGATGATCAACTCGTAGCGTAAGAGCATGGATGCAAAGACTTCATGGGCGTCGGACCGTCAGTATCGACCGGTCGGCGGAGGAAGACAAGGTGAGGAAGCGACTACCGTCACTCCCATTCGTCTCCCGGCTGGAGGTCAAAGTGTTGCCATGGGAAATGGTCCAACAGAGCCTCCTGCCGCGGGATGTTCGCCGGCGGGAACGAGTGAGAATGCGGGGCGGGAATCCAGAACTCCTCTTCCGTGAATCCGCGATTCAGCAGAACGTCCTCAAAAGCATCCAGCGAACCGTAGGCGAAGATGAGGTCGTGCTGATCGTAGACGAGGAGATCCGCTCCCGGTGAGCCGACCCAGACGTGGTGACGACCGTCTCCTTCGAGGAACTCTCGGTGTTGATCGAGGAACGCCCATAGCTCCTCGAACGACAGCGAAGGCGACTGGTAACGTCCCAGCTTGTGCTCGGTATGCGACACGAGCAGCACGTAAAGCACAAAGTACGGTTGTTCGGCGAAACGGGCGGCCAACGTCCCGAGAAGGTCGACGTTCGACCCGCTGGCGCCGATGACGAGCCGATCGGGGTCGGATGTCGGCTGGCGGTAGAAACGGTTCCTGTAATCATGGGGAGCGTGCGCCCCGTCGAGCGTCACGACGGAAAACTTACGGTCGAAGCTGCCTGGCGAATGCGTGGTGGAATCGAACATGATCTTGAATGACGCTCACGTTATCGGATTGGTTCACGTCCCCCCGAATGCCGGCCGCACATGCAGCGGCGTACGCTCCGGCTGTCGGCATGGTTCGGCGACACGTTCCACCGGCCAGAGGACCACGTCGAGCCGTCTCGCATAGTGCAACAGGGCGGGGGGGCCGTCGAGCGCCAGGCCGTGCGGCGTCGGCAGTTCGTTGCACTCGATCGTCGCCGCGGCTTTCTGCAACGGCCACGGCACATGGTGGATTTCGCCGCGATAGAGGCATCCGGCAAGATCCTGCGCGTACAGGCAATAGCGTTCCGTCAGCCAGTGTTCGAGTGTGCCGGGCTGCGACTCGGCCGGTTCGGAGGTTGGCCCATAGTCGGCAGCAAAGCGGACCGGGGCCGAACCCCGCCGTGTCGACCGGTACGTCAACCGGCCCGTCGTTTGGGGGATGACCGACATTTCAGCCCGATGATAAGGCAGGTGGAACCAGCGCCGTCCGCCCCAGACGGCGAGCGGATTCCCCGCGTCCAGGCTCAGAAACCAGACGCCCGGCCGGCCGTCGCGCTCGACGTACAGCCTCAGGTTCAACTCGGGAAACGCGCTGATCCACGGCACGTCGGGGAACGGTCGCCGCATCACCCCGGCCATGCGGAACGGCACGACGCCGACCCACGTCGTGCCCTGGAACTCGTCGACGGCGAGACCGGGAGGAACCAGCTTGCGAACCGCCGCGGCAGGAACCGGCCAATGTGCGAACAGCAGATCGAGCCAACTCTGCCGCCATGCCCAGTTCGTGACCGGCGGCGGCCAGGGACGATGTTCGACTCGGGCAAAGGCGGGATGCATGGCGACCGCCTTGGGCACGGGGTGCCCGTCAGGTTCGTCCGGTCACGCCGCGCACCCACGCGGCGTCTTCGGACGAGAGTTCGGGCGGCGGGGGCGGTTGAGTGTAGTCGATCGAGAGGTCGTAGGCAGCGATTTCGTACGTCGCGGCCAATGCCGCCGCGAGATCGAGGGGAATCTCGGGATCCTCTTCGCGAAGAGGCACGGGGATCTTGAGCAGCGGGTCACGAAGGCCTAGCAGCCTGTTGAACAACGGGTTTCTCTGCGCGGTCA
>JBAQZJ010000413.1:0-5114 GCA_049790855.1 Planctomycetaceae bacterium | reverse complement strand
GTGAAAGAGTGCTCTTTCGCGGAGCGAACGGCGACGATCAGCAAAATCACTTCCTACGGTTTCTTGGCCGGCGCGGCCGGTTCTTTCGCGGTCTCCGGCGGCGCGACGGTCGGCGGTGTCGGCGGGCTGCCCGGTTTGCGGGCGTACATCTTGGTCATCAATTGCCAGAACCGGCGGCGGTTCATCTCGGCCGCCGCTTCACCCGAGCAGTACTTGCAGGTGACCCGAACGTACTCCGCCCCGAGCAGGATCACCGTGACCGCGTAATAGGCCCACAACTGAATGGCGATCAGGCCGCCGACGAGACCGTAGACGCTGTAGCGATCGCCGATCAGGAAGTAAGTCAACGCCCGCCGTCCCGCTTCCCAGACGATCGCCACGATCAGTCCGCCGCGGAAGGCCTCCCTCCAGCGAACGCGCGCCCGCGGCAGAACGTGGTAGAGCACGCCGAACGCGACGGTGTTGATCGCGATCGTGGTCACCGTCTGCACGATTTCCCACGACGCCCGCGGCAGCGGCAGAAACTCGCTGGTGAGCTGCTTGATCTGTTCGAGCACCATCGTGGCGACGAGCGTCAGCACGACGAGGCCGCCGACGCCGATGAGCAGCATAAACGCCGTGACCCGCTCGATCAGCAGCGACTTGAGGGTCGCGATCCAGCCGAGATCCTCGGGCGGCGTGAACCGCCAGATGCGGTCGAACGCCCGCTCGAACTGCGCGAAGATCGTTCCCGCCGTGAACAGCACGATCGCGATGCCGACCAGTCCCCCCGGCGTGCCGATGCGTTCAAAGGGCGCCAAGACCTCGCCGACCTGTTCGGCGACTTCGGGCGAGGCGTTCACCGCGACGACGCGCAGCACCTCGTCGCGGGCGTCCTGATGAGGATCTGCCAACCGCAGCAGTGACCCCAGCACGCCGATCAGCACCCACAGAATCGGAAACAGCGTCAGCCCGACGTAATAGGCGACGCCGGCGGCAAGCAGGTAGCCGTCGTCCAGCCCGAACTGGGTGAACGTCTTCGATACGGGATCGTAGACGTGCTGTTTCAGCCAGCGCACGGCGCGCATCGATGAACGGTCCGGCATGCGAGTCGATCGGCCTGCGGAGCCGGCCGGCGTGTCCGCCGACCCCGCCTGCGATTATGACCGAACCCGTGCCGGCATGCAGCATCGCCGCGGCGAACGATCCATCCGGCGGACGGTCAGCCTGCAAGCACACGACATGCCTACGCCTGCGGCGAAGGCATGCCACCCGCGTTTGAGAGAGGTCGTGTGACCACCGATTTCGCCCGCGGCGAGTCTCGCCGGCTCACCACGGTTTGAGCTTCCAGCCGAGAACGAACCCGATGCCGAGGCACCAGAGCGCCGCGACCTCCGGCCGTTCGCGGGCGTACTCGCGGAGCGACTTCGCCAGATCCTGGCAGGGCTGCGGGACACCGCTCTGCCCCGCGGCGTAGGTCGTCGGACGGTCGTGGGCATGTGTTTCGTGCATTTTCTGACTCCGATCAGTTGATTGTCCGCCGGGAACAGCGGCTTTGCATTTTCTAGCGAGGCGAGTTCGGCCAAAGCGGCCCGGCCTGCGCCGTCGCGGCGTGTTGCTGGGTGTCCTGTCGTTGCAGAGCGGTCTTGAGCCATGCGACGTTGCGGCTCAGTTCGTCGCGACTGCGGGCCAGTGGCTCCATCACGCGTTTCAGACCGAGGTAGCCCAATCCTCCGCAGACGACGGCGATCAGGATGCCGATCAGCGCCGCGGTCAGCGTCGCCAATGCCGGCGGCCAGCCGGCCTGGTCTCGCAGCACCTGGGCGACCGCCAGCAGCACCAGCGGTATCACGCTGAGCGCGAAAATGACGCCGGCGCCGATCAGCCCGGCGGGCACGATCGCGCGGCGCGATGCCGAGCCTGCGTCGATCTTCAGCAGTTCGATCTGCAATTCGCCCAGTGTGGCGACGTCATGCAGCAGTCCGCCGAGACCTTGCCGGACACTAGTGGTCGGCGATGTGTGGCCGTTGCGGTTCATCGGCGTTTGATGAGGCATCCGATTACGATTCCGAGCGTCAGTCCGAGGGTCAGCGACAGGACGGGATGGTCGCCGATGCAGGTTTCGAGGCGTTTGCCGAGATCGCCGCGAGAGGGCCGCCCCGGCGGATTCGTCGCTGGAGCGGTTTTTGCGATCAGCCGGCGGCGACCGTTGCCTGGCGCCGTGACGTCCGCGACGCGGTTGATCATGGATTCCGCACCTCGGCGTTGAACTGATCGTGAGGCTTCTCGGCGGCCTGCTCTCCGAAGACCTTGCCGGCCTGCTGGCTGACGTAGGCCGTCGCGGCCCGCAGCATGGCGTTGGCGAGCATCGTCATGACGAGTTGCGCGGGGCCGCCCTGCTTCGCTTCGGCCTTGGCCTTATGCTCGACGACGATCTGATGACGTTTGGCGAGCTTGGCGATTTCGTCGGCGTCGGGCTGAACGATCTGAATCCGCCGCGGGACGACGAAATAGCCGACGGCCATCGCCGCCCCGATCGCGCCCCACGGCGCCGCCTTCACGTAGTACCGCCAGTCGGCGAGATTCCGGGCATTCGTGACGAGATCGTGAACATTCTCGTCGAGCGTGCCGCGGACGTTCGCCATTTCGAGGCGGACGGCGTCGGCATCGCGCGGAACAATCGGGTTCGGCGGCATCTCGTCGGCCACGACTGGCTCCGCGTGTTCAGGAAACGTCCGTCGGGCGGGTGCCGGCGGCCGCGTGCCATGCAGAACGGAATCGCATGCGCACGGTCAACCGAACCGGCGGGAAATCGACTCCGGCAGCACTCCCTGCAGCGATTCGAGAACCCTGTGGCCGACCTCTTCCGACATCGTGCGCCGCTTGGGCCGCATCGACGGTATCGAAACCGCCAGCGCCAACGCCACGCCGATGCCCAGCCCGGCTCCGAACGCCGTCAGCAGCGCTCCGGTCGGGTTCTCGTCGACGACCTTCGAGAGTTCGCCGCAACACCTGTCGGACCAGCCTTGCGCCTGCTCCGACATGTAATTGCCCTGTGCATAGCCCGTTGTTCCGGTGGTGCTCATGGTTCGGATCCTCCGTTAGCCGGCGGGCTGGCCCGCCGAGACAGGATGGCCTCAAGACAATTCTAGTTCATGAACCGCAATGCATTTCAGTCTCGCGAAGGTCGGAGACTCAGCCCGACGACCACGCCGGCGACCAAGCCGGTTCCGAACGCGACCAGTAGCGATTCGACGGGACTGCGACGGACGGCCGCCTCGGCATCGGCATACCTGGCCCGCAACTCGGCCGAGGCCTGATCGTACTGGTGATGCAACTGCTCGTACTGGCGTCGAGCCGCCTCGCTGGCCTGATCGGCGTATTGCCGGGCGTTCTCGCCGGCAGCCGAAGCCGCCGACGAGGCCTGTTGCCGAAGGCGGTCCACCTGAGAACCGTAATCGCGGGTCAACTGGTCAAGCTCGTGTTCGATCTTCTCGCGGCTCTCGCCGGTGCGCCGTTGGACGATCCCGACAAGCTGGTCGAGATTGCCTTCGGCGAGCACGAGATCGTCGTCGGTCAGCGATCCCCATTTTTCTTTGACCCGGCCGCGAATCTCGGTCCAGTTGCCGCGAAAAACCTGCTGGTTGACCATCGCAAATCCTTCGGAAACGACGGGCGGGATGACGCGGACATGGCAACTGCCGGTGGATGCCGGACCATCGACATCCGCCCGATGTCGGAGGGTGCCCGGCGACCGCGGTCTGATCTCAACAACGTCTCTTAACTCTTAACAACGCCTGACAATGCTCCGGCGACGTGATTCCTGCCGGCGATATCGTCGATCTTGATTGCACCGCGTTCTTAGGGCGTCGTCCATCCGGGAAGTCCCCCACTGCACCTAACATCTTTCCTGACGGGCCGCCGCGATCGCTCAGACAGGCATTCTGCACGGGCGACGCGGCTCAAAATCCGCCGGCCCGAAATAGTGGACAAACAATTCTTCATGGAATCGTCAAGGCCGGCCCCTTGAACGAATGCCGACGACGGCTATGCTGTTGCACGACGGAATCGCTCCGACTGCGCGCATGATGCCGCAGCGGGTACCCTTCCGGTCGGCAGGCTCCGAGGACGGGTCCGATGCCGGCGGTTCGGTCGCACGGAGGCTTTAAGATGCTCGTTCTCCAACGCAAAGTGGGGGAGCAGGTCCGCATCGGCACAGACATCGTCGTCACCGTTTTGCGGACCGCGTGCGGCAAGGTCAGCCTCGGAATCCAGGCGCCGCCCGACTATCGCATTCGCCGCAGCGAACTGCTGTCGCTGCTCGGTTCAGGCACGACCGCTTCGGGCGTCCCGCCGGTCTGACGTCGCTGCCGTTGATGCAAACTCTCCCGCCTCGCGGTACACTCGGGCCAAGTCGCCTGCCCTCCAGGCCCGAGTCATTCCTCACGCGGATGATCAGATCGCTTCAGGCGAGATTCGCCACGAATCCCGCCGGGTGATCGCGTCTGCGCTTCGCTCTGCCTGGACGCCGGGCCTGCGACGACTGTTGACGTCACAACGCCCATTTCTCGGCAGGACGCAGCCATGCCGGACCAGCAACCGCTGGCGGTCATTTTCGATGTCGACGGCGTGCTGATCGACTCGTACGCGCCTCACTATCAAAGCTGGCGCGAAATCGCCGCCGGCTTCGACGTCGATTACACCGAGGCGCAGTTCGCGACCGGTTTCGGCCGAACCAGTCGCGAAATCGTCGCCGAGCAATGGAACCGGCCCGACCTCACGCCGGAACAAATCCGCGCGATCGACGATGCGAAAGAGACCGCCTATCGGCGGCTCGTGGCGGACGACTTCCCGGCGATGGCCGGGGCCGGCGACCTTGTCGCCGCATTGCACGCAGCGGGATTCCGCATCGCGGTCGGCTCCTCGGGGCCGCCGGAGAACGTCGATCTCGCCATCGAAAAGCTCGGCCTGTCGCCGTACCTCGGCGGGAAGGTGACCGGCCGCGACGTGACCCGCGGCAAGCCCGACCCGCAAATCTTTCTGCGCGCCGCCGAGAAGCTGGGCGTCCCGCCCGCCAGGTGTGCGGTCGTCGAAGACGCGCCGGCCGGTGTCGCGGCCGCGAAAGCCGCGGGCAT
>JBAQZJ010000412.1:0-7268 GCA_049790855.1 Planctomycetaceae bacterium | reverse complement strand
GCTCTGATGAAACCTTGGCTCCTCAGAAATTGCCCCGCGGGTCGTTCGTGTTGGCCTTGCCACCACCGCCCGGCACGCCCGAAGCGTCGATCTGCTCGCCTTTGATCGACCCGCCCCACGTCAGCATCACAGCGTAGACCGCCTCGTTCACGGTCTCGGAGAGGAATTCGACGCGACCGTCGGAAAATAGCACGCATACGCCGCCGGTGTGATGCGCGTTCGGCCCTGTAAGCGAGCCTTCAAATCCGTTGTTACGAATGCCGTAATTGATGCCGTAGTGGTCGAGATCGGTCCGCACGATCCGCAGCGACTTCTGCAGGGTAGGTTCGTCCTTGGCGTCGATCGTTGGTTCGCCCTGCAGTTGAATGCCGTCATCGCCGATGGAGACGATGACGCCCATGATCTCCGACTCGCTTCGCCGGTCAGGCACGGTGTAGCCGCCGTACATGTGAATCACCGGCTCCCACCAGTTCGACGCAAAGACGTTCTCGGTCGCCATCAGCGTCTGTCCCTGGCCATCACCCGCGGCGACCAAGTCGAGCGTGACGGTCTGATCGATCCAGAACAGTCCCGTCTCTTTCCCCCCGTCGGACGCCTGAGCGTCGTGCGAGTTCGAATACGTCAGCGTGCCGAGCGACGGATGCTTCCGGAAGGTCCACGTGGCGGCAGGCACCAGGCCGCCCAAGGTCGACCGGCCGCCGTAGCCCCCGTTCACGCCATAGCTGAGAGCGCCGGGCTTCTGATAGGCCGTATCATCGTCCGGACAGGCGAGCACCGCCATGTGAATGGCCGCCAGATCCGTCGACGGATTACTCTGCAGTTCGCGATGAATATCGGGACGATCAAGATAGGGCAGCAGGTTAATGGACCACGGCCGCAATGCCCCGACCCCTTTGGGATCGACGCCTACCCGTGGCAGTTCATTGTACGTCGTCGAAAAATTGTGGAATGCGAGGCCGAGTTGCTTCAGGTTGTTCTTACACTGCGTCAGTCGGGCTGCCCGCCGCGAACTTTGCACGGCGGGAGCGATCAGTGAGATCAGCACCGCGATGATGCTGATCACCACCAGTAGTTCGATCAGCGTGAAACCCTGGCGGACGGTGCGCAAACGTGGCGCGCAAATTCGATCGGTCAACATTCTGGCCCTCGTCGAACAAAACGGAAATGTCGGGACCGGGCGACCTCGCTCTCGAAGAGTGATGACTGGATTCTTGGCCCGGCAAACGGAAGTTTACCAAGATCAGCCTGAGACAATCCAACTTTTCTTTCCAGAAATTTGACATTCCGTTAGCCGACCATGCACCTCGCCGCCGTCATCCCCGAAGCCACCGGGCACCTCAATCCGTCGCTGGCGCTCGGTCGCGAATTGGCCCGCCGCGGGCACCGTGTGAGCGTGCTGGCCGCGCCGCGGATTCGGCAGAAGGTCGAGTCCGCCGGTCTCGGGTTCATTGCGACGGGCGAAGCGGAAGACGCCGACGGACGTGCCGTGGCAGCCTTCGAGCGTTTGGGCCGGCTTCGGGGCGCGTCTGCCTTGTTCTACACCGGCCGCTTGATTTGCCGGTGGTCGGCGGTCCTGCTGCGCGACTTGCCGAAGGCGATCGACGGAGCAGAAATCGACGGCCTGATTGTCGACCAGGTTTGTCCGGCAGGGGCCGTCGTCGCCGAACGGCTGGGGTTGCCCTACGTCGTCGCCTGTAACGCGCTCGCGTTCTACCACGATCGTGAAAGCCCCCCGCCGGCGACTGCGTGGCGGTACCGGCGAGGATTCGGCAGCCGTGTCCGCAACGAACTGGTGCGAATTTTCGTTCCCCCCGTCTTCGATTTCCTTTCAGGAACGAGGCGTTGCGGCGTCTCGCCGATGATGCTCGGCCTCGAGTCGCACCACGGCCTTGCCGTCGTCGCTCAGCAGCCGAAGTTCTTCGACTTTCCCCATTCGTCCCTGCCCAATCATTTTCACTACACCGGCCCCTGGCACGATTTGGCCCGAGATGACGACGTCCCCTTCCCCTGGGAGCGACTCGACGAGCGTCCGCTCGTGTATGCCTCGCTCGGGACGGTACAGAACCGCCTGCATCGTCTCTACGAGGCGATCGCCCAAGCCGCACGCGGATTCGACGCACAGTTCGTCATCGCATTGGGACGCTCGACGGCGACGCTCGATTTCGAGCCGCCCGAGAACGCAATCGTCGTGCCCTACGCACCACAGCTTCGACTGCTCGAACGGGCCGCGGCCGCCATCACGCACGCCGGGCTGAACACGGCACTGGAGTGTCTGTCGCGCGGCGTGCCGATGCTCTGCGTGCCCATCACGAACGACCAGCCCGGCGTCGCGCGTCGGGTCGAATGGGTCGGAGCCGGGGAAGTGCTGCCCGTCGGTCGCGTCACCCCCGATCGGCTACGATCGCAACTGACGCAGATTCTCGACGATCCAGACTATGCCGCAAAGGCCCGGCATTGTCGCGAACAGATCGCCAAGGCCGACGGATTGCGACGCGCCGCCGATGTCATCGAACAAGCGTTTTCCAGCGGCCAACGAGTGCCGAGCGGTTGGAACGCCCACGCCCAACCCGTTGTGGCTGTGACGAACCAGTAAGAAGGCGAACTTGCCGTCTCAGGCCCCGCCTGTCGAAAGAAACGCCTCCTGCGACGCCCTGATCCGCTGCCCGTCGACTCGCTCGACCTGATCGGCTGCTGATCGTTGGAGCTTCGCCCAATCGAACGATTGGAGCCGCTCCTCCGTTGCAGCGAGACGTTCGAGAACGTCCCACAAGCCGAGCTTTCCTCGAATGCCGAGCATCAGCACTTCGAGTTGCTCCAACCGGCTCAATGCAATCTCGGCCGGCGCGTCACCGCGCAACTTCAACCGACCGGCCTTCTCACCAAGCCATGCGGCCGACTTTTTCGCCGCGTCCTGGTCGCCGCCGAGTCGACCGATGAGATCCTTCAGTACCGTCCTGTCGCTTTCAATCTCGCGGAGCAGCCCGTCGAGGAATTCCGCCAGTTCACTCCCGGCATGATTGTCTCGGCAATGTTCGCCCATCTCGATCGCAATGACCGAACCGGCCAGATGGTCGTTGAGATAGGAAATCAGCAGTTCGTCATTCATCGCTCTATCGTCCGTCACCGTCGAATCGTTCCCTAGCGGCAGCGTACACGCTGCTCGGAATACCGCGACACGGGGACTTCCCCAATCGGTGGCCCCGATCATCGGTAGCCGTCATCCGGCTGACTCGCGGGGCGTCTCGGTCGTCACACGGAAGGCCGATGCCTTCTGTGCTTCGATCGGGCGGATCTCATAGAACAGGCCGCAGTTCAGGCAGGGGTTGCCAGCGGCAAGCTCCGCGGCGTCGTCCAAACTGTCGGCGATGATGAACCAGTAGCCGCCAATCAGCTCTTTCGTTTCGCCATATGGTCCGTCCATCACGACGGGCTTCCGCGAGACGGTTCTTCCCTCGCTGGCAAGCCGCTGGCCGGGCTTCATGCGGCCCGCATCGATGTGCTGCTGGATCCAGTCGTAAAACTCGTCGATCGCCTTCTGAATTTGTTCGAGCGGCAGCTCTCCGTCCCATTGGCCACGAGAAATCACCAGGTACTCGCTGCTCGAATCGGTTCCGCTCATCACACGCTCCCCTCGAAGACAGCCGGAATTCGACGGAACTCCGGAAGCCGAGTCGAGCCATTGCCGGAGCATGAGGAGAAATGAAATACCGACAGGGCGGAAAGATGGACCGAAACGCAAAAAACCGACGTCCCGTTGATTACGGAGCGTCGGCTTTCTGAGTGGAGTGCTCAGCACCCGCCTCAAACCCTCTGGGATCGTCGGGCCATCATCCACATCTGATTACCGTAACGGACGGTTGAAATCACGGGGCGGCCGCCGACGAGTTTGAGCCGCAGGAAACAGTCCATCGGCCGCTCCCGTGCATTTCATGGTTCGGTGCTTTCACGAGGTGGCGTACCAAGCCTCGACGACCCTCTGAGCCAAATCAGCAAGTTGCTTTTTAGATGCCGCCGGGCATTTCTCGAGATCCACTAGAACGCAAGGATCGGGAAGGTGCAATTCGTAGAAGCCGCGGCTGTAGCGAGGGTTCCTTCGGTCTCGCAGGTGGCGCTGTTGTGACGCGGCGAATGAATCATCATCTAACGCGACCCAAAGGGTGATGTGTCCGGTTGGAATGTCATCAAGCCGCTTGACCGGAGGGAGTGCAAGCGGCTCCAGTGTCGCCAAGTATGCAGCCCCGATTCCCGGTGCGGACAACCTAAAGTGCTTCTTTGCCCGCCGCACAGTCTCCTTTGTGCAGCCAACAAGGGCAACATGAATGGGTTGCGGCATGCTCATGGTGTCGCACCGAACAGGTATTAGACCGCCGAAGTGCGGCAAAACTCTACCGCAGTTTCGCGGCCGAGTATGGACTTGTCAACTCCGATGCGTCATCATGACCAAGGATTCACAGCAGGCCGGTGGCCAGGCCGCCGTGCTACACCGCACAAGCACCAGTGCTATGCCGCAATTTCCTTCCGAAACTTCCGATGCGCGGGCGCAGTCCGCCGCACGTTCGCTGCCGGGACAGTCCCGTTTTCTGGACCAGGTACGCGATGCGTGCCGCGTCAAACATCTCGCTTATCGGACAGAGCAAGCGTACGTCGCCTGGGTGAAGCGGTTCATCCTGTTTCATGACAAGCGACACCCGCAGGAGATGGGAGCAGCGGAGGTTCGAGCTTTCTTAACCCATCTTGCCCGCAATCGCGGCGTCTCCGCTTCGACGCAAAACCAAGCCTTGAACGCGATTGTCTTCATGTACCGCGAGGTGCTGAGGCGAGATCCCGGTGAGTTCGGTCAGTTTCAACGGGCCAAGAGAGCCAAGCGACTGCCGTCTGTACTAACGAGAGACGAAACGCAGCGCGTGCTGGCCCAACTCGACGGCACGCACGAGTTGATGGCTCGACTCCTTTACGGCGCCGGACTGCGGCTCATGGAGTGCGTGCGACTGCGGATCAAAGACGTTGACTTCGTCCGCGGCACAATCACGGTTCGAAGCGGCAAAGGAGACAAGGACCGGGTCACCATTTTGCCCGAAACCTTGCGGCCGCCCTTGCAAGCTCACATTGAGCGGCTGCGAGAATTGTTCGCGCAGGATCGAGAGGCTCAACTGCCCGGAGTTGAACTGCCCGGAGCGTTCGTTCGGAAGTCGCCGAATGCGGGCATCTCATGGCCTTGGCAATGGCTCTTTCCCGCCCGCAATGTTTCACGAGACCCACGAAGCGGCATCGTGCGGCGTCATCACGTTCTTGAAGACGGCTTGCAGCGAGCCGTAAAGAGAGCCGTGCAACGCGCTAAACTCAGTCGGCCCGCCAGCTGTCATACCTTACGACATTGCTTCGCGACGCATCTTCTGGAATCCGGCACCGACATTCGCACCGTCCAAGACTTGCTAGGCCATGCCAGTGTCGAAACGACGATGATCTACACGCACGTGATGGCCAAGCCGGGCCTCGGCGTCCGCAGTCCGCTGGACGGTTAGCAGATAGAAAAGCCAGTGGAGCATAAAGCAACCCCAGGGTCACATCGAATGTGACCCTGGGGTTCTGTGAAAGTGGCGGGGGCAGGATTTGAACCTGCGACCTCGAGGTTATGAGCCTCGCGAGCTACCTGGCTGCTCCACCCCGCGTCATGGGTGTGTGAGAAATGTATCGGCCAATCGGGTCGCAGGCAACAGTGCGCCGTGTGATTTCCCAAGAATCGGCGAACGTAACCGCTCAGAACTCTGCGTTCTTCGGTGTTCGCGGGAATGGGATCACGTCGCGGATGTTCTGCATGCCGGTGATCAGCAGCATCAACCGCTCCAGCCCGAGGCCGAAGCCGGCGTGCGGGACGGTGCCGTATTTTCGCAATTCCAGATACCACCAGTAGTTCTGCGGATCAAGTCCCTGTTCGCGCATCCGCGTTTCCAATACGTCGAACCGTTCTTCGCGCTGGCTGCCGCCGATGATTTCGCCAACGCGCGGGACGAGAACATCCATCGCCCGCACCGTTTTGCCGTCATCGTTGACCCGCATGTAGAACGGCTTGAGCGTCCGCGGGTAGTCGTACAGGATCACCGGTCGCTGGAAGTGCTGCTCGGTCAGGTAGCGTTCGTGCTCGCTTTGCAAATCGCGGCCCCATTCAACCGGATACTCGAACGACTGGCCGCTCGAGGCGAGGATGTCGACGGCCTCGCTGTACGTCACCCGCAGGAAGTCGTTGCCGGCGATCGTTTCGAGCCGCTTGATCGCCTCTTTGTCGATTCGCTCGGCGAAAAAGGCCATGTCGTCTTTGCAATCGTCGAGGACGGTTCGGCAGAGAGACCGAATGAACGCTTCGGCGAGACGCATATCGTCGTCGAGATCGAAGAACGGGACTTCCGGCTCGATCATCCAGAACTCGGCGAGATGCCGGGTCGTATTCGAGTTCTCGGCCCGGAACGTCGGCCCGAACGTGTAGCACGGCCCCAGCGAACTGGCGAAGATTTCGCCTTCAAGCTGGCCGCTGACGGTGAGGAACGCGGGTTTGCCGAAGAAGTCGGATGGGTTGAGAGTTGAGGGTTGAGGGTTGAGGGTTGAGGGTTGAGGGTTGAGGGTTGAGGGTTGAGGGTTGAGGGTTGAGGATTGAGGGTCGAGGGTCGATTCATTCTGTTCGCCTCTCGACTCCGGACCCTCTTCCGCCGTCACCCGAAACATCGCACCGGCTCCTTCGCAGTCGCTGGTCGTAATGATCGGCGAATGGACGTAGAGGAAGCCGCGTTGCTGGAAGAACTCGTGGATGGCGAACGAGACGCGGTTCCGAATGCGGAACATCGCGCCGAACGTGTTCGTTCTCGTCCGCAGGTGGGAGATATCTCGCAGGAACTCGAAGCTGTGCCGCTTCTTCTGAAGCGGATACGCTTCGGGATCGGCGGTGCCGAGAACGGTGAGCGACTCGGCGTGCAGTTCGATCGGCTGCTCGCGACCCGGCGACTCGACCACTTTGCCGCGGACGATGACGCTCGCACCGGTCGAGACGTCATGCACGCAGTCGGCAAAACCGGGCAATTCTGCCGGTACGACGGCTTGCAGGCTGGCGAAACAGGAGCCGTCGTTGATCTCGACGAACGAAAAGCCGCCCTTGCTGTCGCGACGAGTGCGAACCCAACCGCGAACTTCGGCCGACTCACCCGGCTTCGCATTCTTCAACAGGTCGTCGATCCGTCGATGCATCGGTCGGCCTTTGGCATGAATCGTGAATGTTTAGC
>JBAQZJ010000411.1:0-2290 GCA_049790855.1 Planctomycetaceae bacterium | reverse complement strand
TGGTTGCCGCATCCCTCTCGGACGCTGACGTTGCCCGCCCTGGCGTTTGCCGGAGAGGGGCGGACGCTCGCCGGTTCCTACATGGGATCGGCCGCTCCCCAGCGCGACGTTCCGCGGTATCTTGCCTTATGGCGAGCGGGCCGCCTGCCGATCGAGAAGCTCCATTCGACGACCCGTCCGCTGAGCGAGATCAACGAAGCGTTCGAAGATCTCGCCTGCGGGACGGTCGTTCGGCAGATCCTGGTGCCTGACGCCGCTGCGACGTGACTCGACGCAGGCGGCGACGGCGGCGGAAGATCACTTCCGCTTCAGAATCATTTCGACCTCGACGCTCGAGCCGAGCGGCAGTTGTGCCATGCCGACAGCGGTGCGGGCGTGCCGCCCGGCTTCGCCGAAGACGTCGCGAACAAGCTGGGAAGCGCCGTTGATCACCAGGTGCTGCTCGGTGAAGTCCGGCTCCGAGTGGACGTAGCCGGTGATCCGCACGACGCGATCGATCGCATCGAGCGAACCGACATGCTTGCGGACCGCACGCAGCACATTCGCCGCGCACAACGCCGCCGCCTGCGTCGCCGCCTCGGCCGAGACGTCTCGCGGCACCTTGCCGACGCTCGTCAACCGGTCGCCGTCGAACGGCACTTGCCCGGAGGCGTAGACGATGCCGTCGACGACCGCGACGGCATCGACGAGTTTGCCTTCGGGCGTGGTCTTGTCGATCGGATACCCCAGCGACTCCAGCTTCCGCTCACGCTCGCTCATCGTTCTCGCTTTCGATCAGATTGCCGCGGAATCAATTCAAGCGGCCTCGCAATACGGCCCCTCCCTGGGGAGAGGGCCGGAAGTGAAGCGACTGCCCGCAAATCGACGCGAATGATTTGAACCACGAAGAGCACAAAGATCACAAAGAGAACGTCAAGGTCGTCTCACTGGCGTCTCAATGCCTTCCTTCGTGCACTTTGTGCTCTTCGTGGTTCCACTTCCTGCATTCGCGTTCATTCGCGTGATTCTCTCGTTCCATTTAAGCCATCCGTCGACCCATCGTTGATTTCGATCGTCGATCGTTCATCGGCGCTGCGGCAGTGCTGCCGTGAAGAATCGCAACCAGTTGTCGTGAAAAACTCCGGCGATATCCGCATCGGTGTAGCCTCGCTTCGCAAGGATTCCGTCGAGCTTCTGCAGATCGGCAATCGACGCCAGGTCGCGCGGGGTCTGCTCGGTGCCGAAGCCTCCGTCGAGATCGCTGCCGATGCCGACGTGCCGCGTGTTGCCGGCCAGTTGGCAGATGTGGTCGATATGATCCGCGACCGCCTCCAGCGAGACGACCTCGGGCGAGGTCACGCCGATCTTCCAGCCGGGGTGCAGCATCCAGGCGTCGAGAGCCATGCCGATGACGGCGTCGCGTTCGATCAGCCGGCGGATTTGATCATCGCTGAACTGTCGATCGCCCGGCACGAGAGACCGACACATATTGTGACTGGCGTGGACCGGGCCGTCGAACCGGTCGAGCACCTCGAAAAAGCCGGGTTCCGCGGTATGCGTCAGATCGACGATGATTCCGAGTCGCTGAAACTCACGCAGCAGTTCGCAACCTGCCGGCGTGACCGGTCCTTCGCCTCCTGTTCCCATGGCATAAGGCCCCTGGCCGTAATGGGCCAGCCCGACACAGCGCAAACCCTGGTCCCACCAGTCTTGCGCTTGTGAAGGAGTCACGATCGGATCGGCTCCTTCCATGGCGAGAATCACGCCGATCGGGTTGGGACCGTCGTCGTCGGCGCGGTGGCTTCGATGCTGCTGCAGGTCCTCGGACGTGCGAAGTATGCGGATCTCGCCGCCGTGGGCGAGCTGTCGGTAATAGGCGAGCTGTCCCTGGCCGACGGCGTACGCGATCGATTGATTGCGAACGTCGAGATCGCGGCGGTTGAAGCCTTCCACCGGACAGACGTGCGGCTTGGCCCGCACGAGGATGGTCGCGAGGCAGGTTTCAACGCGCCCCCGTTGCATTTCCGGCAGCGACACCGTCGCTCTGCCGCGAGCAGGGTGGTCGGTCATCGGTGATTCGGACCGGCACACTACATCGAGCGGTTCGGTGATGTCGCGGTTCCATTGCACCGCATTCCACGCCAGGTCGAGATGGGCATCGAAAATTGATCGCACGAAGTCTCCTCCGGCAAGCAGGGCCGGTCAAGCAGACCGCTTGCCGGCTGATGATGTTCGGCAAAGCGGCCCCTACTGGTCCGTCTCGCGGTAAATGTCGCTTTGGAATGTCGCCTTTCGCTCCACGAAAAAGCAC
>JBAQZJ010000410.1:0-8195 GCA_049790855.1 Planctomycetaceae bacterium | reverse complement strand
GTCCCGCCCCGGAACTGGGCGGCGATTTCTGCGAGCCGGCGGAAGTCTCGCGAGGCCTGGCATCCGGCGATCTGGACGACGACGGCGACGTCGACTTCGTCGTGACGAACTGCGGCGGTCCCGCGCGGGTCTACACCAACGTCGCCCCTAAAGCCGGTCACTGGTTGCTGGTCCGGCCGATCGACACGCGAATGAACCGCGACGCGATCGGCGCGACGGTCGCGGTCTTCGCGGGCGGCGAGCCGATCGTCCGCAAGATCGACCCCAGCTCCAGCTACCTGACCGCGAACGATTCGCGGGCGCACTTCGGTTTGGGGCGGCATGGCCGTTACGATCGGATGGAAGTCACATGGACTGACGGAGTCGTTGAGGAGTTCCCGGCCGGCCCCGCCGATCGCGTGGTGACGCTCTGGCGGAGGTCTGGAGGCCCGTCCGGGGGAAACGAACAATGAACCGCCGCCGTCTTCGCCTGCTGGCGTCGATCGTTCTGAGTGTCGGTCTGGCGGGCCTCGCAATCTGGGGCTTCACCGCCCTGCGCCGCCCGCCGCCCGCCGCCGTGTCGCTTCCCGATCTGACTCAGGCGCACCCGCGGGTCGTCTCGGCGATCGAAGAGTCTGCGGAGCAGGTCCGGCAGCGTTCTCGATCCGGCGAGTCGTGGGGCGAGTTCGGCATGGTGCTCGCGGTGCATGGCTTCCGCCGCGAGGCGAGGACGGCCTTTCGAGAGGCCGCGCGGCTCGACCCCGACGAATTCCGCTGGGCCTACTATCTCGCCTATCTGCACGAAGAGACGAGTCTGGAAGCTGCGGTGGACGGGTACGAACGCGCGTTAGAACTTGCTCCTGATCAACCGACGATCCGCATCCGCTTGGGAAACGCGCTCCTGCCGCTCGGTCGAGTCGAAGAGGCCGAGACCCAGTTCCGCCAGGCCGCCAAGGAACAACCGGAAAGCCCGTTTCCGCAGATGGGTCTGGCACGGGCTGCGTTGGCACGGCAAGATCTTTTCGCGGCCAGGCGACACTTCGAAGCGGCGGCAGCAGCGCCGGGATGGTCTCCCCGCAGTGCGTTTGCCGAGTTGATCAGGATCAACCAGCGCCTGGGTGACGCCGAGGCGGCCGCGCGGGCCGAACGACAGGTCGCCCGATTGCCGGAGACGGCGTCGGTCGCGATGCCCGACTCGCTGCTCGAGAAGATCGAGAGCGAAGACGCGCTCGCCCGCGGGTTCGCAGCCAGCGCCGATCGGCTCGCGGCCCGCGGCGATTTCGTCGCTGCCGAACGGTACTACCGGCTTTTGACGAAGGCGCGACCCGATATGCCGGGGCCGCTGTTGAACCTTGCGAACGTGCTTTTGATGCAAGGTCGCGCAGAGGAGTCGGTCGAAATCCTTCGCTTCGCCACCCAAAAGTTCCCCGACGACCTGCTCGCCCGGTTCCGATTCGGCGTGGCATTGCATCGGGCCGGGCAGCTTGATGCCGCGGCGGAGATTTACGCCCGCTGCACCCGGCTCAAACCCGATTTCGCCGAGGCATGGTATCACCTCGGATTGTTGCACAAAGAGCGCGGCGAGGCGGATGCCGCCGAAGTGGCCCTGACCAAAGCGGTCGCGCTCGACCCTCGACATGCGCAGGCGCAGTTGTTGCTCGGTATCGTGCTCTCCGAAGGTGGATCCCGCGAAGCGGCGATCCCTCATATGCGGGCCGCCGTCCAACTGGCTCCCGACGATCCGCTTCCCAAATCGTATCTTGAGAAGGCACTGGCGGAACTTGCTGCCTCGCGGTCGACCGATCCGACGTCCTCTGCCAGGGGCGACGAGCGGGTCGCCCCGGTCTCTCCGTCCGAGTGAGCGCGCCGTCGTCTCCCGCCGTCTCGATTGCGTGACGTCGGTGCCGGTCGGTCCTTCGGCGCGAGTCGTTCGCCCACCTTCGGTCAAATCCCGTGCCCGCACGACGGGACTGTACAGTCCTCACTGCCTGATCGTCCTCGCGCCCGCCTTCGGCCGATGGCGGCGCTGCGACCGGATCGGCGCGTGCGGGGTCGGGTCGATCCCTCCGATGTCATCCACGAGGCGAGCCTCGCGCCGCTCGGCGACTTCCCGCCGACGAGTAGAAAAAGTCGCGACGACCTTGCGGAGTGCATCCGCAGCCAATACATTCTGGCACTGAGACTCAGTCTCACGCCTGCTGTCTTCGCCAGCGATTCGCCAGAGCCTCCTCGGGCCAGCCAAAGCCGGTCAGTCGTCGCAGCACGCCGCAACGTTTCCGGCTTCGCGTTCTGACGAGGAGGATCCCATGCCGATCCGCGCTTACTGTCCGCGCCGTCGCGGCTTCACGCTGATCGAACTGCTGGTGGTGATCGCGATCATCGCGGTGCTGATCGCCTTGTTGCTTCCTGCCGTCCAGCAGGCCCGCGAGGCGGCCCGCCGGACGCAATGCAAGAACAACATGCGGCAGATGGGGCTGGCCGCGCACAACTACCACGACACGTTCCAGCTCATCGCTCCGGGGCTGGTCGCGTTTACTTCGCCGCCGGCCTACGGCGAGTTCGCCGGCCAGGGAACCGGGATGTTCCTGCTGCCGTACATCGAGCAAAACAACCTCTACGACTTGTATGACCAAATGAAGGGGTTCGACCACGACGACAACCAGGCCGTCGTGAGCACGCAGGTGGCCGCCTACAAGTGCCCGTCCGCACCGGGCGGCGACCGAACGATCGCCTGCGACAACGCCTTCGCCTCGTCGTTCGGCGGGATGGCCCCGCAGAACGGCGACAACACCGCCGCGGTCACCGATTACAACGGGATTCGCTGGGCGAGCGACGTCAACGGCTTTGCGAATGCGACGGTCGGACTGATGGGGCACATCTGGGATTTCGCCCCGCCGAACGACGTCTACAACCTCGACAACGACTCGCGGTTCGCCGACTGCACCGACGGACTGTCGAACACAATTCTGTATTACGAGCAGGCCGGCCGGCCGGAGCATTACATCAACGGCAAGCCGATGGGCGAGATCACGGGACTGCAGGCGCGGTGGTCGGCTCCGTGGTCGTATTCGATGGGCATCGACATCAACACGACCTCCGCCGACGGCCTGACGCTCAACGGCCCCTGCGTGATGAACTGCAACAACGAAAGCCAGCCCTACAGTTTTCATACCGGAGGGGTGCATATCACGCTGGGTGACGGCTCGGGCCGCTTCCTCAGCGAGAGCATCGCCGGACACGTGATGTGGGCGCTGTCCGGACGGGCCGACGGAGCCGTCATCGGAGAGTTCTGACACGATGCCGCTCTTGCCGCGAAACCGCCTTCTCGGCCCGGCCGCCGCGCTGTCCTGCTGTCTGGCGCTCTGCGGATGCACCGGCGCGACCGGCGACGAGCGCCTGCCCGTCTTTCCGGTGCGGGGAACCGTAGCCGTCGACGGTTTGCCTGCACCGGGCGTCCTCGTCGTGCTCCATCCGTCGCCGGAGAGTGTCGCCGCCGAGGCCGGCGTGAAGCCGTCGGCGACGACCGACGCCGACGGCACGTTTCAGTTGTCGACGTACGAACAGAACGACGGGGCAGCGGCCGGCAAGTACGCCGTAACGCTTCAGTGGTATCAGAACTCGGCGAAGCAGCCGCGAGGCCCAGGCATGGTTCCTGGCTTCGCGCCGCCGGTCGATTACTTCCAGGGTCGGTACGGCAATCCCGGGAAGTCGCCTTGGCACGTCACGATCACCGAGGGAGAGAATGTCCTCCAGCCCATCGCAATTGAGTGAGCCGCCCGTCGAATCGACGTCCGCCGTCGACGAGCTCGACGGCGCAGTGCTCACGTCACCGGCCGGGATCGCTCCCGAGACGACCGACCCGTCGAAGTCGAGTCTGTACCGCATCGTCTGGCGATGGCACTTCTACGCCGGCCTGTTCGTTTCGCCGATCCTGCTGGCGGCCGCCGTCACGGGCGCCCTGTACGTCTTCCATGCGGAACTCTCCGACGGGCTGTATGCCGACCTTCGCTTCGTCGAGCCGGTCGGCATGCGGTTGAGCTATGACGAGCAGCGGCAGGCCGTCTTGCAGGCGGCCGGAGGCACCGAACCGGAATATCTGACCGTCTGGCCCGGCGCGAACCGCGCGACGCAGTGGATCGCTCACCGTCACGAAGGCGGCGACGCCAACCCGGAGCAACGGCACCAGGTCATCTACATAGATCCCTACTCGGGCGAGGTTCTGGGGACGCAAATCATGGAGGAGGAGTTCTTCCATGCCGTGCTCGACCTGCACCGCACCTTATTCGCCGGACCGACGGGGCGCGTCGTCGTCGAATTGGCGACGAGCTGGGGCCTCGTGCTGCTGATCACCGGGGCTTATCTCTGGTGGCCGCGGAACAAAAACCGAATCCGGGGAGTCTGGATCCCGCGCTGGAAAGCCAAGCCTTACGTCGTTCTGCGAGATCTGCACGCGGTCTGCGGGATCTACGTGCTGGCCTTCGCCGCGATCGTCCTGGCGACGGGGCTGTTCGTCTCGCAGGTCTGGGGCACGGGCTACATGCTGGCCTCGGTTCAAGCCGGCCAGTCGCTCGGAGACTTCTTCGCCAACGCCGAGTCGGAACCGCCGGGCGAGAACGCCGTTCCCGCCTCGCTGGAAACGGCCGTGTCGAGCGTGCTCGCTCATCGCCGTTCCGGCGAGATCTTGCACTTCGGATTGGCGGCGACGCCGACGCAGGCCTGGAAGGCCTACCTGATGCACGACGACGACACGAACGCCGTGCGGGGCTTCGATGTCGATCAATACACGGGAAAACTGATCTCCGTCACCGAGACCGCCGAACTGACGCCGATGGTCCGGATCCTGGCTCTGGCCGTCTCGCTGCATCAGGGCAAGACGTTCGGCCTGTCGTCGAAGATCGTCGCCTTCGTCACGTGCCTGGCGCTGATCGGCATGATCGTGACCGGCCTCTGGATGTGGTGGAAACGTCGCCCCGACGGCGGTTTCGGATTTCCGCAGCGACCACGGTCGGCGGTCGTTCCGAAGTGGGTCTGGCTGATCGTCGCGCTCGTCGGCGTCTCTCTGCCGACCGTCGGCGTCTCGATGTTGCTGATCGTCGCCGGCGAGCGATTTGTCCGGCGCGGTGACCGGGACTGAGTTCCGCCGGCCGAACAGGGTCGCGAATCCGAGTCGCCGTGTCGTTCTCGCGATAGTACGGCTCGGCGTGTCGCGAGTAGGCGAGGACGAGGACGTCGATCGTCATCGACTCGGGCCGGGCGGGTTCGCTCGATGGCGCGGTCACACCGTCAGAGGCGCGGTGTTCCGCGACGATCCGCCGGTACTGTTCGTCGGCGACCGGGCTGCCTTATCTGACCAGGTCGATGTGTCGACCGCGAATGAGAACGCGATCCTGACCGGTCGCAGCATGCAGCCGGAGAGCGGGGATGCGGAACGTGCGTGACATCGGACGTGAATCCCGGAAAAAGCGGAAAGTGGTAGGACTACCACCGAACCGCTCTCCCTTCGGGCCGCGCCGGAGACCGTCACAGGCGAGCGATTTGTCCGCCGCGGCAGCCGATCATCGGCCGCCGCGGCGCTTAGGCGTTCGCGGAGTCGTGTTTTTTCCGATCGTGTGCCCGTTCACGAGGGTAGTCATGAGCCATGAACGACATCCTCCCGTCTCGAACAAGTCGTTATTCGGCTTGCTCGTGATGCTGACGTCCTGGCAGGTCACACTCCTGGCCCTGCTGATCGAACGGGGACGGATTCCGTCCCTCGTGTTCGCCGCTGCCGGTCTCGCCGCGACGATCTTCGTGGTGGCCGGCGGGCGGAAAGCGGCGACTCCCTACTGGCGCTATAGCGGCCGCATCACCCTCACGCCCGGGCAGTCGGTGCTCGTCACGATCTACATCCTGGCGCTCGGCGGTCTTGGGGCCTGGGCGCTGGTACTCAAATTGGGAACTGCCTGATCGACCTGTTTCGTGTTTCGCGGCCTATCGGGGCCGAGTTCCGACACAGGGCTCCTCCCTTTGCTATACCGACGGATGGTCATCGTTGAACTTCTAGATGGCCGCAGTGCCGTCAGTGATCAGCAGGGACGCTCGGTCCCACCTGACTTGCAGCAGCGGCGTTCAAGTCTCGCGTGCTGACTCCAGCAATTCGTGGCGCAGAAGACAATTCCGCACCGGAGTCAGAACATAGCACATTGCGGCCGCACATGACGGCGATTGTAGCCGATCAAAAGGGAGACAATGAGTTCACGCGGGCCGACAGAATCAGCCCGCGCGACATTAGGTTCGTAAAGTAACACGCAGCGTGCCTTTGCCGCGCTGCGAGCATTTACAGTTCGAGTGGTGTCAGCACGAAGGCTTGTTGGTCGCGGCCAACTTGGCCGCAGATTTGACCGTCGTCGTTGATGCTTCTGGGTTCGATGATTGTTGCAGCGTGCCAGGTGGCGAGATCGCCGCTTGTGCCAGTGACGGCCGAATCCAAGGCCACGACGCCCCAGTCGTCGCGATAGATGAACGCACGATTGCGAATCACGCCGTCTTTTGTCGATTGGGGAAGCTGACCCACAATTGTGCTTCCAAGTCCGTTGGCCGGGTCTGGGTTATTGAGCACCCAGGCGTCACTGCCGGCGCCCGCACCCAGGTCTTTCATGCCAGCGCCATCAGTGTAGAGGTACGCCCGTCTTGAGCCGTCCGCGACGGTTGCCGAACCGCAGAACTCACCATACTCATTGATGTCTCGGGCTCGGCTGGAACCGTAGCCCTTCCGAGGTTTGACGAGTGGTCCGAACTCCTCCCAGGTTTGATCCGCCATTGGCGAATAACGGAACGACCAAAATTTCATTGTCCCATCGTTGAATTGCCCCACGACCTGTCCAAAATCGTTCACCGCCAGCCCCGTCGGGTCCATGGCCGTATAGCCCGCCGGAGCGAAACCAACCGCGTTTTCGCCTGCAACCGCGAGGAAGGGGTGCATTTTTCGATTGGCATCTTCAGAAACGCCAGCCACATCCCCCCACGCATTGATTGAGCGGCCCCGGCTCGCCGTGTGAGTCGGATCCAAAATGCCGAGATCGTCGATGGTCGCTGGAATCACCGAACCGGACTCCGGGTCGATTGCGGGCGGGGAATAGCGATAGGCCCGCGTCTGTCCATCGCGAAGGCCCGTTCCGGTGATCTGGCCCGCGTTGTTGATGCCGGCGGCTTTTGTTAGGACCCAGCCGAGCTCGTCCGCCCCGGTAACATTGTTCAGATCCTGCATGCCGACGCCTGGTGCATAGATGAACGCTCGCAATGAACCGTCGTTCAACGCTGCAGTACCGACCACCTGCCCCAGATCGTTGTTGTCCAGGGCGGCAGAAGACGCTCCTCCAAATGCGCCGAGCCACGTGAGTTCGTAAATGACTGGCGGGGGCGGTGGCGGCTGCGTCGGCCCACCTCCGCCGGGTTTGCCGGCGAGCGTCGCTGCCGGTAGTGAGAGGGCGAGCAGAGCCGCGAGCGCGAATCGAGGGGCGGTAGGCATCAGAGCGTTTTCCAAGGGGTGACTGAGGTCAGTCGCAGACGGCACGCGTCGGCCATGCTGATGACGGGCTTCTCTCACTGATACTGCGGCCCGCGCCCGCCGGTCACGGAGAAAACGCCCGGACTCGAAGAAAACCACAATCCGGTGCCCGTGACACCTAAAGCCGTAGGTAGCACCACCTACGGCGGGCCTTTGGGAGCGCAGGGTGGCCCGGCCAGTCTGTGACTGGCCGGGTTGCTTCATCATGCGTTCCCGATGAACGGCAGACGCTCCGCTGCCAAGACCGTGGGCCGCCTACGACCCCGCCGGCCGGCTGACGAGCGTCACCCAGACCGGCCAGCCCGGCGGGCGGACGGTCGCCGACAAGCGGGTCGACCTGACCTACGACCTGCTCGGCCGCTTCGACGTGATCAGCCGCTACGCGGACCTCGCCGGCAGCGATCTCGTCGCGACGACCGACCACGCCTTCGACCTCGCCGGCCGGCTGACGGGCCTCGTCCACGCCCAGGGAGCCACGAACCTCGGCACCTACAGCTACGCCTACGACGCCGAGGACCGGCTGACGAGCGCCACCGTGCCCACGGTGTTGACAACGGTTCAAAATGGAAGCGCTCGGCGGTCGAAAATGGAAGCGCTGGGTGGGTGAACAGGTCTCCTGAGGCCGTGTGTGTCGCGGGGTTGTTTGCGTCGTGAGCGGCAGGTGCCGCCG
>JBAQZJ010000409.1:0-2233 GCA_049790855.1 Planctomycetaceae bacterium | reverse complement strand
GCCATGCACGACCACCCGGCGTTTGAAGCGATTCGTCTACAGGGTCGAACGTCGCCCTGCCATCAGGAAAACGCTGGGAAGCGGTGACGCAACGCCGGTCCTTGACGCATCTTACGCCGGTTTGTCGTCTTTCGCTCCGCGAAAGAACGCCCTTTCGCGGAGCGAAAGGCGACGATTCTGGCCGCTTTGTTCTCAGTCACCCGCGCCCCAGTTTCACAGTAATTTCAGGAGAAACCGAACCGTGGTCACAACAAACACCGAACCTGCCGCCGATCGCGAGATTGTCTTCGATCGGACCTTTTCCGCGACGCGCGATCTCGTCTGGCAGGCCTGGACGACGCCCGAGCATGTCGCACAGTGGTGGGGGCCGAACGGCTTCACGAACACGATCCATGAAATGGACGTGAAGCCGGGCGGCGTCTGGCGATTCATCATGCACGGACCCGACGGCACCGACTACCCGAACAAAGTCGTCTTCAGCGAAGTCGTGAAGCCGTCGCGTCTCGTTTACGCTCATGGCGGCGACGACAAAGGCTTGGCTCACTTTCACGTGACCGTCACCTTCGACGAGCAGGACGGCAGGACCGCGTTGACGATGCGCATGCTCTTTCCCTCGAAGACGGCGCGCGACATGACCGTCGAGAAATACGGCGCCGTCGACGGCGGCAACCAGACGCTGGCTCGCCTCGAACGACACCTGGAGACAATGTGAGATGGGCTTGTGCCAGCGACAAGAAGCCGCGATTCGACGTTCAAACGGTTCAAAACGGCATCTTGCGGCTGCGCCGCCCGGCCTTGTCGGCCGGGCCATCCGTCATTTCGCACCCGCTTAGCCGGGGCGCCGTTCCTCGGCGTCAACCTTGAAGCTCTTCAGCACAGGCGCGGGCACGTCCGAGCAGCAGTTCGCGTTCGCGTTCGTTGCGGGTGAGCGACGCCGCCTGCTCGAACTCGCGGCGTGCTTCGTCGAAACGGCCGAGCTTGGAGAGAAAGTCGCCGCGAACGCTCGGCAGAAGATGATAGTCCTGAAGCGCCGATTCGGAGATGATCGCATCGACCAGCACGAGGCCGGCCTGCGGTCCGTAAGCCATCGAGACGGCGACGGCCCGATTCAGTTCGACGACGGGCGACGGCATCAATCGGGCGAGACTTTCGTAGAGCGAGACGATCCGCTGCCAGTCGGTCTCGCGCGGGGTCAACGCTCGCGCATGACAGGCGGCGATCGCCGCCTGCAGCACGTACGGACCTGCCGGACCGCCGAGTTTTTCCGCACGGTCCAGCGCCGCCAGACCGCGACGGATGAGCAGCCGGTCCCACAAGGCGCGGTTCTGGTCGAACAGCAGGATCGGCTCGCCCGTCGGCCCGATGCGGGCCTTGGCGCGCGACGCCTGGATTTCCATCAGGGCGACGAGGCCGTGGACTTCCGGCTCGTCGGGAGCCAGCCCCGCGAGGATGCGTCCGAGCCGCAGCGCCTCCTCGCAGAGCGCCGGGCGCATCCAATCGTCGCCGGCCGTCGCCGTGTAACCTTCGTTGAAGACGAGGTAGACGACCTCCAGCACCGACGCAAGCCGGACGGCCAGCTCGTCACCGCGCGGGACCACGAAGGGAACGTTCTTGTCGGACAGCGTGCGCTTCGCGCGGACGATGCGTTGAGCGATCGTCGGCTCCGAAACGAGGAACGCGCGTGCGATCTCTTCGGTGGTCAGCCCGCCGAGCAAACGCAGCGTCAGCGCCGCGCGGGCTTCGGTCGACAGCACCGGATGGCAAGTCGTGAAGACGAGCCGCAACAGATCGTCGCCGATGTCGTCGTCGAGCGCGGCGTCGAGATCCGGCAGATCGGACTTTTGTTCCGAGGCTCGGTCGTGCCCGATCACTTCCAGCTTGCGGCGCAACCGCTTGTTGCGACGCAACAGGTCGATCGCGCGATGTTTGGCGGTCGCCATCAGCCAGGCTCCCGGATTGCCCGGAACTCCGGAAGTCGGCCATTGCTCCAGCGCGACGACGAGCGCATCCTGCGCCAGTTCTTCGGCCAGACCGACGTCGCGCACGATTCGCGCCAGACCGGCGATGAGCCGGGCCGACTCGATTCGCCAGACCGCGTCGATTGCGCGATGGGTTTCGGTCGCCGCCATGGCGACCGATCACACCGTTTACGAGCCGCTTGTGCAAGCAGCGACGAAATTCGGTGATGGGTCAGTTTGACGGTTTGCCGTCTTTCGCTCCGCGAAAGAACGCC
>JBAQZJ010000408.1:0-3583 GCA_049790855.1 Planctomycetaceae bacterium | reverse complement strand
GCGTCAGCCCGCGCGGGTTGCCGCAGAAACGCTCCCTGACGGTCGCGGCTCTGAGCGCGGAAGTCACGAACGGCGATGAGAACGCCGGTAGGCCGTGCTGTTCAGCAGAGCTTCGCCCTCCCCTCGTCGCATCGAAACGGGATCGAACGTCGTGAACTGGACCGCCATCGTCACCCCGCTTGCCTTCAGCGGATTTCACGTCGCGATCACGCTGTTGGCCCTGTACCGGGCGAGAGCGGCGCTATTGATCGCCGGACGTGAAGGCCGTGCCGACAGGCGGACGCTTGTTCGACTCGCCTCACTGCGACTAGTCGCGGCGATCGTCGTTCTGTCCGGCGGGACGCTGGCGGTCTGCACGCCGCTGCTGGTGCTCTCGAAGTGGGTCGTCGCATTCCTGCCGACCTCGCCGCAAGGCATGGCGATGATGCTCGGCGGCGCATGGCTCGTCTGGATTCCCTCGACGATCCTGCTCGACAACCTGGCGCTGCGGTGGTGGAAACATCGCTCGAATTGACCGGCGAGCGGCCGGTCACAGGTCGTCCGTCTCGACGGCATCTTGCACCGGCGGTCGCTCGGCGAGGAAGCGCTCGACGTCGACTCGCTCCAGAGGCCATCGCGGCACCGTCAGCGGCAGGATCCAATCGGCGGGCGGCCAGAGACGCGGCTCGATCGCCGCGAGATTCGCCTCGGGGTCGATCAGGTGCGCCGGTTCGCGACCGTTGAGCGAAACGCGAATGTTCGCCCGCACCGTCACCGGTTCACCGGTCTTCGCTGCGTATTCGTCACGCAGGTGATGGGCGAACTGCAGGATCAAGTCGGGCCGCGTCGCCATCGTGCGGGCCTGGCGGAACGTCAGCGGGCCGTCCGGCGCGAATGGGTCGACTTCGGCAATCTGAGCGCCGTCCTCGTCGAGCACGTAAAAGCGCGTGAACTGCGGATCGGGATACTTGATCCGCAGCTTCATGTGCCACGCCCACTTGTGCCCCTGCTCGGTCCAGTTCGGACTGCCGGGATACAGGAAGTGTCGCAGCGGCATCAGACACTGCCAGCCGAGATACACCCCCAACAGCGCCAGCACGACGGGACGCACGCGGGGCGGAACGGCATCGACCGGCGGTTCATCAGGGTCCGGCCTGGGATCGGGATCCAAACGTTTCCACTCGGCCGGCGGAAATACCAGCCCCAACCCGGCGACGACCGCGACGCCCCACGACCAGAGCGGCACAGCACGGCCGGCGACCAGCGTCAGCAACATCCCCAGTCCGACGAGCGCTCCGTAGATCCGCGAGAAGGACAGCAGCGACAGCGGGTACGGCGGCCACAGGATCAGCGTCGCGGCCATCATGAACCACGGAAAAATGCCGATCTGAAACAGGACGTGATTCGTCAGGTGGAACCCCGCAATCAGCAGCAGGGCGACCAGCCGCGACCGCTTCCACCACAACAGCGGCACCGCGAGCAGATCGAGCAGCAGACCCGACCAGGCGAAGAACAGCGCGACCGCCGGTTCACCGGCGGGCTGGTCGATCAGGTCGGCCCGCTCCAAAAGCATCATCTGCATCGGCACGCCCGAGAGCCAGTCGCCCTCCAGCTTCGCGATGCCGCCGAAGAAATAGACGATCCCGACCTGGCAACGCAGCAACGTCAGCGTCCAGCGCGGCACAACAGTCGCGGCGAGCGTCGGACGCATCCAGACGTCCAGCGACAGCGCCCGGTTCGCCGGCAGTAGCGTCGCCAGCCCGATGATCAGCGTCACGAGATAAAGATGGTTCAGGTAGAGCGACTGATCGAGCAGAAACACGTAGGCCCAACCGGCGAACAACAGTCCCGTCGACAGGCGATAGAACATCCCGCACGCGACGAACACCGCCAGCACCGCGAGAATCGGAAACAGCGCCAGGTGCAGCGCCGGCGGCAGCGGTTCGACCCACTCGAACCCGTAGTAGTGAAACAGAAACGGACGATCGAGCGCGGGCGTCTCGGGAAACCGATCGAGGAACAGCGTCCGCGACCAGCCGGAGGCGATGTAGCGGTACGCCTCCCACAACAGAATCAACCCGAGCGCGATCCGAAACTGCACGAGCGGTGCGATCGGCGTCGACTCGAACAACTGCGCAAACAGGCCGGGATGTGGAGAGGCACTCGCAGAACGTTCCGTTTTCGATTCAGAAGCGGCGGCAGACATCGGACCTCGCGGAGTGCAAGCGAGTTCATCACTCCTTTCAAGGATGCGCCCCGTGGAAACACATCGCAACAGAGCCGTGAACGTCAGGAAGCGATTGACGGCACGCCCACGCCCCTCAGACGCTCCCTGACGGTCGCGGCTCTGATTTCCGGGCCTCAGGGAAAGACGGCGCTCATCGCGGAACGATACGCGGCCTCATCGCCGGATTTGACGGCATCCATCGCCGATCGAATCGCTTCGACCTGACGCGGCGTGACGGGGATCGGCTCGTCGTCGGCCGGGGCGACCGACACCAGATGATTCTTGATCCGGCTCAACAGGTCTTGAACGCCTGCGCCGGTCTTCGCCGAGACGACCGTCATGAACCGGGGATCCACGCCTTCGCCTCGCACGTCGGGCAGGTCGGATTTGTTGAGCACGATGAGGCCCGGCATGAGCTGCGCGAGTTCCCCTTCGAGATGCGGGTCCGACGGCCGACCGCGGTCGAGAACGAGGATGCGCAAGTCGGCGTCGCCCAGTGAGGCCTTCGCTCGATCGATCCCCGCGGCTTCCAGTTCCCCTTCCGTCTCCCGCAACCCGGCGGTATCGGAGAAGCGGATCGGCCAGCCGTCGAAGGCGGTCTCGACGGTGACGACGTCGCGCGTCGTGCCGGGCTGGTCGAACACGATCGCCCGTTCAAATCCGACGAGCGCATTGATGAGGCTCGATTTGCCGACGTTCGGCGGACCGTAAAGCACGACCCGCCACGGCCGTGTCAGGTGCAGTCCGAACGAAGACCACCGACCGAGGCGATTCAGCACGAGAAGGGTCTCGTCGCGGTCGCTGACGACGTCGGCCTGTGCGAGCCGGATCAGTACGTCGCGAAGCGGCCCCGATGCCTGCCGTGCGATGATCGCCGCCGTCCGCTCTGTCGATGCCAGGGAGAGTGCCTCGGCGACGTCGGCGGCAAAGGGGCCGTCAATGTCCTCGAGGAAGTCTCGCCATGACACGCGCTTCACGCCCAGCGATTCGAGTTGTCCCAGAATGCGTTTCACGGCCGCGTCGCCGCCGTGGCAGCTCACCTCGAACCGATCGCCTGCCACACGGCAGACGACGACGTCTTCGGCAGGATCACCGCCCCAGCGGCCGAAGACGACTCGATCGACCGCCTGTTCAGCCAAAGGTTTGTCGTTCGCCGCCTGAAAGCAGCCTTCGTCGTCGATCGCCGTCACATCGCCGCGATACACGACCGTCGCGACGGCCCCTCGACCGCGGGGCGTCAGTAGGGCGGCGATGGCGGTTGAATGGGGCATGGTTTCCGACCTCAGAGCCGCGACCGTCAGGGAGCGCTGCACAGCGCGGGTTAGAGCCTATCCAGAAAGTCTGATGCACCGCGGCGACGGGCTTTCGGTCGAAGGC
>JBAQZJ010000407.1:0-4883 GCA_049790855.1 Planctomycetaceae bacterium | reverse complement strand
CTTTCGCTCTGCGAAAGGCGACACTATGCCAGTTTCAACAGCTTTCTCGTCAGCCATTCGACGCTGAGCAGCCCGGCCATCAGGTACAGCAGCCAGGCTCGATCCCACAGGGTTCGCAATCGCTCGTCGATCGGCACCGACTCGGCCGCCGACGTCTTGAACAGTTCCGACAGCCCCTTGGCCGCCTGATCGATCGAGAAATAGGCTCCGCCGGTCTCGTCGGCGAGCTTCACCAGCAGCGCGCGGTTCTGCTGCGGGTTCATCTGTTCGAGTTGCGGAAGGGTGACTTCGATCGTCGTCGACAACGGTTGCTCGCCGCCCGGCGGAACGACTTTCACCTGGTATCGGCCCGGCAGCGGCGTGCGGAAGTTGGCGGAATACTGCCCCGGCTGAGCGGGGTCGGCCTTCATTTCCTGACCCGCCGGCACGAGTGTCCGGCCTTCGGGATCGGTCACGAACAGCTTGATCTCATCGCTGATCAGCGGATCGCCCAGCGGTGAATTCATTTGAACCCGAACGCGAACCGATTCCCCCAGCAGATACGACTCGCGATCGAGCAGAAAAATGCCGGGGCCGTCGCCTTGCCGCAAACGCCCCTGCCCCACTTCCCGCACCGCTTTCACCCAGAAGGTGTTGAAGACGTTTTCGTCGATCGATCGCAGCCGCCATGTCTCGGGGCTGCCGAGATACAGCACGCGGCCGCCGCCGTACTGCTGCGACGCCAACAACACCGGCGGCCCTTCTCCGGCTGCTGTGGGATCGGGAAACGTCGCGTAGACTTCGGCAAGATCCTTGGCTCGTCGCGTGGGAAAGGCGCGGTAGACGCCCTCGAAGCGTTGCCAGATCGCAGCCGACTGGTCGGCATCATCGGCGAGTTGCAGGAAGCCCGCCGCCTTTCCGCTCTCGGTCAGCTCGAAGGGCCAGGCTTGCGACGACTCGGAGTCGATCATCTCCAGCAGGAAGCGGTTCGACAGAATGACCGGGTAGAGATCGAGAATGCCTGCCATGTCGCCGGAGGCGTCGGCCGCCAGCGGCGTGTAAACGTCGCCGGCGACGAGAATCAGTCCGCCCCGTTGCAGTTCGACCCACTTCGACAGGGCCGCGCGGCCTTCTTCGGGAATCGCCGACCAGTCGACGTCGAACGCGATCACGACGTCGTACGTCTTCGGCGCCCGGCTGCCCTCGGGAAGGCGCTCGACGATCGGACGCTGCGGAAACGTGGGCGGAAACTGCGCGATCAGATCGTCGGAATCCTGACTGACGCTCGGCAGATCCTGCGCGGAGACGGTCTGCAGCCAGACGTCGACGTCGACCGTCGCCGATCGGTGCAGCAGGTTGCGGACGAAGTGATAGTCGCGCATCGGGCCGCCGGCGACGATCAACACCGCCGTGTTGCGTTCGGAGAAAGTGACGGCGGTGTCTCGCTGATTGTCGTCGTTCCGGTATTCGACGACGCGGTCGACGGGGCGGGCCCGAACGACAAACCGGAACTCGCCGGCCGAATCCGGCTCCTGCGGAAATCGAACCTCGATCGGCCGTCCGTCCTCGGGCAGCGTGACCTGCGTCGAGCCGAGCACGGCGGCGGAATCGGGGTTCGCATTGGCGGGATACCGCAGGAGTTCGACTTCCGCCTGGCGGCCGCTGAGTTCATCACCGCGAACGAACGCCACGATCTCGAACGGATCCTGCTTTTCAAGCTCGCGGTTATAGCGAACTTCCGACGGAGCGCGGACCTCGGCGACGACGAGGTTCGCCGGCCGTTCGAGACCGCCGACGCCCACGGTCGCGATCTTCACCGGACGGCGGGCGTCGCGGGCGAGTGCCAGGGCGGCTTCCTCGCCGGCGCCCGCGTTCAATCCGCCGTCGCTGACGACGACGATTCCCGCAAGGGTCGAACCGCGCGTCGTTCGAATCAGTTCGGCCAGAGACTCGCCCAGCCGTGTTTCCACGCCGGTCGGCTCGAGCGATTTCGACCAGTTGAATGCAGCCGGCGGCTTCGACGAATCGGCCGCACCATCGGCTTCCAGCGGAGAATCCCCCGCTTGCCGGAAGACCCGTTGCGGCTTCAGATCGGTGTCGAAGGTGTAGACGTTGACTTCGTGGATTTTCGTCAGGTCGTCGATCAACGGAGACTCGTCAAACAGCGACGCCACCGCAGCATGCCGCGACCGTCGCGAGGCGTCGGCGCTGGTGCTCGACGTCGGCGTCTGTTCCGGATCGCGCATCGACAGCGACGTGTCGATCAGCACCGCGAGCCGGCTCGGCCGGTTGACGATCGTCTGCGTCCGCTCCTGCGGATTGAGCAGAATCACCGCCAGGGCCGCGACGACGCCCAGCCGCAGCACGGTCAGAAATGCGGTGACATACCACGGAAAACTCTGCGTATCCCGGCGGCCGAGAGACACCACGTAAGCGATCAGGGTCGCCGTGCCGACAAGCAGCATCAGCCAGCCGGCAGTCGATTCCGGCAGATCCCATTCGGTGACCGTCAACGCCGAACTGGCAGCGGCGAGCAGGGCGGCGGACGTGATTGCGGTCATCGGTGCCCCCCCACCGGAGTTCTGGGGTGATAACTCAACCGATAAGCCAGAGCCTGCTCTCCGACCAGCAGGGCGATCAGCAATCCGAGCAGAATCAGCCGGGCTTCGCGGCCCGCTTCCCGCACGCGCAGCCAGGACAACTCGCCGGGATCGCGGATGACGACGTTCGCAGCGCCCGCGAATTGTTTCCGCAGCGTGTCACTGTCCGCCAGCCGGACACGGCTTTCGGAAAGCGGCGAGTTGACGGCGTACAACTTCTCCTGCAAGGCCCCACCCGCGCTCGACGCGGTCGTCACCTTGTACACGCCCGGTTCGTCGGTCTCTTTGTAGTCGGCGAGCAACAGCAACTCTGCCTCGTCACCAGGCCCGGCCCGATTCGGCGTCGCCCGAATCGGCAATGCCGTGCCGTCGGGTCGTTCGATGTGGATTTCGGGGTCGTAATCGGCAGCGGGCAGTCGGAACGACAGCACACTGCCCGCCTCGAGCGAACCGGCGTCGTCGGATTGAGAGGCGAGGTATTTGAACGACTCGAGCACGAAGGGAACGTAGATGAATTGTCGCGGCCAGTTCGTCCACGATTGTCCTGCCGACGTGAGAACCGTCAGCACTCGCCCCGCACCGAACCGGTGACTGAGAATGAGCGGCTCGTCTCCCTTGAGCGTCGCGACCGTCGTCACTCCGTCCGCCCGGCGACCGTCGTTGCGTTCCCAGTCTTCATGTGCCGGCAGCAGGCTGGACACATGCGTGCCCCGCCAGTACTTGCCAAGCTCGCCAGCGAACGGGGCGAAGCGATCGACCGGGCGAAACGTGACGTCGACCGTCTGACTTTCAGGATTCAACGTCCGCTCCAGCCGAGCGGCGGCGAGTGGAACTGGAAACAACCCCAGGGACGTCGTTTTCGATACGTCTTCGTCAGGCGACTCCTCGTCGCTCACCGGGGCGCGGTAAAGGACGTCGTTGTAAGTTTGCGCCTGCACGGCATCGCCGAGGAACCAGGCGAGACCGCCGCCGGCACGAACATACGTTTCGAGAGCGCGCACGGCGTCGGGCGGAAGGCTCGGTGCGTTGACGATGTAGATCGCGCGGAACGTGGAGAGCGAACCGCGCCGCAGGAAGTCGATCGGCTCGATTCTCGGCTGGACGCCCGACAAACCGGGGGCCGGCGCCAAGGCATCCGCCAGCAGCCCCGGTCCGTCGCCCTGTCCAGGAGTGCCGTCGACGATCAGCACCGGATGGCCCGCTGCGACCGAAACGGCGACGTGGCGGTGGTCGTCGGCCGGCAGCGCGTCGTCGCCTAGCTCGAACCGCAACGCATGCAGCCCGGACGCCGCGATCGACAGGTCGAACTCGGCAAAGGCCTCGTCGCCCGGCTCGATCCTGGCGAACCGCTCGGAGAGCGGCAGCCGCTGCTTGTCCTGCGTCACGCCGACGGCGACGTTCTCGGCGACCGTCGACCCCCAGTTCGTCACGCCGACGCGGACCCGCACGGGCACGCCGGCTGATGCGGCGTCGAGGTCGCCCGCGACGCTCGTCACGGCGAGATTCGGCGTCTCTTCGCCGACGACCCGCACCAGATTGACGGTCACGCCCGTCGCGCCCAACTCGGTCACTTCGGTGACCAGTTCCGACTGGTCGAGCCAGTCGGACCGGCGGAAGTCGGAAACGACGTGCAGCAGCCGCGCGCCCGACCGTTCCGGCAACAACCGCTGCCGTGCCGCCTCCAGTCCGTTCCTCAGCGACAGCGACTGATGCGTCGCGGCGACGTTCTCGAGCTTCGTGTCGAGCTCGTTCAGGAACTCGTCGTCGATCCGGCGCTCGGTGAAAAACGCGATGTTTTCTTTCGCCTGCGAGAGCAGGATCAGCGTGAGCAACTGCGAATCCGACTCGCGGGCGGCCTCGGCGACCAGCTTGCGGACGACGCCCTTCGCGTCGTCGAACGCCGTCGACTCGCCGACCTGGTTCCGCATCGACCCGCTGTCGTCGATCAGGACGACGTGGTGTGTCTTCGCGCCGGCACGAAGCATCGCCAGCGTCGACGGATCGAGCACGAGCCGCGCGATCAGCAGAATCAGGCCGATGACGATCAGAATTCGCAGCAACAGCAGCAGGAGCTGCTCGATCAGTACGCGCCGGCGGTTCCGCTGCTGACTCGCGAGCAGGAACTCCATCGCCGCGAATCGCACCTTGCGGAACCGCATCCGGTTGATCAGGTGGATGAGGATCGGCGCAGCGACCAGCCCGACCCCGGCGGCGGCGATCGCGGGGTTCAGCGTCAACGGGGCGAAAAGGTTCGTCAGCCAGCCCATGTGTTTCGCCAGTCAATCCGAACGGGCGTCCTTACAC
>JBAQZJ010000406.1:0-10552 GCA_049790855.1 Planctomycetaceae bacterium | reverse complement strand
GGCCGGCGCACTGCGCCGGCGCCGCCGGCGGTTCGTTTGCGCGACGAAGGTCGTCGCGGTCTCGACGACACGCTTGCGGCCGGCACGGAGGCGGGATTAGAACGGTGTTCGTGCGGCTTCCCTGTCCGGTCTCGAACGACGCCTGGCCGCGATGGATCCGGCGAATCGCCACCCACCCACTGAAGCGGATTCGATCGACGCCGACGCGCCATCCGACGCGGCGGCAGCGGAGGAACTGTTCACGCTCGTCTACGAAGAACTGCGCCGACTCGCCGAATGCCAACTGGCGTCGGAGCCGACCGGAGTGACGCTTCAGGCCACCGCGCTCGTCCACGAGGCCTATCTCAAACTGTCGCGGACAGGCAGGGCGTGGTCCGACCGTCGCCATTTTTTCGCCGCCGCCGCCGAGGCGATGCGGCGGATTCTCGTCGATCACGCCAGACGGAGAAAACGATTGCGACGAGGCGGCGGGCGGACGCGGGTCGAAACCGACCTCGGCCTGCTGCCGGAAGTCCGGCCCGACGACGAAGTGCTCGCCCTGGCCGAGGCGCTGTCACTGTTCGAGCAGGTCGACGAACGGGCGGCCCTGCTCGTCAAGCTGCGTTACTTCGCCGGGCTGACGCTCGACGAGGCGGCGGTGGTGATCGGCGTGTCGCGGGCGACGGTGACCCGCGACTGGTCGTTCGCCAAAGCCTGGCTGCGCCGCGCGCTGACCGAGATCCCCGAAGTGCCGACGCCGGCCGAATCGGCGGAGCCGCCGGGAGACGTTTCCCCGGGAGACGTTCCCCCGGAACCGCAAGGCTCGCCATGACGAGGTGCAAGGATCTCTTCGCCGAGGCTGCGGGGCTCTTGCCGTCCGACCGGGCCGCCATGCTCGACCGGGCCTGTTCCGACGATCCCGAGTTGCGGAGCGAGGTCGAGCGACTGCTCGCGGCCTTCGACGGAGCGGGAGACTTTCTCGAATCGTCGGCGATCGAGCGCAGCTCGATTACGCGACTGCTCGATCGCACCGGCACGCGAATCGGCAATTACATCGTCCGCGAACCGCTGGGCGAAGGCGGAATGGGCGTCGTCTGGAAGGCGGAGCAGACCGCTCCGGTTCGCCGCGAAGTCGCCCTCAAGTTGCTCAAGCCCGGCACCGAAAGCCGGCAGGTGCTCGCCCGGTTCGAGACGGAGCGGCGGGCGCTCGAGCGGATGGAGCACCCGAACATCGCGCGGGTGCTCGATGCGGGCACGACCGACAGCGGGCGGCCTTACGTCGTGATGGAGCTTGTTCGCGGCGTCGCCGTCACGACGTTCTGCGATGCGCGACGCATGTCGATTCTCGATCGGCTCGGCTTGTTCGTGCTCGTCTGCCGGGCCGTGCAGCACGCCCACGCGAAGGGCATCATCCACCGCGACCTCAAGCCGTCGAACATCCTCGTCGCCGACGACGGACGCACCGTCACGCCCAAGATCATCGACTTCAGCATCGCGCGCGCGATCGATCGAGCGGCGGACGAGACGAGTTACACGCGGAGTCTCATGCTGCTCGGGACGCCGTCCTACGTCAGCCCCGAGCAGGCGGTCGGCAGCGCCGACACCGACACGCGGACCGACATCTATTCGCTGGGCGCCGTCCTCTACGAGTTGCTCTGCGGCGTTCCGCCCTTCGGCGAGCAGGAATTGAGCCGGCTGGCCACCGACGAGTTTCTCCGGCGGCTGCAGCAGGACGATCCGGTGCGTCCGAGCCGGCGATCGGCGACGCTCGAAGACGTCGTCGCGATCGCCGACGCCCGCCGCTCGACGCCGGCCGTTCTCCGCCGGTGTCTCGAGGGCGATCTCGACCGGATCGTGATGAAGGCGCTCGATAAGGAGCCGGCCCGCCGCTATGAGACGGCGGCGGCCTTCGCCGACGATCTCGAGCGATTTGCGCGGCACGAACCGGTCTCTGCCGTGCGGCCTTCGGCACGATATCACGCGCTGAAGTTCGCCCGTCGGCATCGCGCGGGACTCGTCGCCGCGGCATTGATTCTGGTCAGCGTGCTGGGCGGGGCGGCGGTCAGCACCTGGCAGGCGTTTCGAGCCGCCGCCAGCGAAGAACGCTATCGGCGCGAGGCCTACGTCAGCGATCTCAATCTCGCCGACGATGCCTTGCGGAGCGACGACCCCCGGCGGATGAGAGTGCTGCTCGACCGACATATTCCCGGCGACGGCGAGGAAGACTTGCGGGGCTTCGCCTGGCATTACCTGTACCGCCATTGCACCGCCCCCGGACGATTGATCGACCGGTTCGACGGCGCCGCCTATTTCGCCTGCCTTTCACCGGCGCCCGAACAACGCTGGCTCGCCGCCTCGGGAGCCGATGGGACGGTCCGGTTGTACGACACGCGATCCTGGAAGCGGACGAAGGTCATCCGCACGGGCCAGACGGAGGTGAACGGCGTCGGGTTCTCGCCGGACGGAACCCAGATCGCCTCGGCGGGAGACGACGGCACGGTCCGGCAGTGGGACGTCGCCTCCGGCAAGTTGATTCGATCGATCGACGTCTTCGATCAGCCGGCATTCCAGGTCGTCTATGCCCAGGCGGACGGCCGCTCCCTTTTGGCCGTCTGCGGAAGCGATCCGGCGATCAAGCTCTTCGATGCGGCGACGGGCCGGCCTCGCGGCGAACTCGTCAGTCAGGAGACCAAGGTCGAAGCGATCGCGGTCTTTGCCGACCAACGACTGGCGGCGGCATCGGATGACGGGGTGCCGCGGGTCTGGGATCTGGCGAAGAGGGAGCTTCTCCTGTCCTGGCCCGATATGGATCTCGCAGCATTGACGTCCGCCGCGTTCAGCCCGAACGGCCGATTCATCGCGTTCGGCACGTTGCAGCAGAACTACGTGCTCTGCAGAGCACACTCCAGTCAACCCCCACGATCCTTTCCGATCAACAGCGAACGACCCGGAGAAGGCGAAGGAACCCAGAGCCTGGCCTTCGGGCCTGACGGCGACGCGCTCTTCACGGCGGATCGAGGCGGAACCGTTCGCGTCAGCCGGTTCGACGACAAGGAACAACCGTACGTGGATCTCGCCGACGGGCGATTTCCGCGCTGGGCGGCGCACGACGAGCGAGTCTATTCCGTCGCCGTGACGAACGACGGAACGCAGGTGATCACGGCCTGCGCCGACGGGACGTTGTCGGTCTGGCGCCCCTATGAGGCGCCCGACGTCTGGACCGTCCCCACGAAGACCATTCCCTACGTCGTCGACATCGCGATCGGCCCAAACGGCCTCGTCGCCGTCGCCGGCGACGAGGCCGTCGACCTTTACCACACCCGGCGCGGTCTTCGCCAGCGCGTCACGCATCAGCCAGGCGGCAAGTTCCACACGGTGGAGATCCGCTCCGATGGTCGCGTCATACTGACCGCCACCCAGGACGGTCGACTGGCGGCGTGGACTCGTGACGACGGTCGGATCACGAACACATGGGAAACGAACGATCCCGACGGGGCGGACGCCGTTTCTCTGGCGTTGTCCGCCGACGGTCGTCATGTGGCCGTCGTGCTGAATCCGAGGACGTCGTCGCCGCGAAGGCTGCGTCTGCTCGATGCCGCGACCGGCGACATCCTGAGAGCGGTTTCGGTCGCCAGTGCGTCCGACGTCGTGTTCAGCCCCGACGGCACGATGCTCGCCGTCGACCGAGACAACGACGTGTTGCTTTACGACGTGCCGTCGATGTCGATCCGTCACGAACTGATCGGTCATTCGCAATCGGTCGAGGCGGTCGTGTTCAGCCCCGACGGCCGCCGTCTCGCGAGCGGAGGACTCGACCGCTACGTCATCCTCTGGGACGTCGAGACGGGCACGATCGCAGAGCGATGGCTCGTTCAAGACGCCGGGATCAGGTCGCTGGCGTTCGGACCGCGGGGAGAGTCGATCCTCAGCACGGGCGACGACCTGACGCCGCGGATCACCGACCTTCAGACCGGTCGTCTGCTGTTACGGTTTCCCCGGCTTGCCGACGAGCACTGGCCGATGCAGTTTCTGCCCGACGGGCAAATGGTCGTCGGCCGCAACGCCGCGAAGGGGTTTTACGTCTTCGACGGGCGTCCGTTCGCCGCCGGCGAGCAACCTGCGGCGATTGCTCAACCGGAGCCGGTCAGGTGACGCCACGACGAGAACGTCGCCGCTTGGCCGGCGTAACGCCCTTCGTCGTCGACGAGGTTCCAGACCGTCGCGCGCTCGATGAAGAACCGCCGGCCGGACTGCGAAATGCGGATGCCCGAATAATCGTCGATATAACCGTCGCGGTTCACGCGCTCCAGCAGCCTCGCACGCTCGTCGCGATGAACCGGTTCGGCCGTCAGCCGCGACGGCGTGGCGAGGAACGACGGCAGGTCCGTCTCCCACACTGCGAGTGCCGCACGATTGCCGAGATTCAAGATCGGATCGGCCTCGGTTCCATGCGACAGCACGACGAACGGCGCGTCATACAGTCGCTCGGCTTGTTCCTCGGCGGTGCCGGTTCGCGCCATCAGTTCGCGGCCGACCCATTTCCGATAGGAGTTCAGCAATCGCAGAGACTGCGCGATCCACGCTGGCTGTTTCCACGGTTCGCTGGTCATGTTGATCGACGCTGGCAACTCGACGTGTTGAATGCTGCCGGACAAAGAACCGTTGGGAATCGCCCGGTCAACAACATGCCCGGCCTTTCCACGATGGCACCGGCTTTGACGGGTTTCAACGCGACCCGACAAGGAGCCGGCTTGCTGATGCCGTCGACTCCAGGCCAGCCCGCGGGTAGCCTTCGTCGGGATGAACTCGCTTCCGGTGTCTGCTCCGAAATTCGCCACCGTCTGAAAATTCCGGATCATGTCGACGACTGAGCACGGTGCTTCGCAGAATCGATCGAGCGTCATGCGCTCACTCATGATGACGGGCATGGGCACGCTCGTCTGTGCAGGCGCGATCGGCGCGGAACCGCTTCAGCAAGCGACGCCGCCGTCGTCGATCACGGTGCCGGCGGGCTTCGAGGTCGAGTTGCTGCGATCGGCGCAGGCCGGCGAAGATTCGTGGATCAGCATGACGTTCGACCCGCGGGGGCGGATCATCATCGGCCTCGATACCGTCGGGCTCGCGCGGCTCGAGCCTCCGGCCGGCGGCGACGGTTCCTGGTCGTTCGTGCGACTCGACGAGACGTTGAAGCATTGCCGCGGCGTGCTCTACGCCCACGACTCGCTGTACGTGAATGCGACCGACAGCCACGGCTTCTATCGGCTGCGCGACGCAGACGGCGACGGGCAGTTTGACGACAAACGCCTGCTCAAGTCGTTCGACTACCGCAGTCGCTACGGGCATGGCCCCAACCAGATCGCGCTCGGCCCCGACGGCATGCTGTATCTGGTCATCGGCAACGACGTGTCTTTTCCGGAAGGCACGTCGCCCGCTTCTCCGTACCGCGATCCTCGATTCGATCGTCTGTTGCCCGACCCCCGCGACGCCGGGCAGGACGACCGCGTCGGATACATCGTGCGAACCGACCCCGAAGGCAAGGAATGGACGGTGCTCGCCGGCGGGTTCCGCAATCAGGTCGACGTGGCCTTCCATCCCGACGGCGAGATGTTCACCTGGGACGCCGACATGGAATGGGACGTCGGCTTGCCGTGGTATCGCCCGACGCGGCTGAACCACGTCGTTTCGGGCGGCGAGTACGGCTGGCGGTGGGGCACTTCCAAATGGCCGACGTACTATCAGGACAGCCTGCCGTCGACGCTCGACACGGGATTAGGATCACCGACCGGAATGGTGTTCGGAACGGGCAGCGCGTTTCCCGCACGCTACCGGCAGGCGCTCTTCATGGCCGACTGGCAGCACGGTCGCATTCTCGCCGTGACGCTTACGCCCCGCGGCGCGACCTATGACGCGGAAGACGCGCTGTTCGCCGAGGGCGGCCCGCTCAACGTCTGCGATCTCGCGTTCGGCCCGGACGGAGCGCTGTACTTCATCACCGGCGGCCGGGGATCGCAGTCCGGCTTGTACCGCGTGGCGTTTACCGGCCCCGACGAGCCGACGGCCGATCCGACCGAAGCCGACCCGGCTCGGCAAGCCGCCTCCGAGGCCGCTCGCGCCCTGCGGCATCGCCTGGAAGAGTTCCATGTCCGATCGGACCCGGCGTCGATCGACTTCCTCTGGCCGCACCTCGGCAGTGAAGATCGCTGGATTCGCAACGCGGCGCGAGTCGCGCTCGAACGACAGGAGCCGACCGGGTGGCAGTCGAAGGTCATGCACGAGGACGATCCGGTGCGTCGCGCGACGGCCGGACTGGCACTGGTGCGCGTTTCCAAGCCCGAGGAGTGCCCGAAACGGCTTGAGGAACTGCTGCGACCGACGTTTGCCGAAGACGAAATCGCACTGCTGACGACGCTGCGCGCCTGTTCGATCGCATTCTCGCGTGGCATTCAGCTGTCGCCGGAACTGACGGACCGACTGACGGGGCGCGTTGCAGGACTCTATCCGCACCCGGCGCAATCGGTGAACCGCGAATTGTGCGAGCTGCTCGTTGTTCTGAACTGGCCGCAGCTCGTCGCGAAGACACTGACGCTGATCGAAGCGGCCGCCAGCCAGGAGGAGAAGATTTTTTACGCCCATGCCTTGCTCCGATTTAAAGGCGCATGGTCGATCGAAGAGCGAAAGTCGTTCATACGTGTGCTGCGAACGGTGAAACGGGCGTCTGGGGGCCATCTGTTTCCGACGGTCGTCGCCCAGATGGAAGAAGACTTTCTGACGAGCCTGAGCGACGACGAACGCACGGCGCTGGCCGCTGCGATCGAGGAGCTCCGACAGCCGCTTTCGGCCGCCGAGACCGTTCCCTCGCGCCCCTTCGTCCGGCGCTGGACGCTGGAGGAACTGCTGCCGCATCTGCACAAGGCGACGTTAGACCGCGACGTCGAATCGGGTCGGCAGGCGCTCGCCGCGGCAAGCTGTCTGAAGTGTCACCGCATGCACCATTCCGGTTCGGCGATCGGTCCCGATCTGACGCACGTCGGCCGTCGCTTCGATCTGCGGGCGATCGCCGAGTCGATCCTCGATCCGTCGAACGTCATCGACCCGAAGTATCACGCGACGACGTGGGTGCTCGCGTCGGGCCGCGTCATCACCGGCAGGGCGGCGCAGGTGACTGGCCAGCAGATCGTCGTCGAAGTGAACGCTTCGACGGGAGAGACGGTCGCGGTCGCCCGCGACGACGTCGAGGCGTCCCAGCCGTCGGACGTCTCCCCGATGCCGAACGGCCTGCTCGACACACTGACGCAGGACGAAATTCTCGACCTGCTGGCGTATCTGCGATCGGCGGGAGAACAGGACGGACCTTCGCCCGCTGCGACCGGCGGCGAACAGTCCGGCCGATGAATGTCCTCGTCAGGGTCTGGTGCGGATGAACCCGTCTGTCGCGAGCTGCGGTTCGCGATTCCTTGCAGTCGCCTGCGTGCCGGTCGATGATGCCGATGGCCCGACGCGACGAACTGCCGCGGAGGCAGTCGGCTTCGCGCGGAAGCGGCATTCGCCAGGACATCCGATGAATTTCCGAGGGGTCGCCGGGCGAAGCGTCCTGGCGCTCGGCCTCGTCGCCTGCGTGCTGGCGTTCGAGGCGATCCGGTTCGCATCCCGGAGCACGCCGGTTCCGGCGCCCGACGCGAAGCCGCGTTCGGCGCTGGACGACTGCCGCGTTCAGATGGATTTGCCTCCGGCAGGAACGCCGGCGACCTTCACCGACGTCACCGAAGAGATGGGGCTGGACTTTCGGCACGTCGTCGGTCCGCTCGGCACGTATTACATGCCCGAATCGATCGGCGCGGGCGGGGCGTTGTTCGATTACGACGGCGACGGCCGTCTCGACGTCTATCTCGTCAACTGCGGCCGTTCGCCGGACGCCACGGGCGAGTTTCCGCCCGGCACCCGCACCGAGAACCGTCTCTACAGGCAGACCGAGTCGGGCACGTTGGAAGACGTCACCGCAGCCTCGGGACTGGGTGATACGGGCTATGGAGCCGGCTGCGCGATCGGAGACGTCGACAATGATGGTCGCCCCGATGTTTATATCGCGAACTACGGCGCCGACCGGCTCTATGCGAACAACGGCGACGGGACTTTCACCGACGTGACCGAGGCCGCCGGAATCCGGAACACGGAATGGGGCGTCTGCCCGGCGTTTTTCGACTACGATCGCGACGGTCTGCTGGACCTGGTCGTCGTCAATTACACGGCCGACCCCGTGTACCAGCACTCGGTCGCCTGCGGGTTCCGGGAAGGAACGGTCAGCTACTGCGGGCCGCACAAGTTTCTACCGACCGTCGACCGGCTGTTCCATAACGACGGCGTTCACGAAGACGAGCGCGGCCGGCGCGTCGTCCGGTTCTCCGACGTCACTGACGAGGCCGGACTGAGCGGAGCAGACACCTTCGGATTCGGCGTCATTTGCGCCGACTTCGATCGCGACGGTTGGCCCGACGTGTTCGTCGCCAACGACGGAGCGCCGAACCGGTTGTGGATGAACCAACGAGACGGCACGTTCCGGGAAGAGGCGCTACTGCGCGGCGTCGCGCTTAACGGCGACGGGAAGGCCGAAGCCGGCATGGGGACGGCCGTCGGCGACGTCGACGGCGACGGCGCGCCGGACCTGATCGTCACCCATCTTTCGCTGGAAACGACGACGCTTTATCGCAATGACGGGAACGGCTACTTCGTCGACGCCACGGCACAATCGGGAGTCGACACGGCGACCCTGATGCACACCGGCTGGGGGGCCGCGCTCGTCGACCTCGACCACGACGGTTCACTGGACCTGCCGTTGGTCCACGGCCTCGTCGTCCCTTGCCATTCCGGCTTCCCCTTTCACGGCGAAGACCAGTTCCAGGTCCGACACGACGTGAGCGACGATCCCGAAGCGTTCTGGCGCGACTACCACGACCGCAACAGATTGTTGTTCGGTGACGGACGAGGCGGATTCCGCGACGCCGGCAGAATCGGGGGCGACTTCTGTGCCGCCCGCGGTTCAGGGCGAGCCTTGATCAGCGGCGACCTCGACGACGACGGAGACGTCGATTTTCTGGTCACCAATTGCGGAGGCCCGGCGCGGTTATATCGCAACGATCTGCCGAAGCAAGGGCACTGGCTGAGGGTTCGCGCCGTCGACCCGCGCTGGGGTCGCGACGCCTACGGGGCAGAGATCGTCGTCAAGGCGGGCGACCGCCGATTCCACCGGCTTGCCAACCCGGCGTACAGCTATCTGGCGAGCAACGACGCACGAGTGCATTTCGGGATCGGTGACTCCGGGCGGTATGACGAAATCGTCGTCCACTGGCCCGACGGACCGGTCGCCGAAGCGACGGAGGCGTTTCCGGGCGGCTTGGCCGACCATGCCGTGACGCTGCGTCGCGGCGAAGGCTGCCTGATCGAGGACGAATGATGAACCTGGCTTGGCACGAGCGGTTCGACGCGGGGCTGGTGGGCTGCATCCTCATTGCGGCGGTCGCCGTTCTTGCGGTGCTTTGGCCGGGGCTGACGCTGTTTTACTGCGGATTGACGGGACACCGGCTTCGCACCGAATTTCTCTCGCGTTGGCCGGTGTTGCTCGCTTTTTTGAGCGTGACGTGGAGCCTCTGGGCCTACAGCCTGTCGTTCGCTCCGTCCTGGGGATCGCGCCCGACCGCTCACTTGGATGTGGCGACACCGGTGGCCGCCGACTTTCAGGCGATGCAAGCCGCGTCGAACGAGCCGGAGAACCCCAGGCTCGTCGATGGCGGGGGCGGCGTGATCGGCGGCCTCGACTTCATCCTCCTGCGCGGGCTGTCGCCCCAAGCGGCCAACCTCGAGCCGGTCTATCCGGCATTGCCGTCCAGGGACGGCGTGCCGCACGTCCTGTTCATGGCGTTTCAGATGACGCTGTTCGTCGTCGTGCCCACGCCCCTTTTCGTCGTGCTGGCCAGGCAGCTTCGCGGGGCGGCCGTGATGGTGTTCGCAGTGCTGTGGGGAACGCTCGTGTACGCTCCGCTTGTGCATTGGGCGTGGGGAGGCGGCTGGCTCGACGATTGGGGGACGCTCGACTCTGCCGGCGGATTGCTGCACGCGGGCGTCGGAGCCTCGGCGCTGGCGTGTGCGCTGGTCTGCGGCACGCGGGGGGCGGCAACAGCGACAGTCGATTCGGAACTCAGCCCCGAAGTTCCGCAGCGCAGGGTTCTCGCATGCCGGGGGGCTTGTCTGGTCTGGGGCGGCTCGCTCGTGCTGCACTCCGCGCTGACCCTGACGACGAACGGCGCGACGGCGGCCATCGCATTCGCCAACAGTCACTTGGCGGCCTCCGCAGGACTGCTGGCTTGGCTGGGCACCGGCTGGTTCGTCGAGCGGAAAGCCCGACCGGCCGAGTCCGTCATCGGAGCGGTGGCGGGATTAGCGGCCGTCGCCTCGGGGTGCGGGGTGATCGTACCGCAATCGGCATTGACGATCGGAATCGTCGCCGGCGTCCTGGGCTGCCTGGCGTTCGGCTTCCTTCGCCGTCGGGGAACTGCGACCGGGCCCCTCGTCGTGTTTGCCG
>JBAQZJ010000405.1:0-5166 GCA_049790855.1 Planctomycetaceae bacterium | reverse complement strand
CCGGATGGCGAGGTTCAGAACTCGCCGAGGACTTCGCCGCCGTCCTTCGAGCCGAGTCCCCCCCAGACACCGTAAGGGCTTATGCCGCTCGTCACGGGCGGACGTGAGAGATCCCCCGAGTGAATGCTGTCGCTGATGAACCGGACCGAGCCGTCGACGAGCAGGGCATTGACGCCGCCCGTGTGATTGCTGCTCGGTGAGAGAATCGACGAGCCGGAATCGGCATAGATGTTCGACTCCTCGGAGCACGACGGAGCATTCGGCGACAGCACGGTCGTGAAGGCGACCCGTTCCGGTTGGCCGTCCCAGATGGCTCGGCCGTGACGGGCCTTCGCCTGCACCGACGCCAGATAATACGGGCCGGACGCCTGATTCATGCAGATGCCGGGGCTGGTGTTGACGCCGCCGACGCCGACGGCGATGCCTTCTTTCACCTTGACCTGATTGCCGGGCCTGATGCCGAGATCCTGCCGCAGGTGCTCGCTCATCGCGATCGTGTTGCTGGTGCCGTCGGTGACCTGCCCCATGCCCACGCAGCGCCGGAAGCCAAACATGCCGCGAACGTCCTGCGCATCGCGATTATTGATGATCGTATCGCCGACGCTGAAGACGTAATTATTGTTGCGTTCGGTCGTCGTCCCGCCGTCCGACGGGCACAGCACGCCGGGAATCGTGACGTTCCAGCCGGCGCCCGCTCCGCCCGGCCAGGCTTCCCAGGCATGGGGACCGCCGGGTGCGACGTTGTTCGCCACGTCGCCGGCCTTAACGCGGTCGTACAGGTTGCCCTGTTCCAGGAACGGCATCAGGCCCATGAAACCGCTGAGCCGGTCGGAGTTCGTCTTCGGCGACAAGCCGTAGCCGCTCGTGCCGCCCTTGCGAAACACGAACACGCGGTGCGTGTCGTGATAGTTGTGAAGAGCCAGCCCCAGTTGCTTGAGGTTGTTCTTGCACTGCGTGCGCCGGGCCGCCTCGCGAGCCTGCTGAACGGCCGGCAGCAACAGCGCGATCAAGACCGCGATAATCGCAATGACGACCAGCAGTTCAATGAGGGTGAATCCCAAGCGGGCAGGCCGGCGATTCCTAAACGATCGATGCATCAACAGAATCTCCTGATATCCAGCGACCACGGGGATATCCCCCAATTCCCGTCCGACAACTCCGGCCGAACGCATAGACCGTCAATTATCGGTGATCCGTAGAATCAGACAACTCATTCGCCTACAAAATTATTAATTACACGAACACAATTACTGAACATTTGATTGAATTGTCGATGATCCACGGACGCAACCTATTCGCACCATATGGCTTGCTGACGACAGTGCGGTACGAGTCGCCGGGGTGTCGCGACGCGAACGCCGTCGAGGTTGATTCACGTTGCCGGGGACCGAGAGGCGTCGCCGCCACAGCGTTCCGGCCGCCCTTCACCTTGTATTCGCCCCATTCCGAAGAAGCCCGGAGACTTCTCTGACTCGACCGTCGTTGAAGAGAGCCGGCCTCTCGTGGTCGCGCCACTGCGAGCCACGCTTGCATGCCTCTCTGCCCGTTCCGGATTCCCCGCCCGCCGTTTCCGTTTAGAATGACAAGCGTCATCGCGGTCGCCTGTCGATCTTGGATTCGGTGCCGGCGTGAGTGATCCGGAGAATGTCGACGAGCTTGTCACGCGCATCATTCGCGGCGATCGGGCGGCGATGGCGTCGTTGTTCGAGAGCTATCGCGACCGCCTCGCCCGCGTCGTGCGATTCCGTCTTCATCCGCGATTGCAGGGACGCATCGACGCCGACGACGTCGTGCAGGACGCCTGGCTGCGTGCCGAAAGCCGGATCGGCTCGTTTTTCGGCGAGGCTTCGCAGTCGCCCTTCATCTGGTTTCGCATGATCGTCAGTCAGGCGCTCATCGATCTGCACAGACGGCACCTCGGGGCCGACAAACGTGACGCCCGGCGGGACTGTTCGATCGACGGGCGCTGGTCGAGCGAGTCGACGGCGACGTCGCTGACCTGGCATCTCGCCGGTCGCCTGCCGTCGCCCAGTAGCGCCGCCGCGAAGGCCGAATCGGTGGCACTGCTCGACAAGGCGCTCGAGGAATTGAGCGAGCTCGACCGCGAGGTGCTCGTGTTACGTCACTTCGAAGAACTGTCGAACATCGAGACGGCGCTCGTGCTGGGCATCACTCAGCAAGCGGCGAGCATGCGGTACGTTCGGGCGCTGGAGCGCCTTCGCGACGTGCTCGAATCGCCGCGGACAGGGTTCCCATGACCGCCGCCGATCGCGACGAGAACTCGAGCGAGTTCGACGCCGACCTCGCCGGATTCGGAGTTCCCTCGCCGCGGCACGCCGATGTCGGCCGCGACGACTTCGAGCAATTGGCCAGCCGCCTCGCTGAAGGCATGCGACGGGGCAAGCCGTCGGCGGGTGAGACAAACGCGGTCGATCCGGCGCTTGCGGAAAGACTCCAGGAGATCGCGCCAGTCATTGCGGCACTGGAGAGTTGGAAGCTCGCCAAAGCCGCCGAGTGCGGCGGCGGGGAACTGCCGGCGACACTGTCGACCGACCGGCTCGGCGAATACCGGCTGATTCGCGAAATCGGCCGGGGTGGAAACGCGATCGTTTTCGAAGCCCGACCGCCGTCAGGCCGGCACGTCGCACTCAAGGTCTATCCGCGACGAGGACGAACCGATGCGCCGCTGCGGCTGCGATTTCTCGACGAAGCGATCACCATGTCGCGATTGCGGCATCCCCACGTCGTGCCCGTCCACGACGTCGCCGAAGACGCCGGCTACCCCTACTACGTGATGCGCCTCGCGGAAGGCGGCAGTCTCGATCGCCTGATCGACGGACTGCGGCGGCCGGGCCGTCGTGCCGCCGTCACGCCGGAACGGGTGCAGTCTCCGGCCGCCGGTCGCGAAGACTGGCGATGCTTTGCCGCGATCGGCGTGCAGGTCGCCCGCGCGATCGCGTTCGCTCACGCCAGCGGCGTGTTGCACGGTGACGTGAAGCCCGCGAACGTGCTGCTCGATGAAGCAGGCGACGTGCTGGTCGCCGATTTCGGACCGTCGACCCGTCCCGAGCCGGACCGCCGGGGCCGATTGACCGGCACGTACCGCTACATGGCCCCGGAACGCTTCGACGGCCGCTGCGACGAACGTAGCGACGTCTATGCGCTGGGGGCGACGTTGTACGAGCTGGTCGCGCTCGTGCCGGCATTCCAGGCGGAGGGAGAAGACTCGCTGGTCCGCAGCATCCTGAAGCACGAGCTGGTCGCCCCGCGATTCATCCGGTCGAACGTCCCGCCCGAGTTGAACGCGGTGATCGTCAAGGCGATGGCGCGCGACCCGGCGGAACGCTATTCGACGGTCGCCGATCTCGTCGCCGACCTGCTCAACTTTCTGCGCGGACACCCCGTCTCCGCCGGCGACGAAGAGCGGTTCGGTGCGCGCTGGCTGCGTCTGCTGCGACGACGTGCGCGCGGACGGAGCGATACGTAAACCACTGGTTAGCCGTCGGCCTCGGCCGACGCTGCCCTGCGACGCTCGATGATGATGCGTTCCATTTGATCGACCGCCTGTTCCACGGTCAGGTCCGACGTATCGAACACGACGGCGTCGGCGGCGGCCTTCAAAGGGGCCAGCGGACGATTCCGATCGCGGGCGTCACGGTCGCGGATTTGTGCGAGCACGCTCGCGTAAGTGACGTCGTCGGGCGGATGTCCTTCCAGCGCCGCCAGTTCGCCGTAGCGCCGCGCCGCGCGGGTTTCGGCACTCGCCGTCAGAAAGAACTTCATCTCGGCATGCGGGAAGACGATCGTGCCTTGGTCGCGTCCCTCGGTGACGACGTCGCGGTCGTCGGCGATGGCCCGCTGCAGGTCGACCAGCAGTGTGCGAACTTGCGGATTCAGTGCGATCCGGCTGGCGACCGCCGAGACCGGCTCCGTCCGCAGTTCGTCAGTCACGTCTTCGCCGTCGAGATGCGGCCGGTTCTCCGGAAACGTGATGACCGACGCCTCCGCACATGTCGCGACCGCAGCGAGATCGTCCGGATCGATCGATTCGCGGACACACCGCAGCGCCACGGCCCGGTACATCGCACCGGTGTTGAGGAACTCGAACCCGAGCCGGGCGGCAAGCCGCTGGGCGACGGTGCTTTTGCCCGAACCGGCGGGTCCGTCGATCGCGACGATCATGGTTGAGGAGTCAGGACACAGGAATCAGGAAAGCAGGGGCCATTCCAGCGAGTGTCTGGCTCGAACCGCGGTTCTATCGAGCGAGAACGGAAGAGGCCGAACGGGAAGGATCAGCCGAAGCGGCCGGTGACGTAGGCGTTGGTTTCTGGCAGACGGGGGTTGGTGAACAGGTCGGCGGTGGGGCCGTATTCCATCAGGCGGCCGAGATACATGAACGCCGTGTAGTCGCTGATCCGCGACGCCTGCTGCATGTTGTGCGTCACGATCAAAACCGAGTAGTCGCCCTTCAGCTCCTGGATCAGGTCTTCGACCTTGCCGGTCGCGATCGGATCGAGGGCGCTGCACGGCTCGTCGAGCAGCAGCACCTCCGGCTCGGCGGCGATCGCCCGCGCGATGCAGAGCCGTTGCTGCTGTCCGCCCGAGAGGCCGAGGGCGCTTTCGCGGAGTCGGTCTTTGACCTCATCCCACAGCGCCGCCCCGCGAAGGCTCTGTTCACAAACCTCGTCGAGCACGCGTCGCTTCCGCTCGCCGTCGATCCGCAGCGGGTACACGACGTTGTCGTAGATGCTCATCGGGAAAGGGTTCGGCTTCTGGAACACCATCCCCATGCGTTTGCGAAGCTCGATGACGTCGACGCCGCGGTCGTAAATCGAATCGCCGCCCAGCCGCATGTCGCCTTCGATGCGGACGACGTCGAGCAGGTCGTTCATCCGGTTGACGCATCGCAGCAGCGTGCTCTTGCCGCAACCCGACGGCCCGATCATCGCCGTCACCTTGCCGCGGGGAACGCCCATCGAAATGTCGAACAGCGCCTGCTTGGCCCCGTACCACAACCGGAAGTTCTCGATCTCGACGACGCATTCCTCGCGTTTGACGGCGTCGTGGATCTCGGCGGGAACGGCTTCGCCGCGGGCGATCGCCTCCATCCGTCCCGATTTGGCAACTCGAGACGGACGCGCTGGCTCAGGTCGCGGCGCCTCGCCG
>JBAQZJ010000404.1:0-5275 GCA_049790855.1 Planctomycetaceae bacterium | reverse complement strand
CCGCCGCACCGTCCGCTCGCCGCGATCGGACCGGGCGGCGAGCCGTCGCCAGGGCACGCCCAGCACGGCCCGCGACGCCCAGAGGTCGAATTGCCATTGCCGCCGGGCCGATCCCTCGACGTAGCGGTCGCACAGCTCGGCCAACTCGCAGAGGAGCAGGTCGGCTCCTGGATAGCCGTCCAGCGAGCCGGCCGCTCCGCGTCGCGCGAGACTGTGCGCGGTCATCCTGACGTCCCTTCCCTTGTCACCATCACGGGTTCCGACCAAACCGACCCGGATTTTCCCGACCCACTATAGGGATCGTCTATACCGGGGTGCACTTCGGGAAGGGATTCGGTCTCCGACGGATCGGGGCACGGGGCCAGGGACGGCCCGCGAATCTCTACCTGCGGGCCCGGCCGCGGGTCCAGCCCGATCGCCGCGACCAGGAATCGCCCTCCGCTCGGGGGGGTGGGTCCAGTGAACTGCCCACGCACGATCCTCTGATCACAGGGCTGCCTGCCCGCCCCCCTTTTTCCACCCACCGACAGGGACGTCGATGGCCGACAAGATCACCACCGAGCAGCTCGCCGAGTACAAGGCCGCCTGAATCGGCCGTCATTTCTCAAGAAATCCCACCGACCGGAAGAGCGGACCCATGCGATCGTTCGCGCTCTACCTGGGCATCGTCGCCACGCTGCTGTGGCGGGCTCTCGCCTACTCTGGTCGCGCCCTGCTCGACTTCGTCACGTGCGGAGGCCCGCGCCGATGACCGAGGACCGCGACGCGAACCGACTCACGATCCCCGGCTGGTTCACCAGCCTCGTGACCGTCTTCGGCGGCCTGCTGCTGGCCGTCGCGGCCGCGGCGTTCGCCTGGTCGCGGGACGTCGACGGGCGGCTGGCGCGGATCGAGTCCAAGATCGAGGCGGCCTGCGAGATCCAGCACGTGGTGGTCGAGCATCTGGCGGAGCGCGTCACGTCGCATGACCAGCGGCTCGAGCGGATCGAGGACCAGGTGCGCCGCGCGTGGGGCCGGCCGATCATCGGAGGGTCGCCCGATGAGTGATCCGCAGCCGCCCGGCACAGGCCGGTCGAAGAAAAAAGAGGTCGCGAAGATCGCCGCCGCCGGCGGCTTGTCGGAGATTCTCCTGCAGACCGCCGATGCGGTCAGCCTGGGCGTCGCCGACGAACTCGCGGCTTACCCGCTCCTGGGCCGGATCGGCCTGACGGTCGCCCTGCGACTGTCGGTGGCGCTCGTCGAGGAACGTGGATCGATCCGGGCCGGACTGAAGTTTTTCGCGGCGTGGTGCCGCGCCCGCTACCGCCGCTGGCGCGGCCGTTGAGATCGAGAGAGCCATGACCACGCTGACCTCCGAGGATCGCCGCCAGCTGTACGTCGGGGTCGCGATCGCGGTCGCGCTGTTCTGCGCGTGCCTGTGGTTTCTCCGCGGCGACGGCCTCTTTCGCGACGCCGGCGAGGTGTACGGATCTCCGTTCGGCGCGGTCTCCCTCGGCCAGATCGCCGTGTCCCTGCTGATCGGCCTGGGCGGGGCCGCGATCAAGGTCGGGGCGGGCCTGCTCAAGCGACTGCTGGGCCTGGCATCGCCGGCGACCGGGCCGGCCGGGAAGGCCGCCGGCGAGCTGATCGACGAGCTGGCGCGGCTCGCGGCCGAACGACTCGCGGCCCGCGACAAAGAGGGCTATCAGCTCGTCTACGAATTGCACGGCCGCTGCACGCAGCACGCCGCGGCTCCGGAGGATTCGCCGCGGCCGCAGGTGAAGTTCGAGGGCTTCGCACCCTCCAGCAATGCGACGGTCTGAGCCGCCGCGAGCGACGCCGAAGCGAGAGGCCGACCGACATCGAGCGAAGAGGCGCGAGCCGTGAAGATCGATCTGCAGACGCTGCTGCTGGCCGGCGTGATCGCGTTCCTGGCGGTCCGCGGCTGTGATCGGGCCGATCCGGGTCCGCAGCCCGAGCCGCTGAACGCCGCCGCGGTCGAAGCAGGCCGGCGGGCCGTCGAGGTGTTCCGGACGCAGTTCGCGGACGCGCTCGACGAGCAGGCGGCGGAAGCGGAAGCCGGCCGATTTGGCTCCAAGGGCGACTTCGCCCGATTCCTCGAGCCGCAGGGCGACGCGGCCTGGGCCGCGGCGCAGGACGCGATGTCCCCCGTCGTGCAGGAGCAGCTGGCCGGCGAGTGGGACGCACGCAAAGCCGCCGCCGTCAGCCGCGGGCTGGCGGCAGGCCTCCGAAAGGACTGACGACGTGGCCGAATTCACGGGCTACCCGATCGAGTTGGAGAGACGCGAAGAACTGCGGGCGACGGCCCGGCCGTTCACGGCGGGGGCGTTTCCGCAGACGGTCGCCGCCGCGCCCGAGGCGTTCTCGCTCGTCGACAAGATCCGCTGCGAGAACCAGGGACCGGTCGGCCGCTGCGCGGGGTTCGCGTCGTCGACCGGCGGCGAGGCGATCTATTACCTCAAAACCGGCAGGACCATCCAGTTCAACGGGCACGCCTCGTACATCTGGGCGCAGCGCGTCGACGGGCTGCTCGGCGGCGACCGCGGCTCGACGATCGCCGGCAACGCCAAGGCCGCGAAGGCGACCGGCTTCTGCCCGCACGACTGGGACGGCGACGGCCGCGACGATTACCCGCTGCCGCCGGGGTACACCACGCGGATCCCCGACGGCGCGAGCGAGGCCGCCGCGCCCTACGTGATCGAGGCCCACGCCTGGCTCGACAGCTACGAGGCGATCCTCGCACACCTCAAGACGAAGGGGCCGGCGGTCGTCGGGGCCTCCTGGGGCGGTTGGGGACCGGACCGCGACGGCACCGTGCGGCGGTTCGTCGGCGGCCGCGGCGGCGGCCACGCCTGGGTGATCCTCGGCTGGAAGGCCGACGGCCGACTCGAGGCGCTGAACAGCCACGGCAGGCGATTCGGAATCGACGGCTGGATGTGGCTGACCGAAGAGTTCGTCGGTCAGCTCTGCCGACACGGGAACACGTCGATCGCCGGCTACACGGGCATGCCCGAACAGCAGGCGATCGACTGGGACTTCCTCAAGGATTCGATGTTCTCGACGCACCGCTGATCCGGCGGTGCGCTGGGCGCCACGGAGGGCGCCGCGAATGAACCATGAAAGCAAGATCGCGCTGAGCGCCGTCGCGACCGTCTTCGCCGTGCTGGCCTTCCTGGTCTCCCTGCCCGAAAAGCGGAACCGCAGCGCCGATCCGCCCGAGCGCCGCGTCGAGGTGGCCGAAAGGGTCGAACCGGCCGAGGCGCCGAAGCCTGAGCCACGTCCGACTTCGGATCCGTTCCATGCCGTCCGCAGCTGCGGCAACCCGCGGTGCTGCTGCGATCCCTGCCGCTGCGGAACCGACTGCGTTTGCGGCTCGATCGAGTTCCTGCCGCCGAGCGATCCCGAGAACGCCGCCCCGTCGTCCGCGCTGGTCGTGATCACGGCCGAGTGGTGCGTTCCCTGTCTGGCCGTCCACGCCGCGGCCGCAGGCCTGCCGGGGGTGATCGTCCTCGACCTGGACCATGACCGCGCCGAGATCCACCAGCTTTGCGAGGGGCGTGATCCGCCGGCGGTGCCGGCCTACGTGAGGACCGTCGACGGCCAGCCCGTCCGCCGCTGGACCGGCGCGACCGACCGCGCGGGCCTGATCCGCATGCGCGACGGGGAAGCGCCGTGACCGTTCTCTCGGCCGAGATCGCCGACCTGCTCCGCGCCGCCTTCGGTCGCGGCGGCCTCGACGTCGGCGACGATCGGCGGCTGCACGCGCGGGCGCCGCTGACGATCACGCTCCAGCCGCCGCTGCGAGTCAGCCAGCGCCGGCTGGGCGTCACCTGCACCGGCACGATCGGCACGATTCGCGTTCACCCCGACCGGATCGAGGCCGACGTGTCCACCTTCCTCGGTCGCCGCACGGAGACGATCGCACTATGACTTCGCCCCCGCTCCTGGTCCAAGGCGACAACGACGACGCGGTGATCTTCGCCGTCGTCGAGCACCTCAAGCGCTTCGACCGTCGCTTCCGCAGCGACGGCCGGGGCCGCTGGCCGGGGTACCTCGCCGAACGCCGTCTGGCGAAGGCGACCGAGACGGCCGAGGCGATCCTGGCCTGCTGGCACGACGAGGGCCAGTCGCTCTACCTGACCGGAGCCTGGACTCCGGAGGCCTTCGAGCGGCTCGCGCGGCAGCGGCTCGGAGGGCCGATCGCGACGCTGCTGCTGGGGTGGGTGATCGAGATCGTCGTGCGGCTGATCGTCGACTGGCTGTTCTCGTCACGGTCGGCGAACTATCGGATCCGGTGCGTCACCCGCGGAATCGGCCGCAAGCGTTGAGGAGCGAGGATGAATGACCAGGCCGTGATGCCGTCGCCGCAAGAGTTCGATCGCCTGAGGCACATCGAGGACGCGGCGACGACCTACATCGCGGCCCAGGAGGAGGTCTGGCGGCATCGCCGGGCCCTGATCGAAAACGACAAGGCCTTCTGCTACTGGATGGCCCAGCGCGACGAGTTGGCCGACGCCGTCGAGACCGCACTCGTCGCACTCACCACAGCCGTGCATCGCGGCCCCTGAGCCGCCCTTGGAGAGACAATGCCACACGCAGATCTCGGATCGAAGTTACGCAGCTACCTCGGCGAGAGGCGCAAGGGCGCGACCGCCTTCCGGCGTGCCGGCGAGCTGCTGGACGCGCTCGTCGCCGAGGCGGGTGTGGGCACGACGATCGACGCCGGCAAGGCCGGCAAGTTTCAGGTCGTCGATCAGTACGCCCGCAAAAACACCCAGTTCAAACACGTCGGGTTCGACCGTTACGCGGTCGATTCCGTCGACTGAGACCGATCCGCATCGCGCTGCCGCAGTGCTCCGCTGACTGCCGAGCGCGTTCGGTTCGTCCGCCGGCGACGAAGGCCGGGCCGACGTCGCCGGCTCTTTCCCTCTGGCATCCGGTTCCAGCATGTCGGTCGTCGACCATCGCAACGTCAAGCTCGACCTGCACCGCAGCGGCCCCGACCTGTTTTGGCAGCTGATGGGCGAGTGGGCCGGCGACGACGCCCTGCGCTGGAAGTATCTCGGGATGCTCGCGCTCCGCGAGAATGCCGGCTGGTCGATGAGCGCGATCGGCTTGGCTTTCGGCCACGACCGGGGCCACGTCTGCCGTTGCATCGCGAGCGTCAAACAGCAGATTCGGCGGCAATGCGAGCTCGAGCCGGACTACACGCCGGCCGGCGACCGCGCCGCCTGATCGCTCCCGCCGCGTACCGCAGCCCCGCCGTGCCTCGCCC
>JBAQZJ010000403.1:0-2831 GCA_049790855.1 Planctomycetaceae bacterium | reverse complement strand
CGGCAGCGGCGACCGTTCCGCCACATCCTTCAAGGCAAGCACGATGAGCGAGACGATGGTGAAGGCGACCGGCGAGGTCGATGCCGAGAAGTCCGCGGCGTTCGGCGGCCGGCTGGTGGGCATGATGAACGACGCGGCGATGATGCTGATGGCCTCGCTCGGGCATCGCACCGGGCTGTTCGACGCCATGTCGGCGCTGCCGGCCTCGACCAGCGGCGAGATCGCCGAGGCGGCCGGACTGTCGGAGCGGTACGTCCGCGAATGGCTCGGCGCGATGACGACCGGCGGCTTCGTCGAACACGATCCCGAGACGAAGACCTACCGCCTGCCGCCCGAGTACGCCGCCTGGCTGACGCGATCGGCCCCGATGAACGTCGCGGCGAGCGCCCAGTTCTACGCCGTGCTCGGAACGGCCGAGGACGAAGTCGTTCGCGCCTTCCGCGACGGCAAGGGCGTGCCTTATTCGGCGTATCCGCGGTTTCACGAAGTCATGGCCGAAGAGAGCGCCCAGACCGTGGTCGCGGGGCTGGACGAGCACATCCTGCCACTCGCGCCCGAGTTCGTCACGCGGCTTGAAAGCGGGATCGACGTGCTCGACATCGGTTGCGGGGCCGGGCGGGCGCTGATGCACCTCGCGGCCCGTTTCCCGAACAGCCAATTTCTCGGCTACGACCTTTCGCCCGAAGCGGTCGCGATGGCCCGGTCCGACGCGAAGAGTCGCGGGCTGAACAACGTTCGCTACGAGGTTCGCGATCTCGCGGAGATGGACGAGCGGGCCGCGTTCGACATGATCACCGCCTTCGACGTGATCCACGACCAGGCGAAGCCCGACGCCGTGCTGGCGAACGTTCGCCGAGCGCTGCGGCCGGCCGGTCTGTACCTGATGCAGGACATCTCCTGCGCGGGACGCCATCACCAGGATCGCGAGCACATGTTCGGACCGTTCCTGTACACGATCTCGTGCATGCACTGCATGTCGGTCTCGCTGGCGAACGGCGGGCCGGGCCTCGGGGCCGCGTGGGGCAAGACGAAAGCCCTCGAAATGATCGGAGAAGCGGGCTTCGAGAACGTGAACGTCGAAACCCTGCCCCACGACCCGCTGAACTTCTACTACATCGCGCGAACTTGACGCCCGAATGCGGGCGATTGTTCGGAACGCTTGCGGTTTCGCGAAACCGCAAGCGTTCCCGCGCGCTCAAGGTCGCGTCACGTCGCCTTTCGCATCGAGCACGCGCGTCGCCGCGAGGCCGTTGTCGAACGTCGTGAAGTTCTTGAACGTCCAGACGACCCGCTTGTCGCGGGTGACTTCGACGAGCTGCGGATTGTCCGGCCCCGCGTGGCAGTTGCCGATGATGACGTTCCCGTTCGGCAGTGCGTGCAGCAGCGTCACCCACGCCAGCGTGATGCCGGGCAGTTCCTTCTGATCGATCGACCAGACGATCTTTCCGTCGCGGTCGACTTCAAGGACGCGGTTGTTGTTCCCGCCGCCAATGAGCGTATGACCGTTTTCGAGACGATACGCGCTGAACAGGGCCGTGCCGTGTCCTTCGGGACCATGACCCGGCGATTCCGGTCGGCCGGCAAGATCGAGTTTGTAGTTCCAGACGATGTTCCCCGACGGTTCGTATTCGCGCACCGCACCGTCGGCTTCATGACAGACGAGATAGTTCCCGTCGTCGAGCTTACGAGCCAGCCGGGTGTCGCGGTGCGCGTCGGGGTGATCCACTTTCAACGGCACTTCGCGAACGATCGTGCCTGCGCGGTCGACCTCGACGATCCGCCGGTTGCCGCTCTCGGCGATCATCACCAGTCCGTCGGCGAGCGGCTGGAAGGCATGGACTTCGACGCGGTCCACACCGGCCGCCGCAGGCTTCGCTTCGTACTTCCAGACGACCTGTTTGTCGGGCGTGACCTCGCCGACGGTCGCCGGTCCGAGCGCGAGCAGCACGTTTCCGTTCGGCAGCAGCCACAAGTCGTGACTTTGCGTGCCGGTGCGGTATTCCCACTCGACGTCGCCGTTTTCGGAAACGATCGACACGACCCCGCGATCTTCGCCGAGAATCCGTCGACCGGACGGCTCAGCGGCTTCGACTGTCAACCCGAACAGTGCGAGGCACACGGCAGCGAAGCGGATCGGCATGAATCACCTGAGAGCGCCATGATTTGCGAATGGGGGAGCGATGCATCGTAACGCATCGATGCGTGCCTCCAAACGGCGTTCGGAACCGGTCTCGCTTGCAAAAAGGTCGCGATCTCCGGAATGCTTCTGGCATCGTCCGTCCGCGGCGAATACGCTCAGTCGGACAGCCAACCGAACCCGGCGAGACCGGTTCAGCAGCACGGGAGATCTGATGAGACTGCGACTCTGGGGGATCGCCGCCTGCCTCGTTTGGCTTCTCGTCGGATCATCTCCGAACACCGCGACGGCCGGCGGCCCCTGCACCGGCGACGGTCCCTGCGGACCCGTCGGGCTGGAATGGGCCGTCCCGCAGGGCTTCGCCGGGGCCGACTTCCGCCCGGCCTGCGCCGCCCATGACCGTTGCTATTCGACGCCCGGCGCCAACCGTCGCGACTGCGACCGGCAGTTCAGTCGCGGTTTGCATGGCGCCTGTCGGAACTCGCGACATCCGGTACTCTGTCACATGACCGCCGGCACGATGTCGGTCGTGACGCGACTGTTCGGCGGTCCTGCGTTCCGCGGCAGCCAACGCGGCTGGTACACCGATCGAGGGTTTCGTTGAGGGACGAGGGTTGAGAGTTGAGGGACGTGTGAGTTCAATCGTCTCCCCTCTCCCTGGGGAGAGGGGCTGGGGGTGAGGGGAGTCGTTTGA
>JBAQZJ010000402.1:0-3401 GCA_049790855.1 Planctomycetaceae bacterium | reverse complement strand
CCGCGAAAGAACGTCCTTTCGCGGAGCGAAAGACGACAATTTTGGCTGCTTCGTTCGAAGTGACCCACGACTGTGGGCACGTGTCGGAAAGTCAGAAGCCGCCGACCGTCTCGCCGCCGTCGATCGACGCGATGCCGCGCCAAGCATCGAGATCGTACGACGCGCTCACGAACCGCACCCCGCCGTCGCAGAACAGCACGTGCACGCCGCCCGCGTGGTGGCTGCGGGCCGTGATAGCATCGTGGCTGTCGTGGCAGTCGGGCGTCTTGGAGTTCGGCGGCAGGACGTGGTTGTACAGGGTGAGATGGTTCGCCGTCAGCAGCCAGGTCGCCCCGTCGAACGAGGCATGTTCCTTGACGTCAGCGGGAACCAGCTGGCACGCCGCCGCCATCTCGTCCGGCAAGCCGTTGACGCCCGTCATTTCGAGGATCGCCCGATCCCGCCAGGGGTCGTACGAGCTGGGATCCTGATCGCCGACGACCCGCTCGGAAAAACAGGCGGTCGACGACAGCCCGTCGGTGATCTTGCTCAGTTCGCAGCCGAAATGCCGCGCGACGCCGAGCAGCGCCCGATTCGAGCCGCTGCCAGGCGACACGTGAAGACCCGGCGTCGATCCCCGGCACATCCGATAGCTGTTGCCTCCCAGCGGGACTGAATCGGCAGGGCAGGTCAAAACGGGAACGGATTGCGTCAGCAACGCCGCATTGAGCGGGCTGCCGGGCGGATCACGACCATCGCCGGCACCGTCGCCGGTCTCGGCAAGGTCGATCGAGTCCCAGACGGCGGACATCTCCAGATACGGCAGGAGACGGGCCTGGGGCGAGAGGTTTCGCGGGATCATCCGGCCCTCGGGCATGACGACGACCCGCACCGACGCCGGGGGGAGCATCCCGCCATGGACATCGGCGTAGTTCTGCGTTGCCAGCCCGATCTGATGCAGGCGATTCGAGCAGTCGATGCGCAGCGCCGCCTGTCGCGCCGACTGGACCGCCGGCAGGAGCAGCGAGAGCAGCAGGCTGATCACGCCGATTGACACCAGCAGTTCGATGATCGTGAAGCCGGCAACGGGAGACTTCGAGCGTCCGACTACCCGCCGCCGGCCCCGAAGCAGAAGACCGGATGCGAAGAATACTGCCGCTGTGATAACCGTTAATATCGGGCCCAGCGAGTCATTGCCTTGGAGATCTTGGAGATGTTGTGCATCAGCCGCAACGATAAGCGCAGTGCCCTCCCATTCGCCTTGCTCTCTTAATTGAGCGGCAAGGTGCCAGCGAGGCGGTGCTGGGAAATCGACCGTCAGCAACTGTTCTCCGCTACTCTGGATGATCGCCAGAAAATGACGGCGGCCATCGCGCGCCACTATCGGTATGATCGCAGCGGCTTCACCTCGTCGAAAAGTCGGCAATTCGGTTGACCATGATGCGCCGCCAGAAGCCAATCCGAGCTTGCCGGCAGCTTGGCGAAGATCCTCCAGCGAACTCTGCCGTTGATCGATCGGCAGTGCCGACTCAAGTTCCTCGAAGGAGATCTCGCGATCAACGGCTGCCGCACACACGAACAACGCATGGGGTCCGCAGCGCTCGATGCTATAATCGGGTTCTACGGACCCCGCTTGGCTGACTGCAAACAAAATCGTATAGAAAATGGGATGAACCATCAGCCCAATCCCTCATTGTCACTTGCCGCGACGCAGGACTTCAGGGACACCGGACCGGCAAACCGCTTGTCTCATAATCGCTTCGGTACTGTCGACCGCAGGGATTGGTGTAGTAATACGTCCCGAGGCATGGATAAGTCTGGTACCCATAAGCCACCCCGTCGCAACTCGACCAATCCACTTCGCAGTTCGGTCCCTCGTGCTCTTCAGGGTTCGTATAGGAACCACACTTGTGTCCCTGCGGGTTCGTGTCGCACTTGACCCAGCCCCCGTTGCCATCAGAAACACAGTCGTTGCACTCGCTGGACGAGAGGTTCGCCATTTGGCACTGCGTACCTCCGGTGATCTGGGCGAGCCGGGTCGCGTCAATCGCGCGCGACACGGGCATAACCATCGGGGCCAGGGCGGCACACGCCAAGACTCCGAACAGCCCTTGTAAGACCCCAGTCATGGAACACCTCCGCTGGAACGAGAAGTGAAGTCGAACCACAGTCATTCCAAAGACTTAGACGGCGCGCCAAGATCTCCTGAAATATGTGACCGCTGCAACGAACAGGAGAATTGCGCCACCCCAAGCCGCCCGACGAGACCAACGGCCCGAATCCGGCGGTGCAGCGACGGCCGGACGTGGAGTTGCCGATGGCGCGCGAACTTCTTCGATGAGATCCTGTGCCCGCTGCGATCTGGCCTCTTGGGGCAAATTCACTCGAACACTTCGGCGACCGGGCGTCGTTTCGTCGATCGCAAAAGTCCCTGCCCCAGGTTGTGGAACAAAGCGCTCTGGTGAAACATCGTGATTGACCCGCGCCAAGACCATGTCTAACGTCCAAGTCGATTTGGCCATTTCCAAGCGCATGTTCCAAGGAACCCAACGATCCCGCTGCAGTGCATGGTCTCGAATTGCCCGGAACTCCGTCACAACAAAGGATGTCTCTCCAATCAGTTCTTCTAATCGTTTTCTGTCCGGATGATTCGCCGCCGGCGTGCGGATGATCTCCACGGGCAGCCCATCTCGATCAGGACACAGGCTCACCGACCACGACCACGGGTCGCTCGCCTCGTCGCCGTGAGTCCCGAGATCAACTCGATACAGCTTGAGATCGCCACGAAGTTCAGAGCCAGTTACACGAGCTTGAGGATCAAGCAAGAGTTCCGCGAGATTCTCGTTAAGCTCGCTCAGCCGCAATCCCATCCAAAAGGCGGGCGTGTACTGATTATTCAGTTGCCACGGAACGGAGCGACTCTTCGTGATTTCTCGTGCTGTGTCTGGCTGCCCTTTGCGATAACCGACACTGAAGCCGTAATTGCCATCGAAACTCCACTGCCCAGCCGCGAAGTCACCCTCTTTGCGCACCAACAACTGACGTTGCCCGTCTCGAATCCATTCGTATTCGTTGATAAACGTATTGCTTGGCTTGTCGCCAAATTGATTACTCGTGCTTTCGCGATACTCCATCTCGATCGTATGCAGTCCCGTCAGCGTCTCGCGGAGCCGGGCGGCAAGTTCCTGCGGGGTCGGGTCGGCGGCGGTCGCCGGCGAGGCGAGTGAAAGGATCGCAGCGGCGATCGAGAAGTGACTGAGCAGCGCCGCCGTCCGAAGGCAAGTCCCACCAGCCGTCGCCATCGCGTCGCTCTCCCTGGATGCACCCGCGCCGCGTCGGGCGGCGTTCGGTGAATCGAGCCTGGAAGATACCGCACCGGTTGCGCGTTACAACGAGAATTCGTCAGGGGGGGGGGCGCTTTT
>JBAQZJ010000401.1:0-2497 GCA_049790855.1 Planctomycetaceae bacterium | reverse complement strand
GTCGACGCCCCGGGCGTCGACGAGCGTCTGCTGCACTTTCTCGAAGATTTCGTCGTGGGTCATGGATTCGATTCCCGAAAGAGTTGATGGTCTATGGTCTATGGCTGATGGTCGGAGGGCGGCCTTGGGCCATCGACCATAAGCCATCAGCTTTCAAAGTCCGCCGAGCGTCATGCCGCCGTCGACGGTGATGACGTCGCCCGTAATGTACGACGTTTTCTCGTCGGCGAGGAAGAGCACCGCGTTGGCGATGTCGGCGGTCTGGCCGAGCCGCTTCGCGGGGATCTCCTTGAGGATCTTGTCTTCCGCCGCGCTGCGAACGGCTTCGGTCATGTCGGTCACGATGAAGCCGGGCGCGACCGCGTTCACCGTGATGCCGCGCTTGGCGACCTCGACGGCGAGGCACTTCGTGAAGCTCTCGATGCCGCCTTTGCTCGCTGCGTAGGCCGCCTGGCCCTGGTTCGGTATGCGGGCGGAGACGCTCGACATGTTCACGATGCGGCCGTAGCGGGCCGACATCATCGGCCGCATGACGGCATGCGAGAAGTTATAGACGCTGTTGAGGTTCGTCTCGATGACGTCGCGCCACTTCTCTTCCGGCATGGTCGCCACGAGCGTGTCGCGGACGATGCCCGCGTTGTTGACGAGAATGTCGATCTTGCCGAACGTTTCGACGGTCTGCTCGACGGCGCGATCGGCATCGGCCTTGACCTTCACGTCGGCCTGAATCGCCAGCGCCTGCCCGCCCTTCGACTCGATCGACTGGGCCAGTTCCTCGGCGGCGCTCGCATTCGAGGCGTAGACGAACGCCACTTTCGCCCCTTCAGCCGCCAGAGCCTCGACGATGGACCGTCCGATTCCGCGGCTGCCACCGGTCACCAGAGCGACCCGTCCGTCAAATCGCATGTCGTGATTCCTTAATCGAAGACCCGGCACAAACTTCGTGCGGGTATGAAACGAGCCTACCCGGGCCAGATCTCGGCAAATTGACGACGAAGAACTTCGACCCGTGCCGCATCCGACTCCACCAGGGCCGGATTCTTGTCTGCAAGATTGAAGTGACCGAGCGTCAAACGCGCCGAGACTGCGCTTTGGGCGTCGACCTCTCCTTGCGCTTTCAGCGTCGTCTCTCCCTCACCGCGACTCTGAATCGACAACCGCACGGTCAACGCCTGGCCAGGACGCACGAAATTGTTGAACTTCACCGCTCGCGCCTGCTTCAGCAACACGACGCTGTGCTGGAAGTCGTCGGTCGCACGGATCAGCCACGCACCGGCCTGAACGAGCGTCTCGACCATCATCACGCCCGGAAGCACCGCGAATCCGGGAAAGTGGTCGGCAAGATACTCCTCGGCCGAGGAGACGTTCTTGACGGCGGTGATCGACTCCCCGGGAGCCAGGGCGACGATCCGATCGACCAGAGAGAATCGCATCGGGCCTCCCCGCACGGGGGCGGGCGCGTCCGAACGGAAGCCGGGACGGGAAGGAAACAAGCCGTACGCGCAACATCTTCGCCCCGAATACGCTCGGGCAAAGCGTCGGAAGTATAGTGGCTGCCCAAAGTCCACACAAGGTAACGGACATGCCGGCGACGACCATGTTCCGACAGCGAAGCTGAGCGTACCGGTTGATCCGGCAAACGCAGCGTCACCTCCACACCGCCCGGCAAATCGGTGCCGAAGATCGACGCGCCGCCGACAGGAAAAGGGAACACTGCAGCCGGTCGAGCAAGGCATGCGACAGTCCCGGTCGCGGCCGACATCGTCGCCACAATCGGCACGGTCTCGCGCAACTCCGCAGACGACGCGGCTTTTCTCTGCGCCGCGATCGCTTTTGTCACCGCAACTTGACGATCTGTGGTCTATGCGAACGACCGACTGACGGCAGGCCGGCCAGTGACCGCCTGCCCCGGCGAGACGTTCCAGCGGACTGCAGATCTTCCGCCACTATCACTTTCTCATCCCCCACATCACCGCGCGGTGGGTTGCGGCGTCGCGAGCGACCGCAGTTCGGCCGGGCGGCAAAGGAGTGCTCGCGATGCTGGTGCTTTCCAGACTGCGTGACGAAACGATCGTAATCGGCGACAACATCCGAATCACCGTGGTCGACATTCGCGGCGACAAAGTCCGACTGGGAATTGACGCCCCCACCGAAATCCCCGTCCATCGCCAGGAAGTGTACGAAGCCATTCAGCGTGAACGGGCGGCCGCCACCGTTCAGTCCTGAGCCGTTCCACCCCAGCGGTCGCCCCGGCTGCAATTTGAACGGGCACGGCTGGACCCGTGCGTCGCTTCCAGCCGATAGAGGTAATCCGCCCCAAACGGGGCGACACCGCAAACGAACAACGCGGCCGCGTTCTGACCCGAGGCTTGCCTCGGATCTCACCAGCGGCCGCGACACGCCGCCCGCGCCGAACAGGCACGGGCGGCGTTTTTCGTTCTGGCACGACGAAGAACTGGCCCGACCAGCTTCCCTCTTTGTCATGCCGTGCGATATG
>JBAQZJ010000400.1:0-14721 GCA_049790855.1 Planctomycetaceae bacterium | reverse complement strand
GTGCCGGGCGCTGGTGCATCGGCCGTCGATCGTGCTGGCCGACGAACCGACGGGAAACCTCGATCCCGCAAATAAAACGACCGCGATGCGACTGCTCATCGAGGCGACCGCCGATCGGAAAGCGACGCTGCTGACTGCGACGCATGACGAGTCGCTGTTGCCGATGTTCGACCGCGTCGTCGACTTACGGGAGGTGGGGCGTGCGTGTTGAATCGAACGCAGCGATCGCCTCTCCCGAGGCGTCACGAAAAGACGCCGCTCGCCGTTCTGAAATTCGGGAGCGACCGGCGTAATGATGTTCCTGCGATTGGGTCTTCGATCGCTGGCGCGCCGGCCGGTGACGGCGGCGTTGCTCGTGTTCGGTCTGGGCGTCGCCTTCGGCCTGCCGGGAGCAGTCCGAGCCGTCGTTGCGGCGTTCGAGCAGGAGCTGACGAGCCGCGCCGACGCAGCACCGATGGTCGCCGGAGCGCAGGGCAGCCGCGCCGACCTCGTTTTGCATGCCCTCTACTTTCGAACAGCACCGCCCGACGAAATCACCGTCGCCGACTGGAAGTCACTGGCGGTGGTGACACGCGGCATCACCGCGCCCCTGTGTGTCAAGGCGACGGCACGCGGGGCGCCGGTCGTCGGGACGAACGGAGCGTACTTCCGGCTGCGGAATCTGCTGCTTGCTTCGGGAGAACCGCTCGTGCGTCTCGGCGACTGCGTGCTCGGGGCCGAAGCGGCCGATCGGCTCGGTGTCGGGCCGGGCGATCGGTTGGCGACCGACGTCGACAGTCTGTTCAGCCTCGGCGGCGGAGTACCGGTCCGGCTGCGTGTCGTCGGTGTCATGGCGGCGACCGGAAGTGCAGACGATTCGGCAGTCTTCGTCAGTCTCGATACGGCCTGGCTCGTCGCAGGTCTCGGTCATTCGCATGCGGGCCAGCCGCCGGACCGTACCGGGCCAGCCGCCTCCGAACCGGCAGACGGGTTCATCGAAGTCACCGACGAGAATGCCGGCCGGTTCCACTTTCACGGAAACCGCGGTCGTTTCCCGCTGACGGCAGTGCTCGTTGAACCTCACGACGAGAAGGAGCGGTTGCGACTGATCGGGCGCTATCTCGACGGGACCGGCGATGTGCAACTCGCAGAAGCCGACCGGGTGCTGCGAAACATCTTCGATGTCGCCCTGCGGCTGCGACGGTTGTTTGACGTCAACGCCCTCGTGACGGCGATCGCGACACTGCTGTTATGCGGAGCGGTCGTCGCCCTGACGATTCGCCTGCGGCAGGCGGAAGTTCGCACGATGAACCGGCTCGGTCTGTCGCGCAGCCGGATCGCGGCTCTGTTCGCCGTCGAGTTCGGGTACGTCGGCATTGGTGCGGCGGTCCTCGCGACGGTGATCACCCTGGCAGCGTCGGCAGCGGCGCCCGCGCTGTTTCGATGGCTCGTGTTGTAGCGTCTCAGTCGACCGGGTTCCGCGTTCGGTTTCGCGGAGGATCAACGAACCCACAGACAGCGTTCATTCGCGTTGTGCCGATGGCCCGTCCGCGCGGGCGGAACTCGCCTTTTGGTAGTGCCACCAGAATCGCGACAGACGCACGACGGTCCGGCATCCGAAGGCCCAAACGAACCCGGCGGCCCACCCGGCAAGGACGTCGGTCGGGTAGTGAACGCCGAGAAACACTCGCGTCGAGCCGACGAGCAGCATCAATACGACGGCGACGGTCAACACGTAGGCTTTCAGCCGCCAGGTTTCGGCGGCTTCGGCGAGCATCGTGCCGAGCGTCAGATAGACGATCGCCGAACCCATCGCGTGGCCGCTGGGAAAACTGTGACTGCTCACCGTGACGAGGATGTGCGGGACCAGCTCGGGGCGCGGCCGGTGGAAGACGTCTTTGAGCGCGAACATCACGATCGTTCCGCCGATCACCGCCGCGGCAGTGAACAGGCTCAGGTCGCGGCGTCCCGCCAGCGACAGATAGACGCAAACGATGACGGTGACCAGCGTCAGAACCGTCTGGCCGCCGAGGGCGGTGATGTCGCGCAACGCTTGTTCGACCCAGGGCGGTCCGACAAGCTCGTTTGGATTCGTCGTGTCGCGAAGCGACTTGAGCACCCATTCGTCGAACCGCTGGGTGCCTTGCTCGTCGATCGCGTCGGCGATCTCGGCGAAACCCCACAGGCTCACGAAGGCCAGCAGCGCCGTCAAAAACACCGGCTGCCGCAACGCACGCAAGATCGCCGAAAGCGACAGATGCCGGCGGACGAAGGGGTGTTGGAGCAGGCGACGCATGGGGGTGAGAGGTTTCCGGCCAATCCATCCTGATCGGGGAGGCGGGAGAGCGGGGGAGGCGGGAGAAGAAAACTCGTCCCCCGATCTCACGTCTCCCCCGATCCCTCATTCATCGGCGTCGCTGAGCACGACCTGGTTGATGCGGATGCCGAGTGAGCGGATCTTGTTGCGCAGGCTGCCTCGCGTGATTCCGAGCATCCGCGACGCTTGCGACTGGTTGCCGTCCGTCTGTTCCAACACTCGCGTAATCAGGTAGCGTTCCATCTTCTCGAGAGCCTCGGCGTAAAGCTCTTCGGTCCCGTCGGCGATCCGTCGCTCGACGAACGGCCGCAGATCGGAATCGGCGGCGCCGTCGGGGCCGTCCGGTGCTGCAGCATGACCTCCGCGGCGATGGTCGTCGCGGGTCTCCGCCGGAAGATCTTTGATGACGATCACCGGGCCGGCCGAGTTGAGAATCGACTTCCGAACGATGCTTTGCAGTTCGCGGACGTTGCCGGGCCATTCGTAGCGCTGCAGCAGGTCGACGGCTTCGGGCGCCATGCCTTCCAGTTCGGGATGCCCGAGTTCCTTTTTGAACTTTCCAAGGAAGTATTCGATCAGCAGCAGGATGTCGTCCGGCCGTTCGCGAAGCGGCGGGATCTCGACGGTGAAGACGTTCAGCCGGTAGAGCAGGTCCGTACGGAACGTGCCGGCTTCCACCATGTCTTCCAGCGGCCGGTTCGTCGCCGCGATGATGCGGACGTCGGTCTTGATCGTCTGGTTGCCGCCGACTCGCTCGAACTCCTGCTGTTGCAGCAGGCGGAGCATCTTGCTTTGCAGCAGCGGCGACGTATCGCCGACTTCGTCGAGAAAGATCGTTCCGCCGGAGCACTGCTCGAACTTGCCGATCCGACGATTGTCGGCCCCGGTGAAGGCGCCCTTTTCGTGGCCGAACAGCTCGCTTTCGAGCAGCGAGTCGGCGATCGCGGCGCAGTTGACCGCCATGAATGGGCCGCTGGAGCGTGTGCTGTGCTGGTAGATCGCCCGCGCGACCAGTTCTTTGCCGGTTCCGCTTTCGCCGCGGATCAGCACCGTCACGTCCTGCGGAGCGACGCGGCCGATCGCCTTGTAGACCTCGAGGGCCGAATCCGACCGGCCGACGAACACGTCACCGGGACCGGCTTCAAAATCTCCGGCGGCCAGTCCGACCGGCACCTGCATGCGATGCCGCGTGTCGAGCGCCGAGCGTACAAGCTCCTTGAGCTTCGGCAGGTTCAGCGGCTTGAGCAGGTAATCGTAGGCGCCGAGTTTCATCGCCTCGATCGCCGTCTCGCTCGTGCCGCCGGCCGTGATGAAGATCACCGGCAGCTTCGCGTCGATCGAGTGGATCTCGCGAAAGACCTCCAGTCCCGAGACGTTCGGCAGCACGATGTCGAGCAGGACCGTATCGGGCTTTGAATTACGAACCAGCTCGACGCCTTCGCTCGCGGTCTGGGCGCTCAGCACGTCCACGCCTTCCTTTTCGAAGGCGCTGGTGACCATGTGAGAGACGGTCCGATTGTCGTCGATGACCAGCAAGACAGGCATTGCGCGATCCTGCGCCGAAGGGCGGGAGCGGGTTGTGGCCCCGGTGATCATTCTCGCACCACCGAGACGCATCGCAACCGCACGAACCAACTTCAGGAAAACCCCGGCGCAAAATCGGGGTGTCTGACCTCATACCCGGAACGGTAGGAATCCGTGTCCCCAACTGCCGTTTCGGCGTCGATCCATCGCACATCCAAAGCGCCGACAAACGGCGGATCGCTTGGCGACGTGCCGGTCCGCCATTGCGAAACGGTCGAGAAAGCGTCGATTCGGTGTTCTCCCCGTTTGCAGCAGCCTTCCTTCGCCGTTCAATGAACGAGAAGTCGAGAGCGACCGCCGTTGCTTCCGAACGCTGTCTCATCTTGCCTGGATTCGCTTACCGGCATGATCGATATGATCGAAACCGTCCTCGGCGAAAGTTCGATCGAAGCCGACCAACCATCGCCGCCGCGCGACGGCTTGCCGAAGTACGCCGCCTTGCTGGCCGCCCGGCACGCCGCTCATGGTCCGGAACTGTTTCAATTTCTGAAGCGATTGTGGGGCGGTCAAGAACTGGAAGCACTCGACGTCGCCTGCGGAGACGGCTTTTACACCGCGGCGTTCGACACGTTGCTTGGCGAGAAGAGCCGCGTGACGGCCGTGGACGTCTCGCCCGCGTTTCTCGACTGGGCGGCCCGTCGCGTTGCGACGGCTGGCCGGAACTCGCGAGTGGGGTTCGTCCGAGCGGATGCGGGATGCCTCCCGTTTCCGGACGGAAGTTTCGATCTCGTCTGGTGCGCCCAGAGCCTCATCTCGCTGCCCGACGCCGCGGCGGCTCTGCGGGAGATGCGGCGGGTCGTCCGTCCTGGCGGGTTGATCGGCTTGCTTGAAAACGACCGCCTGCACGAGATGCAGTTGCCGTGGCCGGTCGATCTGGAACTGGCGGTCCGAACGGCTGAACGTCGAAAAGAGACCGGTGGAGCCCAGCCGGAGAAGCGAAACGCCGGCCGTTGCTTGTCGGAACTGGCCGGCTCGTCGGGACTGATGCCGTTTCGTCGGATGACCCTCACCGTCGACCGGCTCGCTCCGCTGTCGCCGGCCGACGCCCGTTTCGTCGAACTGTACCTGAAAACGCTGGTCGAACGCCTGGCGGGGCTGCTCGAACCGGCGGTCGACCGGGATTTGCGGCGACTCACCCTGGCCAGCTCCCCCGGCTACCTGCCTGCCTCCAAGTCTTTCTGGATGACTTGGAGCGACATGATCTTGCTCGCAACGCCGGAATAACTCCGATCGTCTCTTGCTCCCGGCCGGACGGTCATGAGAATTGGAGGGTGAAGCGCATTCGACCGATAATGACCGGGGATGATCGCGATTTCCGCCAGACGCACCGCTCTGCTTCGAGGCCGGCAAAAGCTCGGCAAGTACCGCATCGAGCGGCGGCTTGCGAGCGGCGGGTTCGCGGCGGTCTACGAGGCCACCGACACGATCGAGGGCATTCGCGTCGCCCTGAAGATTCCTCATCAGGAGACGGTCAACCCCGTCATGCTGGAGCTCTTCCGGCGCGAAGTACGGCTGATCGCCCGGCTGGACCATCCGAACATCCTGCCGCTCAAAGACGCGAGCTTCATCGACGATCGGTTCGTGATCGTCTTCCCGCTGGGACAACGCACGCTGTCCGATCGGCTTCGCAGCCGAATCAGCGTCGAGAAGGCGCTCGATTTCGCGGAACAACTGCTGGAAGGCGTCGCTTACGCGCACCGCCACCGCATCATTCACTGCGACATCAAGCCCGAAAACATCATCCTGTTTCCGGGCGATCGACTGCGACTGACCGATTTCGGCATCGCCAAGATCGCTCAACGCACGATTCGCGGCTCGGGCACGGGAACCGTCGGCTACATGGCCCCCGAACAGGCGATGGGCCGACCGTCGTCCGGGTCCGACGTCTTCTCGGTGGGGGTGATTCTCTATCGGATGTTGACGGGGTTCTGGCCCGAGTGGCCGTTCCAATGGCCGTTCGCAGGCGCCGTCATGCTGCGTCGGAAAACGCATCCCGACTTGAGCGAACTGATTCGCCGATCGCTGGAGATCGACCCCAGACGGCGGTTCGTCGATGCCGATCAGATGCTGCGCGCCTTCCGGCCGGCGATGCGGCGGACGTTACGCCTGTCGGAGGAACGACGCCGTCGGCGCCAATCGACCGACTGAAACCGCGCGCATCGACGAGGTCGACGAAGACATGCCGAGATGGCGTTCGCCTTGCGTCAATCAGCGACCCTTAGGTTTTTTCCCGGTACGATTTGCTGGGAATGATCGCGTTGCGTCCAATCGGCCTGTGTCGTACGGTGATGACCTTATCCGGCCCTTTTTCCTATCGCGTCACGGTGGCCGGGCCGCCTCGCAGGATCGGGAGACCACCTTGGCTATCTCGACGATTTCTTCGGACTATCTGTCGCCGTCGGCCGTTGCCAGGAGGGCCGTATTCGTCATCGACGATCATCCGGTCGTTCGGGACGGTTACGCCCGCCTGATCACCAACCAGCCGGACTTGGAACTCGCCGGCGAAACGGGCGACGCCGCTTTGGCCTTGGCGATGATCGAGAAGGCACGCCCCGATCTCGTCCTGCTCGACCTGTCACTGAAGAGCGGCAACGGCCTTGAACTGTGTAAGCAGATTAATACGAAGTATCCCGACATCAAAATCCTCGTCGTGTCGATGCACGACGAGACGCTGTACGCCGAACGCGTGCTGCGGGCCGGGGCCGACGGTTACGTGAATAAGGCGGAAGCGACTCGAAGGCTGATCGACGCGGTTCGCGAAGTGCTGAGCGGGAAGTATTACCTCAGCTCGCGGATGCGCGAGCGGATGTTGACGCGGGCGATCGGCGTCGACGGCTTCGAGGATCACAGCCCCATCGATCGGCTGTCCGACCGCGAGCTTGAGGTCTTCGAGCAGATCGGTTCGGGCATGACGACCCGCGAGATCGCCGCCAACCTCGAGCTCAGTCCGAAGACGATCGAATCCTATCGTGAAAACCTCAAAGCGAAGCTCAACCTGACGAACAGCACGGAACTGACCCGACACGCCGTCCACTGGGTGCTCGAACGCTCGGGCATGTGACGGAATTGTCGTCGTATGACGCGAAACGGCCGGCGATTCGCCGGCCGTTTTCGTTGATCGTTCGCTTGGGGCGCTATCATACGCATTCCAATTTGAACCAGCGCGCATTCTCTTGCGGCTTCCCATTCCGCCCATCAGGATATCGCGATCTCCGGGTCTCGGGAGGTGGCGATGGACGTGGCGGGGCATGTGTCGCTGGTCGAGTTGGAACGGCTGGAGCGGGCGGAACACGATGCTGTGAAGGCCCGGCGGCTGCGGTTCGTGATCCTGGCGGTCAGGGGCTACACCGCACCGGCGATCTCCTCGGGCTTGCCCACCAGTGGAACCCAAAGAAAATCTTGGCTTCGCGCAGGTTGACCCGGCCAGTCCGTTCAGGACTGGCCGGGTTGCGTGAGCAACACGATGCGCCATCGTGCGAGAGGAACTGTCGCGCGACCGTTATTCTGGCTCGTACGTGGATGGTGAGTCATCTTGTGACTTCGTCACCCAGCCAGGTCTGGCTGGGCCACCCAGCGCCACATCACGCGAAGATGTCTTCCACGATCCGCCCGTGTACGTCTGTCAGGCGGAAATCGCGGCCGGCGTAGCGGTAGGTGAGGCGTTCGTGGTCGAGGCCTAACAGGTGCAGCAGGGTCGCATGCATGTCGTGCATGTGGACCTTGTTCTCGACGGCGTAGTAGCCGTAGTCGTCGGTGGCGCCGTGCCGGTGGCCGCCTTTCACGCCGCCGCCGGCGAGCCAGTGCGTGAAGCCTTCGGGGTTGTGGTCGCGGCCGTTGCCGCCCTGGGCGGTCGGCGTGCGGCCGAACTCGCCGCCCCACCAGACGAGCGTGTCTTCGAGCAGCCCGCGGGCTTTGAGGTCGGCGAGCAGCCCGGCGATCGGCTTGTCGACCTCGCGGGCGTTCTTCTCGTGCCCGTCTTTCAGGTCGCCGTGCTGGTCCCACTGCACCTTCGAGTCGCTGTGCGTGACCTGAATGAAGCGGACGCCGTGCTCGGCGAAGCGGCGGGCGAGCAGGCACATCCGGCCGAAGTTCGCCGTCATCGGGTCGTCCATGCCGTACAGCGACTGCGTCGCCGCCGATTCGTTCGACAGATCTTCGACCTCGGGCATCTCGGTCTGCATGCGGAAGGCCAGCTCGAAACTTTCGATGCGGGCTTCGAGCGAGGCCTCGGGGCCACTGCGGGCGAGGTGCTCGCGATTCATCTCGCGCAGCCGGTCGAGCTGCAGCCGCTGGGCCGCCGTCGAGAACTGCGTGTTGTCGATGTAGCGAACGCGGGCTTTGTTCGACGGCACGCTCGCGTCGCCGATGGGCGTTCCCTGGAAGGCGGCCGGCAGAAACGCGGAACCCCAGTTGTTGACGCCGCCGTGCGCCAGCGTCGGGCAAATGGTGATGAACGCCGGCAGATTCTGGTTCTCGGTGCCCAGCCCGTAGGTCACCCACGAACCGACGCTCGGCCGCACGAACGTGTCGCTGCCGGTGTGCAGCTTGAGCAGCGCTCCGCCGTGGGCCGCGTTCGTGCCATGCAGCGAATGAATCATGCACAGGTCGTCGGCGCAGCCTGCGACGTGCGGAAACAGATCGCTGACCGGCAGTCCGCTCTCACCGGAGCGATGGAACTTCCAGGGCGACTTGAGCAGGTTGCCGGTCGGTGCGAACTGAACGCGCGGCTTGTCGAACGGCAGCGGCTTGCCGTCGTCGCGATCGAGCAGCGGCTTGGGGTCGAACGTGTCGACGTGCGACGGGCCGCCTTTCATGAACAGGAAGATGACCCGCTTGGCCCGCGCCGGAAACAGCGGAGCCTTCGGGGCGAGCGGCCCGAGCGAAGTCGACGCGCTCGCCTCATCGGCCAGCAGCGACGCCAGGGCCAGCGACCCGAAACCGACCGCCGTGCGACGGAGAAGTTCACGGCGGGAAACGGCGGGAGGATTCATGGTGACTGCCTTGAGCAAACAGTTGCGTTCTCGCCCACTCCGTCAAGAGCGGGGAATCGACCGCGTCGCGCAAACGGTCACCGCACGTAGACGAACTCGTTTGACGACAACACCGTCTGGCACAGGCTCGACCACGCCTGCCGTCGGGCCTCTGTCTGGGAATCGAGCAAGGGGGCGATCGCGTCGAGGTACGCGAGGTTTTCGGCAAGCTCCTCTGCGGTCGGTGCGCGGCCATAGGCGATCAGGTAGAGCCGTTCCATCTTCGACTCGTCACTCGAACCGGCCTCGCCGGCAATTCGCCGTTCGAGTGAAGCCGCGGCGTCGGTGACGAGCCGGCTGTTCATCATCAGCAGCGCCTGCGGGGCGACGGTCGTCGTCGGCCGGTCGCCGCGCGACACGGCCGGAGCGGGGTAATCGAGCAGGCTTAATACGTTATAGAGGTTGTTCCGCACGATCGGCAGATAGAGCGACCGCCGCGGCGTGTCGTACTCCGTCTTGTCGATCGAGGTGTGATCGAAGAAGAACGCGCGGTTCTTGACGTTCAGCAGCGAACCGCCGACCTCGCGATCGAGTCGCTCGCTTGTCGCCAGCAGCGAATCGCGAACCTCTTCGGCTTCGAGCCGTCGGACGTTCATGCGGCTGTAGAGGCGGTTTCCCGGATCGCGTTCGACGACGCCGGGTTCCGGTCGATCCGACTGCCGATAGGTGCTCGACAGCAGGACGTCGCGATGCAATTGCTTGATCGACCAGCCGCCGTCGACGAATCGCCGGGCCAGCCAGTCGAGCAGTTCGGGATGAGTCGGTTCTTCGCCGAGCAGGCCGAAATTGTCGGGCGTGCGCACGAGACCCTGCCCGAAATGCCATCGCCAGACTCGGTTGACGATCACGCGACTCGTCAGCGGATGCTCGGCGTCCGTCATCCATCTCGCAAAGACGAGGCGACCGCTGTGATCCTCGGGAAAGGCCGGGGCGGACGGCTCTGCAAAGACTTCGGGAACGCGGCGGGGGACGATCTCGCCCAGTTTGAGGTGACTGCCGCGCAGATGGATGGCGACGTCCGTCACCGCTCCTTCGGCGACTCCCATCGCGGCAGGGTATTCCGGGGGGGCTTTCTCGACGGCCGCCAGTGCGTCGCGAAGTTTTTTCAGTTCGGCCTGCGTTTCTTTGGGATACTGCGCTTCCCGCTCTTTCGGCGTCTTGGCGACGTCGCCGCCGGTCATGGCGAGGCTGGCGTCGGCCTGCGTCAGCAGCAGTTCGATGGCGCCTTTCGCATGAGCCAGCGTCGTCTCGTACGCTTCCTTCAACGAGCGGGACTCGTCGCACGGCAAGACGTTCTCGTTCCAGCGGGCGATCGTCTTGAACGACTCCATCGTCGTCGTGCTTTTGAAGATTCCGGCCAGAGCGTAATAGTCGGCCGCGGTGATCGGATCGAACTTGTGATCGTGGCACCGGGCGCAACCGAACGTCAGGCCGAGCATCGATCGACCGAGCGTGTCGAGCTGCTCGTCGATGATGTCCATCTCCATCTTCGTCTTGTCGACTTCCGCCAGCACCTTGGGGCCGAGGACGAGAAACCCGGTCGCCGTGAGATTCTCGCGACGATCGGCTTCGCCAGAGGCTTCGAGCAGATCGCCGGCGATCTGTTCCGTGACGAAGCGATCGTAGGGCGTGTCGGCGTTGAACGCGGCGACGACATAGTCGCGGTAACGCCAGGCATTGCCGTGCGCGATGTTCTCATCGAGTCCGTTGCTGTCGGCGTAGCGGGCGACGTCGAGCCAGTGGCGGCCCCACCGCTCGCCGTAAGCGGGAGAAGCCAGCAATCGATCGATAAGCCGTTCGTCGGCGTCGGGCCGGTCATCGGTGACGAACGACTCGACCTCGGCGGGCGTCGGCGGCAAGCCCGTCAGGTCGAACGTCACTCGCCGCAAAAGGATGCGCTTGTCGGCAGGTTTGGCCGGCTTCAGGCCGGTGGACTCCAGCTTGGCGAGGATAAAGCAGTCGAGGCTGTTCCGAGGCCATGCCGTATCGTGAACGGAGGGAACAGCAGGATCGGTCATCGGCTGAAACGCCCAGTGGTCCAAGCGATCATCAGACGTGACGGTCGGATCCGTGACCGGAAAAATCGCTCCGCCCGCGATCCATTTCACCAGGTCGGCGATTTGTCGGTCGGAAAGCTTGTCCTCCGGCGGCATCGACAAGCCGAGCGGATCTTGGCGGACGGCCTCGATCAGCAGGCTCTCTTCCGGCTTGCCGACGATGATCGCGGGACCGTTCTCGCCGCCTTTCAGCACGGCTTCTCGCGAGTCCAGCCGCAGTCCGCCCCATTGCTGATCTGGTCCATGACACTCTAAACAGTGCGTGGCAAGGATAGGCCGGACCGACGTTTCGAAGAACTTCAACGCCTCGGCGTCCGGTTCCTCGGCCGTTGCGACCGGCCCGACGGCCAGCGCAAATGCGATCGACAGCCAGACATGGGTGAACCGAGTTCCGCGCATCGATGAACCCTGCTGGAACCGAGAACCGACCTCTTCAGGCACCGCGCCATCCAACAGGCCGACCGTCTCGACGATGACCCACAAACGCCAACAGAAAGAGTATCGCATCAGCGGCTTGTGATGCAACTGTGCCCTTGGGCCGGAGGGCAGTCTATTTCGATGTTCCCGAGATTGTCGCGGGCCAGAGTGCGTCTTCCTAGAATCGGCACGACTCCTACCCTCGATGCGAGAGCGATTGCCATGCCGTGCGACACGACGCCGTCGACCCGAGCCGCTCGTCCAGTATGGAATTTGCTGGCGGTCCTCTTACTGACTGCGATTCCTGTCGGGGCGACGGCCGGTGACGACGCTGGAGTGAAAGACTTGGCGTCCGATGCGATGGGCGAAGTCTATTCGGTCGGCGCGGCGTCGATCGATATCACTCCCCAGGGGCCAGTCCGTCTTGCCGGTTACGCGGTGCGTAAGACGGAGTCGGAGGGCGTCGAAGATCCGCTTTCGGCGAAAGCGATTGCGATCGGCGACGACACGGCTCAGCCGGCGATCCTGATGACTGTCGATTCGTGCATCCTTTCGCAGGCGATTCGCGATGCGATCGCGGGAAAGATCGAAGCGGCACACGACGTGCCTCGCGACCAGGTAACGATCAACGTCTCGCACTCGCATACGACGCCGATGCTTCGCGGCACGATTCCGAACATGTTTGGCGAGGAGATTCCGGCCGAGCACGCGAAACGAATCGACCGTTACACCGACCGGTTCATCGAGCGCTGTGTCGAAGTCGCCGGGACGGCGCTGGCGAATCGAGAGGAGTGCCGCGTGTCCTGGGGACAGGGCGCGGTCGCGTTCGCGACGAACCGCCGGACGAACGGCGGTCCGACCGACCACTCGGTTCCCGTTCTCGCCGTTCACCGGGCCGATGGGTCACTCAAAGCGGTGGTGGCGAATTACGCCTGTCATTGCACCACGTTGGGCGGTGATTTCAATCGCGTTTCGCCCGACTGGGCCGGCTATGCGGCTTTGGCGCTCGAGGCCGGTCATCCCGATTGCGTCGCGCTGGTGACGATCGGCTGCGGCGCCGACCAGAATCCCGCTCCGCGCACCGGCATCGATTTCGCCCGCCGGCACGGGCTTGCACTGGCTGACGAAGTGCGACGTGTTCTCGCCCGGCCGCTCGTGCCGGTCGCAGGAAAGCTTCGAACTCGGTACCGGCAGGTGAAGCTCGATCTTGCCGAACCGCCAGCGGCTGATCATTGGAAGACTCTCACCGGACAGCAGGACGCCGTCGGACGGCATGCCCGCCTGCAGCTGGCTCGACTCGACCGCGGCGAGCCGCTTGCCGATCGCGTCGACCTGCCGGTGCAGTCCTGGGTCTGGGGCGACAAACTGGCCATGGTCTTTCTCGGCGGCGAGGTCGTCGTCGATTACGCACTTCGCCTGAGAGAAGTGTGCGACGGCGACCGACTATGGATCAGCGGCTATTCCAATGCAGTGCCCTGTTATATTCCCTCGGAACGAATTCTTCGCGAAGGTCGTTACGAAGGCGGCGGGGCCATGATCTACTACGATCTGCCCGGCCCGTTCGAGCCAGGCCTGGAAGAGGTGCTTGTCGATGAGGTGAAGCGCCAGCTCGGCCCGGCGTTCTGCGCACAAGCCGACGAAACCGCGCACGGCGACCTCGCCGCGGTCGCTGCCGCAATCCTCGACGACGCTGTTCCGGCAGCGCAACGCGAGGAACTCATCGCGAAGCACACGAACGACTCCGCGGCACTTCTCGCTCGACTGGTTGCCGACCTCGAACCGAAGTCGGCCGAAGAACGACGCCGGATTCCGTGGATCTGGCGGGTGACCGTCGCGGCGGGAAAACGGAATGACCTCGCCGAGCTTGCCGCGATTCTGAACGTTGCGTTGCCGAACGCCGACGAACCGTTGCGGGAATGGCAGGCGGTCGTCATCGGAGGCGGCGTCATCAACGGCATCGGGCTCGCGTCCGACTGGCCTGCCGAACGCGTCAAGCTGCTTCTCGAACAAAATCCTGATCTGCGTTCCCGCTGGGAGACGGCCCTTACACAGGCCGCGGAGATGGCAGACGATGAATCGGTCGGCTCGGGAACGCGCTACGACGCCCTGCGGATGGTGGCGCTCGACGACTGGCAGACCGCCCGTCCGATCCTTACGCGATACCTCGCCGACAAGAACCGCGAACTTCAACAGGGAGCGGTCAGCGGCCTGTCCGACGTTCGGAACGACGAGGCCGTTCGGCTATTGCTGCAATCGCTCGATACGCTGAACAACTCCAATCGCAATTTCGCGCTCGACGCGCTGGTTCGAGACGTCGACCGGATGCAACTGGCGCTCGATGCCGTCAAACGAGGACGACTGACCGCCGAAATGCTCGGTGAAGCGCGGATGAAGAAAATCCACGAGGCGACAAGGCCATGAAAACGATCGCCGCGGTGCTTCGGCGCGTGACGGAGGAGCGACCCTATTCGGCGTCGCGACCGCTCACCTTGGAAGAGGTGACGTTGCCCGGGCCGCGGCCCGGCGAATTGCTGGTCCGCATGGCGGCGGCCGGCGTCTGCCATTCGGATCTGTCGGTGGTCGACGGATCGCGGCTCCGCCCGCTTCCGATGGCGCTCGGACACGAAGCCGCCGGCGTCGTCGAAGAGGTGGGTCCGGGCGTTCGCGACGTCGTCGCCGGCGATCACGTCGTGCTGGCGTTCGTTCCGAGTTGCGGTGCCTGCGTCGAGTGCGCCTCGGGACGTCCGGCGCTCTGCCTTCCCGGTGCAGCCGCCAACGGCAGCGGACACCTGTTGCACGGGCCTGCCGTGCTGCGAGACGGCGCAGACGCGATGATCCATCACCACCTGGGCGTCTCGGGCTTCGCCGGTCACGCGATCGTCGCCCGCGAGTCGGCCGTCGTCATTCCCAAAGACGTTCCGCTGACGATCGCACCTCTTTTCGGCTGCGCCGTGTTGACCGGCGTCGGGGCCGTGTTCAATACGGCCGGCGTTCGACCAGGACAATCGGTCGCCGTCTTCGGGCTGGGAGGCGTCGGCCTGGCGGCGGTGATGGGGGCCGTCGCCGCGAACGCTCACCCGATCGTCGTGGTTGATCCGTTCGAATCGAAACGAAGCCTGGCACGGAATCTGGGCGCGACGGCAGCGTTCTCGCCCGATGCCGGGGTCGAAGCGATTCGAGATTTGACCGATGGCGGCGTCGAAGTCGCCTTCGAGGCGGCCGGCGTTCCCGCGGTGCTCGAAACCGCGTTCCGGGCGACGCGACGCGGTGGAACGACGGTCGCCCTGGGGTTGCCGCATCCCTCTCGGACGCTGACGTTGCCCGCCCTGGCGTTTGC
>JBAQZJ010000399.1:0-2382 GCA_049790855.1 Planctomycetaceae bacterium | reverse complement strand
AGGCACACCCTACCCAAGACACACCCTACCCAAGGCACATCACCTTGGCGTTGCTGCCCTCGCCCCCGATGACGAGCACCCCCTCGCCGATCGCCGGTGACGCCGTCACCGCTTCGCCGACGTTGTGTTTCCAGACCTCTTTGCCGGTCTTCAGGTCGAGGCAGTAGAGGTTGCGGTCGCCCGAGCCGACGTAGACGCGGTCTCCGGCGATCGCGGGCGAGCTGTCGACGCGGCTACGGGTCGGAAACGTCCAGACGCCTTTGCCGGTCTTGCGGTCGATCGCGTGGACGTTCTTGTCGCGGGCACCGGCGACGACGAGGTCGTCGGTGACGGCCGCCGACGACTGGAACGGAAAGTCGCGACCGGCTTCGTAGGTCCAGACGGTCTTCTGATTCGCCCAGTCGATCGCGACGACCGTCGCCGCGAAGGTGCCGAAGTAGAGCAGCCCGTCGCGGGTCGCCGGCGAGGCAATCAGATAGGTGCCGATTGGCATCGCGACGACTTCTTGACCGGTCGCGACGTCGATCGCCCGCAAGTGCTCGTCGCAGCCGGCGATGAAGGTCTTGCCGCCCGAGACCGCCGGCGTGCAGTGAACGTAGCCTTCGGTGACGACGGCCCAGCGTTTTTCGCCCGTCTTCGCGTCGAGACAATACAGCGTGTTGTCGTAGGAGCCGAACAGGACGTTGTCGCCGTCGACGGTGGCGCTGCTGATGATCTCGGCGTCGGTCGGAAAGGTCCACCGCTGTTTGCCGGTGGCGCGGTCGATCGCATGAAAGACGCCGTCTTCGTCGCCCAGATAGACTGCGTCGGCCGTCAGCGTCGGCGACGCCTTGAAACCGGGTGCGAAGGTGTTTTTCTCGACTTTTTCGACGCTGTGATACGTCCAGACGACGTCGCCCGTCTGGCGATCGACGCAGCGCAAGTCGCCCGAGAGATCGGCGACGTAGACTTTTCCGCCCGCGATCGCGGCCGTCGCGGCGACACCGTCAGGAGCGTCGAGCGTCCACAGGACGTCCGGCTTGTCCGGCAGCTCGGAACCCGCCAGGCCGAGCAGTTGCGGCCCGTTGCGAAAGCTCGTCCAGCCGGCCGGCGGCGGAGTCGCTTTGTCGGTGGCGAACGACAGCTTCGCGGCGAGCGGAACGGCGAGCAAACCGGCGCTTGCGACGAGCATCTCGCGCCGGGTTTGCGTCCGGACGCCCGCACGGACCTCAGGCTGATCGATCAACTGGCGCATCGGTACAACTCCTCGAGCGACTCGGCGTCGACCGGTCGCGGGTTGAACTTGCCCGTCCATTGCTCGGCGGCGATCGCGGCGAGTTCGGGCAGCGCGCGCGAGTCGATGCCGCATTCGGAAAGCGTCGTCGGGTTTCCCGCGTTCGCGACGAGCGAGCGGATGAACTCGGCGACCACGAACGCGGCTTCGGGGTCATCGCGGCGGCAGAGATCCATGTCGTCGGCGAGGTCGGCGTACAGGTCGCCGACGACGCGGGCGTTGAAACGGACGACGTGCGGCAGCAGCACGCCGATCGCCACGCCGTGCGTCGTGCCGTAACGGGCCGTCAACGGATTGGCGAGCGCGTGCGTCGCGCCGAGCATGCTGTTCTCGATCGCCGCTCCGGCGAAGTGCGCTCCGAGCAGCATCGCCCCGCGGGATTCGATGTCCTGCGGGGCGTCGAGAACGATCGGCAGGTTCTCGGCGAGCAACGACCAGGCCCGACGGGCGAACAATTGGGCCATGTCGTTGCGGGGCCGCGTCACATAGGCTTCGACGGCGTGGCTGATGGCGTCGACGCCCGTCGCCACCGTCACCGGTCGCGGCATGCTGACGGTCAGTTCGGGGTCGAGCAAGGCGATGCGGAACGCGGCCTTCCGGTCGCCGCAAGCCATCTTCACATGCGAGTCGCCGTCTCCGATGACGGCGTAGCTCTGGGCTTCGCTGCCGGTTCCGGCGGTCGTGGGCACGCCGATCATCGGCAGCATCGGCCGATTCGCCTTGCCGAACCCCTGGTAGTCGCGAAGCCGCCCGCCGTTGGTCAACAGGAAGTTGATGCCCTTGGCACAGTCCATGCTCGATCCGCCGCCGAGTCCGACGAGCAAATCGACCCGCGCCTCGCGAGCGACGGCGAGTCCGCGATCGACGTCGGCGGTCGTCGGGTTCGGATGGATGTCGTCGAAGACGGTGACGTTCAATTCTGCTTCACGCAGCGATCGCAGACCGCGTTCGGCATGACCGGCGTCGCGAATTCCACGATCGGTGCATAACAGGACGCGGCGACCGTCGAGCGCCTTTGCGAGCGAACCGAGCTGGTCGAGACGGCCGGGTCCGTACACGACCCGCGTGTGCGGGTCGTAATCGAAATTCGGTCCGGCGGTGTACCGGTC
>JBAQZJ010000398.1:0-6655 GCA_049790855.1 Planctomycetaceae bacterium | reverse complement strand
AGCGCGGAGGTTCGGCGCCTCTCCGTTTTTTCTCTGCGCTCTCTGCGTCCTCCGCGGTGAACTTCCTTTCTTTGCGGCTTGGCGTCTTTGCGTAAGGTTTCTTGTCTTTCAGGTTGGTGATGGATCGCCGAATTCGGCCGGCACAGCCGGCCCGACGATTCAATGATTCAACGCGAACTCGCTGCCGTTGAGCAGCGCCCAGAGGATGTCGGACAGGCCTTCGCGAACGTTGGCCGATTCGGCGAGGTACGCGCGGCAGCGTTTCGCCTCTTCGTCGGTCGGACGCCGCGTCAACGTCGCCAGGAACAGCGTTTCGATGCGTTCCTCATCAGTGAAAAACGGCGATTCGGCGGCGGCGGAGATCAGGCGGCTTTCCTGCGGGTCGGTCAGCGAGGCGACCACTTCGCCGTTCATCAGCAGCAGTGCCTGCGGGATGCCTGCCTGGTATTCCACCCGCGAGGTCGCCGTGTCGAATCGGGCGACGAACTGCGTGGCCTCGGGGTCGCTTTCGGGAGCCGGCAACAACCCCGCCGCCGTGCGCAGGCTCGCATGAAGCTGCCGCGGCGTCAGCGGTCGAACGGCCTTGCGGGCAAAGAGGCGTGGATCGACCGCCGAGTCGCCGTGGCTCGTGCGTTGATAGGCTTTGGTGTTCGCCAGGATGCGCAGCGTCCGGCGGACGTCGTAGCCGTGCGTCGTGAAGTCGTCGGCGAGCAGCTTGAGCACTTCCGGATGCGACGCCGGGTTATGGTCGCCGAAATCATCGATCGGGTGGACGAGTCCGTAACCGAACAAGGCGGCCCACAGCCGGTTGACGGCGGCTTTCGCGAAGAACGGGTTCTCGGGAGCCGTCAGCCATTCTGCGAGAACCGCTCGCCGCGACGGGGCATCGGCCACATTGACGTCGCTGCCGAGCAACCGGGCCTCGGCGGCGACTTCCGAATCGAGAATCATCACCGGCCGGGCGGAACCGTCTTCGATCGTCGTCAACATGCCGCCGTCCATCGACGCGATCGTGTTGATCTGTGCGAAGACGGCCGCGTAGTTCCAGAAGTCTTTCTGGCTCCAGGACGCGAAGGGATGATCGTGACACTGGGCGCAGTCGATCTGCACGCCGAGAAACATTCGCGACGTGCCGGCCGCCATCGCCGGCAGCGGTTCGGTCGCGTTCCGGTGCGCCGTCAGGTAGACCGCGGCTCCGCGGTCGGTCGGCAGCGAGCCGGTCGCGGTCAGCAAACCGGCCGCGAGTGCGTGATAGCCGTCGTTCTTCAGGAAGCGGGTCCGCAGCCAGTGGTCAAGCAGCCGGACGGAATCGGGCGGCAGCAGTTCACGGTTCTCGACCGTCGCCAGCAGATCCTCGCGCCAAAGCGTGGCCAGATGCGTGGCGTGATCGGGCCGTTCGAGCAGCGTCGCGATCAGCCGTTCCCGTTTGTCGGTCGCGGTGTCGGCGAGAAAATCCCGCGTCTCGCCGGCGGTCGGAATCGTGCCGACGAGGTCGAGAAAGGCCCGACGGAGGAATTCCGCATCGTCGGCGTTTTCGGCAAGCGGAATCTGCTCCTCGACGCAGCGGGCCTCGATCCGCTCGTCGATTTTCGCGGCGACAGACCTCTCGTCGTCGGAAACGGCCGGAGGTGCAGCGTTTGCGGCAGCTCCCCACAGGATCGGGCCTGACAGAACCATCAGGATCGCCGGCCAGCGGAGACAGGACATCGCAGCACTCCCGAAAGAACTCGCGAGCAGCATTCTGACATTCTAAATCCCGCCGACGACGATCGCTGCGCGTTTTTTTCGATTCCGGGTGCCGCCGCTTGCGGTTTCGCCGACCCTCGGCGTGCGGCGAAACCGGAAGCGACCAACGAGCGTTCCCGGTCGTGCTGCCCGCCGTGTCGCGGTATGATCGCGTCAGGGACCGATCTTCCAGAGGAATGCGAATTCCCGGCGTTGCAGGAGCCGTCGTCATGACCGAGACCGAAACCGATACTTATCCGCAGGTGAAGGAACTCAGCCGGCCGCAGCGCCGCGTGCTGGGCACGCTGCTCGAAAAAGGGTTCACGACGCCCGACCAGTATCCGTTGACCGTCAAGGCCTGCACGACGGGCTGCAATCAGAAGAACAACCGCGATCCGATTTCGAACTACAGCGAGGACCAGGTTCTCGAAGTGCTCGACGAGTTGCAGCAACTCGGGCTGACGGCCGTCGTCCATACCGAATCGGGCCGGACCGAACGCTACCGCCATTACATGCGCAAGCGGTTCAATTTTTCCGAGCAGCAACTGGCGATTCTGACGGAGCTGATGCTTCGCGGACGCCAGAGCCTCGGCGAGCTGCGCGGCCGGGCCGGGCGGATGGTGCCGATCGACACCCTGGAAGACCTGCGCCGCGAGTTGCAGGGGTTGATGGACGCCGGCGTCGTCGAGTCGGATACGCCGCTCGACCGCCGGGGCGCCGAGGTCGATCACACGCTGTATCCCGCCAGCGAGAAACGGCGACAGTCGCCCGAGCCGATCTCGACTCAGACCGAGGTGCAGATTTTCGAGGGCCAGTACGCGATGGTCGGCATGCCGGCCCGGACGGTCGGTTCGTCCGACCCGTTCCGCTGCGAGGTCGAAGGCTTGCGGACCGAACGGCAGTCGGTCCGCAACGAGCTGAGTAACTTGCAGGAACAGTTCGCCGTCCTGGAACGCACGGTCGGCGACCTGCGGCAACAACTTGGCGGCTGACTCGCCGGGGCGTGCCCGGTCGCATTTCCACAGCAGCATGCGTATTCTTCCACTATTCCGAGGCCGGTGTTCGGCCCGGACTTTCGCCCGACGGACCGCGAGACTTCAGATGCCCGCACTCATTTCCGCACGGCCGGTTCCCGTTTGGTTGTTTTCTCTGGCCCTGCTGGCGTTCACGGCGACCGGTTGCGAGTCGAAACCGGCCGCCCCGACGACCGACGGCGAAGCAGCGGCGAATGTCGACGACGAGATCGGCGTCAAGAGGGAACTTGAAGCGACAACCGAAGACGGCGACACCGCGGCCACATCGGACGATGAAACCCCGCCGCTGCCGGCTCCCGAAGCTGCGGACGGCGAAGAGACGGCCGACGCCGCACCGGCCAAAGTGCCGCCGGGGGCCGATCCGCTCGTGCCGGCCGGCGTGAAACGTCCGACGACCGAGGGTTGGTGGCGGATCGTGTTCTCCGTCAACGGCAACGAGTTCTCGGCGGGGTTCCTGGAGATCGCCAAGGACGACGCCGGCAAGCTCGCGGTCAAAGAGATCCGCACGAACAGCGTCATCAATCCCGCGAAACTGGTGCGGGCCGAAGCGACCGACAAGGCCGTCCGCCTGTTCTTCGAGGATGGCGCCGAGAACCGCTTCGACTTCGAGGGGACGCTTCAGGAAAACGTCATCCGCGGCAACCTGCAGTTCCTGACGCAGCGGCAAAATCTCGTCCGGCTCGTGCCGATCAAGGCGTCTCAGGCCACCGACGAGGCCCTCGATGAACAGAATCTCGGCCCGACCTTCGGCGTCGAGCCAATCGTCACCGCCCTGCAGAGCGAAGACCCCGTCGCCGGACTTCGCGACATCGCGAAGACGTGGCGGAACAGCCCCGTGCTCTACATGGCGTATGACGTGCTGTTTACGCAGGCGAAGCGACTGGAGCTTGACCGCCCGACGCTCGACGCGCTCGTCAAAGAGTTCGAGGCGATCGGGCGAATCTGGGGAGAACGGGCCGAACAGTCCGCGAAGCTGAATCTGGCGGTCGACCTGATGCTCACGGCGTACGAGGCCGATCTCGCCCGCCAGAAACTTGAAGAGGTTCGCAAGCAGAACCCCGAGCTTGTCGAAAAATGGAACGACCTGCTGAAGACGGCCGAACGCATTGTCGCGATCGAAGAGGCCAGGCAGCAACTCGCTTCCGGTGACGCCGAAGCGGGCCTGAAGGCGCTGCGCCGGTTGCACGCCGAACAAGTCACCGATGCCATCGCCGCCTACCGGCTCGCCGTCGCCGAACAGCAGCACGGCTCGAAAGACGAGGCCTTTCGATTGTTTTCCCGCCTGGCGGTGATCCCGCAGGTGGAGGCGGAACTGGGCCAGATTCCCGGCGAGGTGGACTATGCGGCGCCGCGGACCGCGGCCGCCAAACTCTACGAAGAGAAGAACGGCAACCGCGACGGCTTCGATGAGCATCTTTCCGGCGTCTATCGCGAGACGCTCACGTCGTTCCTGACGGACGAGGCGAAGAACCGGCAGCCGACGCCGAGTGAGCGGACGGTGCTGGTCGAGCTGTTCACCGGGGCGATGTGCCCGCCGTGCGTCGCCGCCGACGTCGCGACCGAGGCCGTTGCGAAGTCGTTCCCCGGTTCCGATGCCGTCGTCCTGCGTTACCACATCAACATTCCGGGGCCGGACCCGCTGTCGAATTCCGATTCCGAAGACCGTCGCGACTTCTACGGTGACGATTTCCAGGGCACGCCGACGGTCTTCATCGACGGCGTGAAGGCTCCGTACAACGTCGGCGGCCCCTACAGCAACGCGCCGGTCGTTTACGAAGCGTTGGCCGCATCGATCACCGAGCATTCCGCGACGCCGGCCAAGGCGAAGATCGTCCTGTCGGCGACCGCCGAAGGCGACGTGCTGCACATCGCCGCGAACGCCTCGGGAATCGAGAATCCTGCCGACTCACTCCGGCTGCGAATCGCCGTCGCCGAAAGCGAAATCGACTTCACCGCCGACAACGGCATCCGCATTCACGAAATGGTCGTCCGCGAGATGCCGGGCGGAGCCGCAGGCGCGGCGGCCGTCGACGGAGCATTCTCGTTTCAACAGGACGTTCCTCTCGTCGAAACGCGCGATCGCCTCGTCTCCTATCTCGACGGGTTCGAAGGCCTGATGAGCCAGCAGTCCGGCCAACCGTTTTCGTTCAACGAACGTCCGCTGGGCCTGCGGCGATTGACGGTCGTCGCCTTCCTTCAGGACGACGCGACCCACGAAATCCTGCAGACGGCTGTTCTGCCGATCGAGCAGGACATCGAACTTCCGGCGCTCGCCTCGCGCGCCTCCGACCCGGCCGAGAACACGGAAGGCCCGTCAATCACGCCGCAAGAATGATCGAATCGCGATCCATGACCACGAAATTCAAAGTCGGCGATCACGTCACCTGGAACTCGGAAGCCGGCCATGTCGGCGGCAAGATCGTGAAGGTGCATACCCGCGATTTCGACTGGAAGGGTTACACGCACCACTGCACGGCGGACGATCCCCAATACGAAATCGAAAGCGACAAAACCGACCATGTCGCCGTGCATAAAGGCTCGGCATTGAAGAAGAAACGCGGGTCAGCGGGCGTCGCGGGCTGATTTTTTCGACGTTTGCGATTGCGTGGTGGAAGCGCGTCTGCGGAACGATTTCTCTACTTGAGCCGGAGGTCGCCGAGCAGCTTCCGTGTCGCGGCAAGTTCGGCGACGATGCCCTCGACGATCGAGAGGCGCTCCCCGCCCGGCAAGACGTTCCAGGTGTAGGTTTCGACCTCCAGGTGCGGGGCGTAATCGAGCGTCGCGATCGCCGCGAGTGCCGATTCGAGCTGCGGGCGGGTCGTCGCCAGCGGGCCGATTTGCGTTTCGTGGACCGGCACGTGAAAGTGAACCCGCCACGACTCGGCATCGAGAAACGAGGCCGGGGGTTCCAGGCAAAACTCTCGCGCCAGATCCGGCAGCCGAATCAACTCGCCGTCCGGGCGACGGACGAACGTCTGGTGCAGGTAACGCGGTTCGACGTATTCGGCGAGCGCCTGCCGGCCCTCGGCGTTTTCGGCCGGGCGCGCCAGTTCGATCGCGCAGCTGATCTGAACCTTGTTGATCCGGATGTCGGCCTGTCGTATCGCGGCGATCGATTCGGCGGCGTCCTCGAATTCGACCGCTTGATGGCAGACGTCATAACACAGCCCGACATGCTGGTCGACGAGTTCGCGGCAGCCGTCCGCATCTGCACGTTGGCGCAACCTTGCGAAGAACGCGACGGCTTCGGGCGTCGTTTCGATCCGGCAGAACGGCTCCGGCTCGATCGCCAGCCGGATCACCCGGCCCGACTCGGAATGCAGTTCGTCGAGCCGCTTCGCCGCCGACAGCAGATTCGAAATGCAGTCGTCGACGAACGCCAGCGTCTCGACGGCGGGCGTGAAGCCGAGCGGCAGCGTCGAGACGCTGCCTTCGCGCCCCTCGGGAATCAACTCGGCGAGAATCGCCGCACAACGCAGCGAGTAGTCGAGCCGTTCCGGCGTCGACCAGTCGGGAAGATAGACCAGTTCCTTGACGCGATCGTCGTGAAAGTCGCCGAAGGGAAAGGCGTTCAGCGTATGACACGACAGCCCGTGTTCGGCAAGCCGGTCGCGCAGCCGGGAAATCGCGCCGGGCGTTTCGACCAGTTCGTGACTGACGGAATCGGCGAACCACAGCCCGATCGACAACGGTCCGTCGAAGAGCCGGGCGATGGAGGCGGCATACGATTCCAAGCCCTGCTCGACTTCGGCGAGCGTCCGCCCGGGATGGACGTTGGTGCAATAACACAGCGGCAGCGTGCTCAGCGACATCGCGTCAGGCTCCGAAACCCAGGACGAACGAGTTGCGACCACATCGCACCTCGCCGTTAGCCGCTCGCCTCGGCGAGCGATTCG
>JBAQZJ010000397.1:0-3156 GCA_049790855.1 Planctomycetaceae bacterium | reverse complement strand
AAGCGTCAATGCCCGCCAGTTTCATTGCCCGCCGGTTCGACACGTCGGAGCCGGTCCGTCTGACGATCGAAGGTCGCGAAATCGTCGCCGTCGAGCCGGTTGAGACACGCGACGGGGAAGACCTGCACTTCGTCGCGCCCGGCTTGTTCGACATTCAGGTCAACGGCTGGGCGGGAACGTGGTTCAGCCAGGCCGATCTCACGCCGGACGACGTCGCCCGCATTGTCGCCGAATACGTTCCGCACGGCGTGACGCGGCTGTTTCCGACGCTGATCACGAACTCGTTCGCTTCGCTCAAGGCGGGGTTCGAGGCGATCGCGGCGGCATGCGAGCGGTTTCCGCTCGTCGCCGACATGGTGGCCGGCTGCCATCTCGAAGGGCCGTACATCTCGAAGGAGGACGGACCGCGAGGCGCTCATCCGATGGAGCACGTCCGGCCGGCCGACTGGAACGAGTTCTGCGCCTTGCAGAAGGCTTCGGGCGGTCGCATCCGGCTCGTCACGCTCGCACCGGAGGTGCCGGAGTCGATCGAGTTCATCCGGCAAGCGGTCGCCTCGGGCGTGGTCGTTTCGGTCGGCCACACCGCCGCCGAGCCAGAGCAGATCACCGCCGCCGCCGAGGCCGGCGCGACGCTCAGCACGCATCTCGGCAACGGGTCGCACGGCATGATACGCCGGCACCCGAACTACATCTGGGAACAACTCGCCGACGACCGGCTGGCGGCCTCGATCATCGCCGACGGACATCATTTGCCGGCGAGCGTGGTGAAGACCATTCTGCGAACCAAGCCCGCGGGGCAGGTGATCCTGACCTGCGATGCGTCGGGGTATGCCGGTTGTCCATCGGGCGTCTATCACGGTGAAAGCGGCGACGTTGAAGTGCTGGACGACGGTCGAATCGTCGTCGCCGGGCAGCGTCAGTTTCTCGCCGGGTCGGGCGCAGCGACCGACGAATGCGTTGCGGCGGTGATGCGACTGGCCGGATTGTCGCTCGGCGAAGCGATCCGCATGGCGACGCTCTATCCGCAGCGACTCGTCGGGGCCGAGCCGATCGGCCTGGTGCCGGGATCTCGCGCCGATCTCGTCCTGTTTCACGTGGAACCCGGACCTCGGCTCGTGATCGGTGCGACGCTCGTCGCCGGCACTGTCCGCCATGGTTCGATCGACTGACGAAAAACGGACAACGCCTGGGCATCGTAGAGCACGTCCTTGCAAGACGGTGCCGCGCCGTTACGATGGGCCGTGGGCCGTTCGTGCCGCGTAGACGTGGTTTGTGAGAGGCTTTCGTCGTCCGTCCGTTCTCGGCGGACAAGGTTATCGTCACCAGAATCCTTCCGGCCGGGTTGCCGACGGCAGACGACCCTGATGTTCCGACGCGACCCGTCCCGCGTGCTTGGCGAGCGGCTCGTCAAGTTGCGGCTCATCACCGCGGCGCAACTCGAAGAGGCCAAGAAGGCCTCCAGCGAGAAGACTCCCGAAGCGCTCATCGCGTCGCTCGAACGCTCGCAGATCGTGACGCCCTACCAGGCGGGCAAGCTGCGGGCAGGCGAGTTCGACGCGCTCGTTCTGGGCGACTACCGGCTGACGTACCAGAACGCCTCGGGCAGCTTCGCCCGCGTCTTCCGCGCCGAGTCTCTGACGAACGGCCGGGTCGTCGCCCTCAAGCTGCTGCGCTCACGGCATGCCAACAACGTGAAAGAGGTCGCTCAGTTCTTTCGCGAAGCGCGGCTGGTGCAGAAGCTCAAGCACAAGAACATCGTTCCGATCTACGACATGGGGTCGGAAGGCGACAATCACTTCTTCACGATGGAGTTCGTCGAGGGCGGCAACCTTCGCGACTTTCTCGCCGTCCGCAAGCAACTCTCGCCCGCCGAAGCGACCCGCTACACCCTCGACGTCGCCGAAGGACTCGCCTTCGCGATGGCGAACGGCGTCACGCATCGCGACCTGAAACTCTCGAACGTGCTGATTACGACCAACGGCGTCGCGAAGCTGGTCGACTTCGGTCTGGCGGGCGAAGACGCCCCGGGCGGCGGTGCCGATCAGCGGGCGGTCGAATATGCGACTCTGGAAAAATCGACCGGCGCCCCGGCCGACGATCCGCGGAGCGACGTGTTCTTTCTGGGGGCGATCTACTACGAACTGTTGACCGGTCAGCCGCCCTGGCCCTACAGCCGCAGTCGCGACGAGAGGAAGCAGATCGAACGCTACCGCGACGTCACATCGATCGATCAACTGCTGCCGACCTTGCCGCCGCGCGTCGTCGGCGTCGTCGAGAAGCTGATGGCCTGGGTGCCGTCGGTGCGGTACCAGTCGGCAAGCGAAGCGGCGAGCGACCTGCGGGCCGTCGCGAAGGATCTCGGCGACCCGCCTCGACCGGGCACGCTGCCCGGCTCGGACGATCCGGAAGAACCCCCGCCGAAGAAAGACAGGCCGGCCCCGTCGATTCTCTTCGTCGAGAGTCGCCCCAAGCGGCAAGACCTGCTGCGCGATTACCTCGGCAAGCGCGGTTTCCGGCCAATGTTCCTCTCGGACTCGAAGCGTGCTCTGGCTCGGCTGGAAAAGGATCCGCCCGATGCGGTCGTCTTCATGGGCGAGCTTGTCGGCGACGACCTGACGGACCTCTACGCGAAGGTGCAGGCGCTGACGTGCGAGCTGGCGCTGGTCGCCGTGTTCGTGCTGTCTGAAAAGCAGAAGGCCCGGCACGAACAGTTCGAGGAACTGCCGACCTGCCGGATCATCACCCAGCCGCTGATCCTGCGAGAACTCCGCCGGCAGCTGCAACTCGGGTTGAAAGAAGTCCTCAGCCAAAGCCGCCTGATCAAACTCCCGCCGATCCCGGAGTGAGCACGCCCATGCGTCAGGGCGGGAAGCGATTCTGGTGGAATCTGGCGGGTTTCTCGATCGGGGCCGCGTGTGCCGTCTTCCTCCTCGTCTACGAACCTACGCCGGAGGCGGACTGCCTCGTCTTCTCTGGAGCGAAAATTCGTATCCACCGAACCGGTGGGCGATCCTCGACGACATACACGTTGGACTTTCCCACGTTTCGTGGGCGCTCGGTTAGGAGCGTATCATGGAACCGAAAGGAGAGTTCATGTCGGAAGCGCGTCGTCAGTTCACGGTCGAGTTCAAACAGGAAGCTGTGCAGCTCATCGAG
>JBAQZJ010000396.1:0-16878 GCA_049790855.1 Planctomycetaceae bacterium | reverse complement strand
CCCTACAACCGTCCGCAGAGCGGACCCTACAGCCGTTCGAGTCGCGTCACGGTTTCATGCAACCGGGCGATTACTTCCGGCGTTTCGCAGGGTTGATGAAACAGGTAGCGTCGGCGCAGCCATGTCGCGGCCGAGAGCAACAGTCCGCTGCGATCGAGCACGGGAACCAGCGAGATTTCGCCGGGCGAAAGCGGGCGATGGCGGGAGTACTCCTGGATCGCCCGGTCCCAGCGGGAGAAGTCGTCGCCGAGCAGGCTGCCCAGCAATCGCGAAAGGTCGGTCGCGACGGTGTCACGCCGACAGGCGGCCGGATCGATCAAACCGCTCACCTCGTCGCCGGTGAACAGCACGTGATCGTGCCATAGGTCGCGCAGACAAGGAGTCAGCGGAACCGCGATCGAACCGGCCCGGCGGACTTCTGCAAATACCGACTCGCCGACCCGCTCGAACACGCAAAGTGACCGTCGTGCAAGTTCGGCGAATTCTCCATTCGGACGTGCGGGAACGAACTGCGCGAGCCTGGTCCGCTCGCCGCCGATCACCCGCCGCAGCAGGAGCGCCTCGCGATCGCGTAATGCAGGAGCCGGACCGAAATTCGGTCCGCCGAACCAGTCGGCGTCGTCAACGGCGGAAACGAACGATTCGGCGGCGCGATGAAACGAGGCGAGCGTCTTCATCGCCGCGGAGAGCCTGGCATCGCTCCGAAATACGCGGAAGTCGGCCCGTCCCGGCAACCAGGGTTCAACCTGCCACCAGCGACCACCGTGCGGGAACAACGTCTCGCCGTGTCGATCGGGCAGCGGAACCGGAACGGGAACATCTTGCGACGCGACGTGCCTCAGCAGCCGGTGCAAGGCGTGGATTCGTGCCGGGGCGGCGTCGCTCGGCCAACGACGTACCGCGAAAGAGCCGCTGCGACTCTCGATCTTCCACACGTGCGCTCCGCTGAAACCGCCTCCGACGGACTCGCACGAATCGATCGCGGCGAACCGGTTCCCGAATCGCTCGAAAATCGGAAATAGGGGATTCACCGTCACGATTTCCGTCGCGATGCGTTTAGTCTGGTCGCTACGCTGAAGGACGTGTCGCCTGTGGCGGCAGCCTGTTGGGCGAGAGCCGTTCCAGGCCGTTCACCGAACCCGCATCGAGATCGTTCGGCATCGTACAGCATGATCGACGTCACGAATCGTTATCATCGTCATCATCGTTCGTGCTGTCCCGATCGTTGCTGACGACGAAGTCGACAGGTTTGACACCGCTCCCAGGCGGCCGGTACAACATTTTCGCACCATCGATCGACACCGGCCCCGTTCTGCGGGGCATCGAAGACCCCCGTTCCCCGGGCGAGGACCGTCGCATGTTTCGGACGTGTATCGCGATCTTGATCACCCTGTGCGGCCTGACAGCCGTCGCACCGGCCCAAGTCTACTCCGGCTACTCCACCTACTACGGTCCGAGCTACGGGTACAGCCATGCACCGGCCTACTCGAACTCTTCGTATTCGACCGGATACGGCCCGTTGAGGGTATTCGATTGGCGCTGGTGGTCGGGCGCACCGCCCTACCGCAACACCGCCTACACGTCGCCGTATTGGGGGGGGAGCTACGGCGCGCCTGCCTACACGGCGGCTTACGCCCCGACGTATGCCGGCTACGCCTCGACGAGCTACTACGCCCCGTCGATCTATTCGGGGGCGATGTACGCCCCGTCGATCGCCTCGGCCGACACCTGCTGCATGGTGCCGACGACGCCCTGCTGCGGAACGGGCCTGGCATGTGCCGGCGGCAACTGCCCCGGCGGGAACTGCGCCATGAACTACAGCCCGGGCGAAATGTCGCCGACGCCCGATCCGAGTATGTCCGGCTCGTCAGGCAGCCAGCGTTTCGAGTCGGAATCGGACCCCGGCGCCGTCGATCCGGACGAAGCGGGCGGTCCCCGGGAAGAAGACGGCTTTCGTCGTTCCAGCCCCGAGCGACCGAACGACGATTACGACGGAACATCCCGCGGAGCCGGCTACGGCCCCGAACGGGCCGTTGAACAGCGGGACAACGGATCCGACTTACCGAAGGCGCCGATCGACCTGCCGGACGCGGACGTTCCTGATGACGGATTCAGCCCGGCACCGACCGACGACGTGCCGTCGGAAGGACTGGAACAGGAACTCGACGCTTCGGAGGCGGAACCTGCTGCCGACCGTTCGCTGCTCGACCTCGATTCGAAACTGACGCAGGCGCCGTCGCTGCGTCGCGAGCGGCATTCGATGCGCGCCCGGTTCGGCAGCCCGTCGCTGGCCCGCACGCAAGTCGATCCGGCGACGCTTCCGGCGGCCGTCGATCTCCGGCTCGTGAAGAAATGATCTTGCGACAGCGATTCGGGAATCGTCTCACTCAAGCCCACCGGTTGCGACCGGTGGGCTTTTTCGATTCGGGACTGACGCCATGCAAAACGACGAAGTCGCCGCGGCGTTCGACGAAATCGCCGATCTGCTTGAGATTCAGGGGGCGAATGCCTTCCGCGTACGAGCTTACCGCAACGCCGCACGTACGCTCCGCGATCTTGCCGAGCCGGTCGCCGGCCTCGCCGACGACCCGGAGGCGCTCGACGAGCTGCCCGGCATCGGCAAAGACCTCGCCGAGAAGATTTTGACGCTTGTTGCGACGGGCACGTTGCCGCAGCTCGAGGAACTGCGGGGCGAGGTTCCGCCCGGCGTCGGCGAGATGCTTCGGATTCCGGGCCTCGGTCCGAAGAAAGTCGCGATCCTGTTCCAGGATCTCGGCATCACGTCGCTCGCCGACCTGAAGCAAGCGGCGCAGGAAGGTCGCATCGCCGGCCAGAAGGGATTCGGCAAGAAGACCGAAGAGATGATTCTCGCCAACGTCGATCAGGCCGCCGAAGCGGCGACCCGGACGCTGCTCGCCGTCGCCGCCGAGTCGATCGAACCGATCCTCGACGGCTTGCGGTCGCACGAGGCGATCCACGAAGTCGATGCAGCCGGCAGCTACCGTCGCCGGCAGGAGACGGTCGGCGATCTCGACGTGCTGGCGACTTCCGACGATGCGAAAACGGTGATGGATCACCTCGCCGGCCACGAGTTCGTCGAAAAGGTGCTGCAGCGCGGCCCCACGAAGATGCGGGTGCGGCTGCGGACCGGCCTGGAGCTGGACTTGCGCGTGCTCGAAGAACAGAGCTACGGCGCAGGGCTGGTCTACTTCACCGGATCGAAGGCGCACAACATCGTCCTGCGGCGGCGCGGACAGCAAGCCGGGCTGAAGGTCAACGAATACGGCGTCTATCGCGGCGAGAAGATGATCGCGGGCCGAACGGAAAAGGACGTCTACGCCGCTCTCGACCTGCCGTGGATTCCGCCGGAGCTGCGCGAGGACCGCGGCGAGTTCGACCTCGCCGAGGCCGGTGCGCTGCCGGAGCTTGTCACCGTCGACGACGTCCGCGGCGACCTGCACATGCACACGACGGCCTCCGACGGCACCGCGTCGATCGTCGAGATGGCACTGGCTGCGAAGGCGCTCGGCCGCAAGTACGTCGCGATCACCGACCATTCGAAACGGGTCTCGATGGCCCGCGGTCTCGATGCGAAACGGCTCCGCAAGCACTGGCAAGAGATCGACGAGGCGAACGACGAGCTGACGGGCATCACGGTGCTCAAGGGCGTCGAATGCGACATTCTCGAAGACGCTCGCATGGATCTTGACGACGACGTGCTCGCCGAGGCCGACTGGGTCGTCGGCGTGTTGCATTACGGCCTGAAACAGCCGGGCGAACAGATCATGAAGCGACTGCTGACGGCCGTCCGGCACCCGTACGTCGATGCGATCGGACATCCGTCCGGCCGGCTGATCGGTCGACGGAAGGGGGCGGCGATCGACTTTCCCGAACTGCTCGACGCCTGCGTCGAGCACGGGGTGCTGCTGGAGATCAACGCCGATCCGCAGCGACTCGACCTCGACGACGTTCAGGCTCGTGCGGCGAAAGAGCGAGGCATCAAGATCGTCATCGACACCGACGCCCACAGCACGACGGGGCTGGAGAACATGATCTACGGCGTCAATCAAGCTCGCCGCGCCGGCCTCGAGGCGAAGGACGTCGCGAACACTCGCTCACTCGCCCAGTTCCGCAAACTGCTCGTGAAGCGGGGGTAAGGTGCATCCCTCTATGTCGAGGGCGCGTCGCAGCGGGCAGTTCGGGTCGATGGGGCGGCCTTCACGATAGGCCGCGAGAAGGCGCTTCGATTCCTGGGCAAGTCGTCGCCGCACCTCGCGTCGCTCTCCCTTGACGCGGCGAATCGTCAACGAGTCGTAGGCCGTCGTCTGATGCCGCATCCAGGCGATCACGGCGGCCTCGGCCCTTCGCGCGATCGAAATGCGTTGCGTGCGAGCGACGGTTCCGCTGCCGACGGGCGTGGCGTGCTTCGCAACGGCGCAGGCCAGACGATCGGCGATCTCGGCGTGCAGCGGCGCGAAGTTGAGAACCGTCACGACGGCGTCGTGGAACTCGGCGACGTACTCCGCCTGTTTTCGTTGCCGCCGCGCGAGGTCGGCCTGGCGTTTGCGCTCATACGCGGGGGTCGAGCGTTCGGCGGCCAGCTCCGCCCGAATCGTTTCGATGATCGCTCGCGGCGCCCAGATTCCCCGAGACACGACGCGACGACGGACCCTCTCGCAAACAGTCCATGCCGGCCCGCCGACTTTCACGCGGCGCGTCAAAGCGGCGTCGCCCGGCGGGAGAAGACTCCAGTTCGTCGGAACGTCGAGCACCCGGCCTTGGGCGGAAACGACGGTGCGGTCTCTGGGGCCAGGAGCGACGGCGAGCGATTCGTGCGGCACGGCGTTTCGTGGTCGGCCGTTCGAAGGCCGGAAGCGAGGAAGGAACGTCGTCCGCACGATAGCGAAAGACCGCCTCAGCGGCGATCGTTTCGTTCCGACTTGCGAACGGAACGTCCCGCGGTCATTCTTCGTTTCCATGCAGTCGTAGGCATTTCTGCCGTCGTCACCTAACCGACCAGGATGACCGACCACTTGGGAATGCTGTTGGGAACGCTGCGGCGATCATCGCCGCTCGATGCAGAACCACACTGTCCGGCGGACGGACGGTGCTGGCCTCTGAGTGTTCGCGCCGTCTCCCCGATTCCTGCCGAAAGCCGCCGTCGACCCGCGGTCACCCCGCGTTCCCGTCACCGGCGGACTTCCACGATTCGTCCATCCCGGTGTCATTACGCCCCGAGGTCCGTCGCATGATCGCGTATTCACTTCCGGCCGCGGCTCAGGCCGCGGCCGCGGCTCCCGCTGGCGGCGAGGCCAGCCTCGTGCTGCCCGATCTCAGCTCGGCCGAGTTTCTCGGCGTGAACGGTCGAGTGCTGCTGATGCTCGGGCTGCTCGTGTGCGTCGCCGGGATGGCCTTCGGCATGTACGTCTTTCAGCGGCTCAAATCGCTGCCCGTGCATCGCAGCATGCGCGACGTGTCGGAGCTGATCTACGAGACCTGCAAGACGTACCTGTTCACCCAGATGAAGTTCCTGGCGATCCTCTGGGCGTTCATCGGCGCGATCGTCGTCATCTACTTCGGCTGGCTGGTGCATGCCGGGGTCGATCAGGCGACGGGTGAAGTCATCCACGGCTTTCCGCTGGAGAAGGTCGCGGTGATCCTGTTCTTCAGTCTCGTGGGCATCGCCGGCAGCGTCGGCGTGGCCTGGTTCGGCATTCGCGTCAACACCTTCGCGAACTCGCGAAGCGCGTTTGCCAGTCTTCGGGGCAAGCCGTACCCCACCTATGCGATCCCGCTTTCGGCCGGCATGAGCATCGGCACGATGCTCATCAGCATCGAGTTGGTGATCATGCTGTTCATCCTGCTGTTCGTGCCCCGCGATTATGCCGGGCCGTGCTTCATCGGCTTCGCGATCGGTGAATCGCTGGGAGCCGCGGCGCTGCGAATCGCGGGCGGCATCTTCACGAAGATCGCCGACATCGGCGCCGACCTGATGAAGATCACCTTCAACATCAAAGAAGACGACGCCCGCAACCCCGGCGTGATCGCCGACTGCACCGGCGACAACGCCGGCGACAGCGTCGGGCCGACGGCCGACGGCTTCGAGACCTACGGCGTGACGGGCGTGGCGCTGATCACGTTCATCATGCTCGCCGTGCCCGAGTCGGCGGTGCAGGTGCAGTTGCTCGTGTGGCTGTTCGTCATGCGCATCATGATGATCGTTTCGAGCGTCGGCTCGTATCTGATCAACGAATCGTTCGCCAAGAGCCGCTACGGCGACGTCGACAAAATGAACTTCGAGGCTCCGTTGACGAGCCTCGTCTGGCTGACGTCGATCGTCTCGATCGCGATGACCTACGTCGTCTCATGGCTGCTGATTCCCGACCTGGGCGGCGACGGCACGCTGTGGTGGAAGCTGTCGACGATCATCAGTTGCGGCACGCTCGCCGGGGCCGTCATCCCCGAGGTCGTCAAGGTCTTCACTTCGACGCAGTCGGCCCATGTGAAGGAGGTCGTCACCGCGTCGCAGCAGGGCGGTGCGAGCCTCAACATCCTGTCGGGGCTGACCGCCGGCAACTTCAGCGCCTACTGGATGGGCATCGTCATCGTCGCGCTGATGGGAATCGCGTACGGCGTCAGCACGCTGGGACTGGGGCAGGTCATGCTCGCCGAAGCGGTGTTCGCGTTCGGCCTCGTGGCGTTCGGCTTTCTGGGGATGGGGCCGGTCACGATCGCCGTCGACTCGTACGGCCCCGTCACCGACAACGCCCAGTCGATCTACGAACTGTCGATGATCGAGCACGCGCCCGGCATTCAGGAGGAGCTTCAGAACGACTTCGGCTTCTCGCCCGACTTCGAGCGGGCCAAGCACCACCTCGAAGAGAACGACGGGGCGGGCAACACCTTCAAGGCGACGGCGAAGCCCGTGCTGATCGGCACGGCGGTCGTCGGGGCGACGACGATGATCTTCTCGATCATCGTGCTGCTGACGCACGGTCTGACCGAAAACGTCGACAAGCTTTCGCTGCTGCACGCCCCGTTCCTGCTCGGTCTCGTCACCGGCGGCGCGATCATCTACTGGTTCACCGGGGCCAGCATCCAAGCGGTGACGACCGGCGCCTATCGGGCCGTCGAGTTCATCAAGGCGAACATCGATCTCGAAAATACGGAAAAGGCGTCGGTCGAAGACTCGAAGCGGGTCGTCGCGATCTGCACCCAATACGCGCAAAAGGGCATGTTCAACATCTTCCTGGTGGTGTTCTTCTCGACGCTGGCGTTCGCCTGCGTCGAGCCGTTCTTCTTCATCGGCTACCTGATCTCGATCGCGATCTTCGGTCTCTATCAGGCGATCTTCATGGCGAACGCCGGCGGGGCGTGGGACAACGCCAAGAAGCTCGTCGAGGTCGAACTGAAGCAGAAAGGAACCGACCTGCACGCGGCGAGCGTCGTCGGCGACACGGTCGGCGATCCGTTCAAGGACACGTCGAGCGTCTCGATGAACCCGATCATCAAGTTCACCACGCTCTTCGGCCTGCTCGCCGTCGAACTGGCGATCGAGATGAACCGGGGCATGGCGACCACGTTCGCCGTGGTGTTCTTCGTGCTGTCGATGATCTTCGTCTGGCGCTCGTTCTACCGGATGCGGATCTCTTACGATCCGGACGATGCCCGTCTCGCCGAATCCGCCGCCGCGGCGATTCACGGGTAGCGAAGGCCCGCAACGAAGGCCCGCTTGCGGTTTCGCAATGCATCCGCGTGCCGCGAAACCGCAAGCAACGGGTGGCCGAGGTCGACGCGCATCGAGGTGAGCGGCGCGATCGGCGTCACCGCGTCGCCCCCAGTCGAACGGCACCCGACTGGGGGCGGGCCGTCGGATGCTTTCCGTATTCCCCAAGCTTGCGTGCGGCCCGACCCCAGCCACCCCCTCGCTTCGCCAGCCGTCAGGGAAGAATCATCGGTCCGTCGATCGCCGGCGCCGGGTCGTAAGACTCGGTCGCCGGCGGCTCATTCGGCACCGTCGCTTCGCCGCTCGGTGCCGGTGCTGGAACCGTGACGCCCCCATCGGGCGTGACCATCGGTGACGCGAACGACGGGACAAGTTCCAGAGTTCCGTCTGCCGGCGATCCGCGGAACACGTAGACCTCGCCTGGCACGATGCGAACCGCCTGAACCGTTCCTCGCGAAAGGCAGCGGATGTGGAAGGGAAAGGGTGACGCAAGCTCGCTGCCGTCGGCAAGGCGATACGGGCCTGACCAGCGAGATTGGTGAATGCCTTCGAGACATTGCTCGTAAAGAACGTCCAGACCGGTCTCGTTTCGCAAGCGTCCGACCGGGGGTTCCCATTGCGGCAGCGGGCAGCACAAGCTTTGCCAGTAGACGCGGGCCCATTCGCTGGCCGCTTCGCGACGCTGCTGTTCGTTCTGACGCATTGCGTCGAACAGGGCCGCTTCTCTCAGAAATCGCTTCAGTTCATCAATCGGAAAGAAGCCGGGAAACGATTCGGCGTACTCGGAAATGAGAGCCTCGGCGCTTGGTCTCTGTTGACGCACCGAAAGCGTCGGCAGCTCTTCGATGCCGTCCAGCAGGTTTTTCAGATCGCGGATCGGTGCAAACTCAGGAGACTCGCTCGCATCAGAATACCTGGCGTGATAAGTGTCGATGATCTCTTGCGCCCGCACTTTCTGACGTGCAGGCGGCAGCGTCGGCAACTCGTCGATCGCTTTGGTGATCGCCGAAAGATCCTGGCTCTCGTCCGGTGAGGCTTCGACTTCCGGCTGGGCGGCGACGGACTGTGGCGGCTGGCAGAACAGCGGGACTGCCGCCAGCAGCACGAAGCCGAAGAGCGGGGCGAGACGACTGACGGCGGGCATCGACGGCTCCACGGAACGGGGCGACGACCGCTTTGGGTGTCACCAGCTTGGCATTCCGCGCATCCGTGCGTTGCTTCCTTCCGATCACCCCGCGCCTTGCGGCGCGGCGCTCTCCCGTGGAATCGACAACCGCCGGGCGGCCTCTGAAGCCCGCCAAGACAACTCCCGCCCCCCCATGACACGTTCCGACTCCTGATCCCTGAAAACCGACACGTCCCGAAAGGGCGGCGAGAGTCGTTCAAGGTCGGATCGGGGCCGGCAGCCTTCGCACGATTCCGCCGGCGCAAGCAGAAAGGGCTTACGGAAAATCTCGTAAGCCCTTTGATACCAATCGCAAGCAGCGAGTCGCCCGTCGCGGCGACGAAAGTTGCCCGGCTAGGATTCGAACCTAGACTAACTGAGTCAGAGACACGCCTGAATGAACGCAGTGTTCGGCCAAAACCCCTTCGTATTTTAGCATTCTAGGCCGAATCCGCCCTCTCGCAACCCCTCTTATCGCGTGATGAAACGCCTTGATTTTTGAGGGTTTCCGAATTGTTTCGGGGTAGCGGGGTAGGCGAGCCGCCTTTGCGAGCCATTGACATCGCTTCCCATTTCGCCGCCTCGTCGTCGCACCAGAAGTCGCCGCAGCAGCTGTCGCAACGTGCGATGAGCGAGAGATCGATAAGTCGTAGGGCCATTCCGCAGTCCGGACAAGAACCCGCGAGATCGGCAAACGAGATCGGTTGATCATTCATGGTGACTGCCTTCCGTTCTCGAAATTGATCCACTTGTCGACCTCGTCGTCTGAGTCCGGCGGGCTGCAGTAGACGCATGCGAAATGTGTCGCCCCCTTGGGGCGCCACCGAACACGGGGATGTGTGCATCCCTCGATCATCGGTTCCGGTGGAAGTGATCGCAGGATCGCGATCAGCCCGGCGCGGTTCTCGCGAATGATTGCGGCGATTCGCTTGTCAATCTTGCGAGCCGGCCTCACTCCCAGGCCGCCGTCCGGTTTCAGGGAGAGAAGCAGGCCGCTCGCCCATAGTTCGACAAATGCGTCGTCAGCACTGCCGATGGTGACAACGGAAGCGGAAGCTAGTTTCCCCTGCGGTTCAGAGGCTTCCGTTACCGGTGGTGTTTGGAAATCGTTGGGAGCCGCGACCGTGATCGTTCTCAAAAGATCACCTCCTCGTCGTCGATTTCGGTCGATTCCGAGATTGAGGCGGTTACAGAAGGCCATCGCCGCTGCGTTTCTAGGGCCTCTGCTTCCGTTGGCAGTGTTATCGATGTCGAAAGCACGAACTCAGTTCTGGGTCGGCCGGCCGTCGGGACAACCTGCCAGCGTCCCAAGCCGGACTTGATCAGTTCCGTAAGTGCCTCGTCGGCGACTCCGGGTTCCCGGTAGAGTCGGCATGTCTGCGCTAGGTCGCGCACCGTGATCCTGCCGCCGCGTCGTTCGACCAGTTCGATCAGCTCCCGTTGCTGGCGATCATCGTCCGTCTCGCCGAACAAGGTGTAGACTCGGCGGGCTTCGTTCTTGAAAAAATTGATCACCGTGATCGCGTTCGAAAGCGAAGACTGGTCGATCTCGTCGAAACCGTCGCACATGGCGAAGATCAGCGCGATCCGTGCCGTATATGCCTCGAGCTTGCTCCAGACGGCCGCCAGATCGTCGTCGAGATCCTGTTGCTCAGCGCGATGCGAGTTGAACCGTTCGACCCACAGGGACTTTGCTTCGGGTGTGAAGTCGACCTCGACCGGGCATCGATCGCCATCGAAGTCTGTCGTTGGCTCCAGGCCGAACAGTTGATCGAAAATATTCGCGAGATCTTGCTCGACCGATGGTGATACGGTCGCTTCAGACCAGACGACCTTGCGGGGCGGCGGATAGGCGAACAGCAGCCGCTGGCAAAGCCCATCCTGACGATGTTCGCGGCCGATCGCCGATCGAAGGATCTCAGGTTGAATCCCGCCCGTGATACCGACGGACGCCATTGGGACGTACAAGATCTGCTTTGAGCCGCTGACTCCCTTGCGATCGACCTTGATCGCTCCGGCCGTCCAGACCGCCAGCCAGTGCCCGATGTCGCTCCCTTTGCCGCCTTTGTATTCGCCGATGCCATTGATCCAGCCACTCAGCTCGTCGCGGACAACGATCGTTCCGTCGTACTGATCAGACAGCCGATCGATGAGACCCTCGATCGTGCAATCGCTCGTCATCACTGTATTGCACGCTGGCGGGTCCGACTTTTCGGGTGGCAGATCGGTGGATTTCGATCGCTTCCAGACGGCCAGTTCGCGCTCGTAGGTGACAAGGTCCGTCTCGTACTGTTGCTTCGCTTCTGTCCATTCCTTAAAGGCGCACTTCTGTCGACGGACGAGGAACCGGGTCGCCGCATTGAATGCAGGCGTCTTGTGTGACCCACTCTTGCCGACGATCGCTGTCCAGAGGATCGCCGGTTCCTTCCAGTCGAGTTTGACGCGCGCCACCCGCCTGTTGCCGATCGCTCGGGCGAGACACGACATCAGAGGGACAGCGACAAGCGATGGGTCGCACCCGATCGCAGCCGCCGCGGATTCGACATACCGGCCGACCACCATGGGCAGGCAGCTGACGGGAAACGGTTGCCACGTCGTACGAGGTTCCGGTGGGGTCGGGTCATCGTCGATCGGTTCGTCGATGTCGACATTAGGCTGGATCTCGTCCCTCGATTCGTCGTACTCCCAAGGCGTAACCTTGATGAACTTCAACAGCCGGCCGTATTGTTCGCTTCGGGCCTCGTCGGCGACTCTCGAATCCTGCGGGTCATCCTTCCGCCGAATGAAGTCGACCACGTCGCCACCCTTCGGCAGGTCGGGGATCTCGACGATCTTTACTCGACACTCAAGCGATCTGAGGATCGCGGCCACGTCGCCAGCGTACTTCCGGCCGACCGCGTCGTTGTCCGCGAGGATCGCAACGTCGCGACCCGTCAACGGTGTCCAGTCGGCAGACTTCGCGTTGCTTGACCCGCCTGGCGAGGTTGTGGCGAAGGCGCCATAGCTCAGCAGTTCGTCGGCGCACTTCTCGCCCTCGACCACGACGATCAGTTGATCAGCCGGCGGTCCTTCGTCGTCGATCAGACTGGGGAGACCGTATAACGGCCACGGCTTCGGCAGCGCTTCGCACCGCCAGCCGCCAGGGTGTTTCGAGACTGGGCGGATCGTCTTTCCGTCCCGGCTGTCCCATCGGCAGACGACAAGGATCGTTTCGTGGTGTCCGTCGTCGTCGACCTCGCGGCCTACATATTCCCATCGGCGCCCCACCGGTCCCAGCTTCCGTTCGTAGGCTGCGATCGCCTCATCGACTGTGGCACAGGTTTTGGCGGACTTGCTTGTCGCTCCGGGTTTGCCGGCCGGTTTTGGCAAGCCCTTCGCTGTGGGGCGTTGAGCCAGCTTGTTGACAACCTCGCGACTCTCGGGGAACGCAATCGACTTGAAATGATCCTTCGCGGCTTTCCACGTCGGGAAGCGTGAAGAGTCGAGTGCAGAGCAGAGATCGAAGAAGGTCAAGCCCAGGTTGTCACCGGCGTGATCCTTGTACGAACCGGTATGGACATTGAAGCTCGCGGATGGGTTCTGGTCGGCACGGTCGATCGCATGGCAGGAACGCCAGCCGTCTGCGTTCACGTTGTCCGATGAGAACCGGAGACCCAGGGCCGCAGCTTCTTCGGCAATGTCGAGCTGTCCGCAGATCTCATGATTTCCGACGTGTCGTGTTGTCTCTCGTCGCGTTACAATCTCAGTAGGCATCATGCCGCTTTCATGATGTGTCGGCCGCGTTTGCAGCGTAGGGCCGGCAGGATTTGAACTACGCGAACGGTCGCCGAATCACCCCCCGGCGGCCGTTCTGCGTTCACAGGCCAAGTGCCGCGCATTTCGCGTTCGCGGCCGCCGCACGTTCGGCGAAGTCGGCCGCCTGTTCGACGTCCGTGGGCGGGTCGCTCATCGCAGCGATGAACTGCTCCAGTTCGTCACGGAGGATGTACGACTTCGCGCCGCAGCGGACGAACCGTAGTTTGCGGCCGCGCAGACCCTTGAGCCGCCAGCGATGCAGCGTCGATACGTGGACGCCAAGCGATCGCGCGGCTTCGGTCAGAGAGAGACGCGGCGCGTCTAAGAGCGAACTCGGCACTTCAATCTCCCGTAGTGATGGTTGAATCACGTCACGGGGGAATGATGCCGGTTGAGAATCGCGCAAATAACGGGCGCGGTTCTTGCGCGATTACTGCGATTGAAACTTGTCGAGTGCCTTCCGGCCTTCCGGTAGTATGCTGTAGCCGTTCGAACCACGACCGCCACTCGTTGGCCGCTCAATCAGACCTGCATCGGCTAGCCGATTCAGTTGCCCACCGAAGTGGTTGCAACGAGGTTCGACTCCGGCTTTCTCAGCCAATTCTTTTCTTAGCATTCGCCCCCGAAGTCGTTCAGGACGTTCGGAAGCGTACGGCATGTCGGCAACGTTCTGAAGGGCATTCAGCAGCAAGAATGTCGATTCGACGAGATGATCAACGCTGGGTTTCCAATCATCGGTGCGCCCACCGATCGGGTCTGATCCACCGCGAAGAACTTCCACAGATAACTCGAAGGCATCGATCGGCGTTTCCAACAGCATCGCGCGGATGCAACGTTTGCGAACGTTCCCCTTTTCTACCGCGACAGTCTTAGGACGCATCAGACCACCCAGAGCAGCAAGCCAAGACTTGAGCGACTCCGGCGTCTGGTCATCGGGGAAAGTCATCGGCGGAGGCAGCTTCAGCCGTTCGGCCGCATCGATTGCCAATTCCTCGAAGTTCTCAAAGGCGCTTCGACAGACATCGAGGGTATGGGAATCTGACAAATACTTCGGAACGCGCGGCACGTACGCGAACTCCCAACATCTGCCCTCCGAGGATGTCCAGCGGGTCGCAATGGGAACGGCGTCGATCACGCCGGGGCGGCACAGGAACTGTCTCCAATCCCCCGATGACAGACCGTAGTGTTCACGCTTTGTCCCGACGCCGGACCGCGGCCACATTTCGTCGTGGATCGATAAGGCGATAAGTCGCAGCGATGCCTTCTCGTGCCGCTGCTGCGCATTCTCGAATCGCCGGATCAGTTCCGCTCGCGGACTGCATTCGAACACCATTGGGTTGAGCTACCACCTTTTCACGATCGGCTCATGTACCAGTTTACGGATCGTGCGATCGTCGCGGCGGATCAAAGCAAGCTGCCACGGCTCGTAGCCGTGCAGGACCATCAGATCGAGTACTTGCAAGTCGCGGCAGACCGTCGAGCGATGGATCTCGAGCCGTCGAGCGATCTCACTGGCGGCGCCCCGGCGAAACTTCAGTTCACACCAGATTCGGGCGACCTGGTGCCGACGCCCCTCGGCAGCCAGTTGCCGACGGGCATTGTAGCTGCGTCGTCCACCTGCCCGCCGGTAGTGTTCCGGGACCGATTCGAAGGCCGAATTTGTTGCCCGCATATGTCACCCTGAACTGCGACGCGACCGCTAACGTAAATCGACGCATGTATCGATATTGCGGAATTGTTCGCGAAGGACGGTTGCTTGGCAATTCGTGTCGTCCGCTTGTGCTTTGTGAATGATTCTTGCCGGTTGGACTGAGGTTTCCTATTGTTCCACTTCCAATACGACATGCGTATTGCCCCGATTGACCGCATCAACTATCGCGAAACAATAGGGTTTCTGGCTTTTCCCGTCCCTCAGCGCGACTCCGGGACTGGTAGATTTCCCGCAAGTCGCCGGCCATGCTGGGAGAATCGAAGTCCTGTGGAGTCCGTCGTGTTTCGCTTCGTCCAGTCCGATTTTGTTGCCGCAGGCACGTTCAACATCTACGTGCTTCAGCCGGACTGGTTCACGGAACTCGGACTGTTCATTTCCGGCCCAAAGGTTCGGTTGCATGCCGATCTGAGCCGGCCGGGGTATCGTTTTTCACAGCAAGATTCCGAAGTCGAATGGACGATCACACCGGAGAAGGTCGTGGCGGCCAGTCGTGCGAGACATGAGAACTGCGGGGCAGCGATCGGAAAGGTGATCGAAACGCTGGAATGGACTCCTCTGATCGCCGTCGGCGGCAACGTCATGCTGCGAGCCGATGAAACCGATCGCGACTCGATTCCGTTTCAGCTGTTCGTTCCCGACTTGTCGCCCGACTTCACCTGGAAGAACAGTTCTTCGGTCGTCACGGTCACCCGAGGCGGGCGAGATTTCCGCATCGCATTGACTCGCGACGGCGACGGTTGTCAAATCACGGCCAACATTCACACCGACCTGAGCCGATTCCTTGGTCGAGAACAGAAGCTTGCCGCGGCGAGAAATGCCTGCGAATCCTTTCTGAGCGATCAGCGCACCGCATTCTCGCTGATTGAACAGTTTTACGGTGTGGGAATTGAAAATGACGACTGCGTGCGAACTGCTTAGCACCACGACCGATACGGGCATCTTCGATGTTCCGCATGTCTGGGCCGAAGTCGGCGAAGGAGGCGAGTTACTCCCTCCGACCGAGCCGCAGAACCTGCGCGCCGCGGCTGAGCGACTGATGCCACGGAACGAGTTCCTGATCCAGCTCGCCGCCCATTCTCCTCCGCCAGCCGAGTGGTACGACGAGGACTCCCCGTTCTGAGACCGGGCGGGGGGGCGTTTGCGTGCCGGCCTACCAGTTCGGAGACATCGTCGAAGTCGAACTCGACGACCCACAAGGCGGTAACCGCAAACTCCGACCGGCCGTCATTCTCACGCCCACCGATCAGATCTCAGAAGAGACACCGGTCGTGGTGGCAGCCGTTTCGACGCAAGGTCCGCTGAGATTGCTGGCGGCCTATTTCCGGTTGCCCCATCAGAATGGTTTCCCGCACCGAGTGACGGGGGCAACGAAACCATGCGTCGTGATGTGCGACTGGCTTGGTAACGTCTCACTCGGCGAGATCCGCCGCAAACGCGGTCGCGTGCCCGATCGCATCCTGTACGACATTGCTACCTACTTGAACGATCTTCAGTTTCGGGATGAAACCGACTCTTAGGGCAGTGCCACGTCCTGTTCGGGGGTGGTGGATTGCTGGTCCGTGACCAAGAGCAATTGGAGTTGGTCACGCGCGACGAATCGCTCGTAGAGGCCGAAGAAAAGGCCCTGCACGACCTTCTTCAGGACGCGGTCGAAGCTTCCTACTACTACAGTTGGACTTTACACGAAGACTGATGCTCGGGTAGCCTCCGCCTTCCGTGTGTGGGGAGGCCGGGATGCCGACGATCCGGGATCTCAGACGCTGGACGCGTGAGCTCGATGTGGCCGCCCTGCGGATCGGGCCGCGGTTCTCCCGCAAAGATCTGCGGGGGCACGCTGGCGATTACCTCCGCGGGCTGATCAGCCGCGTCGAGCGTAAGAACGGCTGGCAACTCGCCGAAGAGTTGGGCGAGGCCACGCCCACGAACCTGCAGCACTTCATCGCCCGCGCGATGTGGAATGCCGATGAAGTCCGCGATGACCTGCGGGAGTATGCGGCCGAGCATCTCGGGGATGACGAGGCGGTGTTGATCGTCGACGAGACGGGCTTCCTCAAGAAGGGCATGAAGTCGGTCGGCGTGCGCCGGCAGTACTCCGGCACCGCCGGCCGCATCGAGAATTGCCAGATCGGCGTGTTCCTCGCTTACCGCTCCCGGCATGGCCATGCGCTGATTGATCGGGCTTTGTATCTCCCCAAGAGCTGGGCGGAAGACGGCGTGCGTCGTGCCGCGGCCAGGGTGCCGGAGTCGGCCGAGTTCGCCACCAAGCCGGCCCTGGCGAGCAAGCCGGCCCTGGCGAGGGAGATGCTGCGGCGAACGCTCGCGGCCGGTCTTCCCTGCCGCTGGGTGACGGCCGATGGACTTTCCCACGTTTCGTGGGCGCTCGGTTAGGAGCGTATCATGGAACCGAAAGGAGAGTTCATGTCGGAAGCGCGTCGTCAGTTCACGGTCGAGTTCAAACAGGAAGCTGTGCAGCTCATCGAG
>JBAQZJ010000395.1:0-5339 GCA_049790855.1 Planctomycetaceae bacterium | reverse complement strand
CACCCAGAACTCGACCTGCCGCTCCCGCTTCCTGCGTCCCAAGCCCATAGCTTCTCCTCAGACCATCCCCACGACCAACCGCCGGAACATAGCGCCGGGGATGCCGTTTTTCAACAGGCTGCTAGCGGCCACAGTTCCGTGACGTGGGCGCCGGCCCGAGTCAAGGCGATCAGGTAGTCGCAGGCGGGAACGCGCGGTCCGGGAACGACGCGTTCCCCGCGGCGAAGCAGGTCGATTTCAAGCAAGTGCGTGCGCGACCGTCTCAGCCGATCTCTTTTGCGTCGGTATTCGCCGAACCCCTTTCCATGCTTGTTCACGGGGGAAATGATTTCGATCGCGGTGACGAGCCGGTTTGCATCCGCGTCGCGAATCTCCACCGTGACCAGCTTTTCATCAACGGGGGGATAGGCCGGCACCGTCAATAAGGCCGGTGCGGCACCAGCTTCGGCTGCTCGCTCGGCCAAGTCGTCGCTGGATTGACTCCGGAGCACTTCAACGTCGGGATACATGATCCCGACTTCAGATTCCGGGTCGGATTCCCTCACGACGCGAATGGCCAGGCGGGCGACGTAACGCGGTCGCAAACGGGGACTGAGCTGGGCACGGATCGCCGACGCCAGCGCCTGATGCACGTCGGGCCACAGCGGCCCTTCGAGATACGGGTCCATTCCGGGGAAGGGAGACGACATCGTAGACACCCCCTGGGGGCATGGTCGTTATGGACCGCAGCCGTACGGCCGCTTTAGGAACTGCTTCTTCGCGAACAGGTTGAGAATTTGTTCAAGAACCACTTCCGGTTCGGGCTGTGTCAAGTCCCCCTTCGTCCACTCGGCAGCCGCATCAGTTAGCAGGCGAACCGCGTCTTCTTTGCAGATGTCGAACTGCGGGCCTGGATCACTCCAGTAGCGGCCACGGGCTTGAGCCATGAAAGGGTCTCACTTCGTCGCGATCGCCTGCGCCAGCGGCCGCAGGACCGCGTCGATGACGTAGCTGTCCATCAGTTGTTCGCACTGGCGTCGCAGGCCGGCGAGGCGTTCCTCGAACGCGACACCCGCGTCGAGGCTGCCGTACTGGCGGACGGTGAAGTAGACGCTGATCTGATCTTCCGGGAACTCGCGACGGCGGACCTGATAGGCGTTCGTGCGGGTTTCGATCATCAGCCGGGCCTGCGTCCGGCAGTCTTCGTCGAGGCTGATCGTGATGCTCGGCTCAAAGTTGAGAATCTGCGCTCCGGGAATGTCGAGAAAGCCGTCCATCGCCGGTCCGGTGCCCAAGGCTTCGGCGACGAGTGCGTCGTGGTTCCCGCGGAAGGTGAAGTCGAAGCCCATCATGTAATCGAGCGCCTCGCAGTCGAGCGGGCTGACGCTCAGCATGTAGGGCACGAGCTGCAGCACGAGCCGGTGCTGCTCGAAGGCGAAATCGACGCTCGGCGGATTGACGTGGCCGCTGCAGATTCGTCGCGGTTCGAGCGACACCCAGCGCTGGCTGCCCTGATCCTTGTCTTCCTCGAGCACGAAGTCGCCGTTCTCGCGGGTGAAGAAGTTCCGCATGCTCGGATACTGCTTCTGGACGCGCTCGAAAAAGTCGAGGATCGTCTCCCGGCCGTCCGGCAGCCGCATCTCCGTATTGAGATTCATGTTGACGTAAAAATCGTCGGCCAACGAGCCGTAGACGTCCATCGGTCGCTCCCGGAGGGCATCGGGCCGCAGCGAACGACGAGCGCGAACTCGCCGATCCGTCACGGCAGCAACGGGAACCCGGCCGGTCTGGACCGGGCTTTTCCCGAACCGGCATTCTAGATGGCGTTTCAAGGCAGGTCAAAGTGCGACTGAAACGGGATTCGGGAATTGCGATTTCCGATGCGTCGGCCCGGCCGACGTCCGCGACATGTCCCGCGGGACGCCTGCAACATCGGCGCTTGCTGCTCGTTGCTTACGGCCCGGCACTTCTCGCTCACCTCTGGCCTCGGAGAAACTCGCAGCGTTATAATGCGACGATCATTCAAGTCGATCATGCCCGCACGACGGCGGGTGGATTTTTTGAGACGGATCTCGGAACCGGGATGCAGTGTCATGGCTGTCAGCGTCGTTCGCCCCGACGTCTCGGATCTCGTCTTTCATCTGTTCGGCCGGAGCGTCCACCCCGAACTGTTCGACGTTCGCGCCGAAATGACGATCGCGCTCGAGTCCTTTCACGCCACGATCAGCCTCTGCGACGCCGGACACCTGGTGACCTTTCGCTGCGGCGGGCGGACGATCACCGAAGTGCTTGCCGCGAACGGCCACGGCCTTCCCGAACAGAAACGGCTCTACGGCCGCAAAGTCCGCGGCAGCCGCAACGAAAGCCGCGTCTTCGAGGGCGGACTGCGCTATCAGACCTGCTTTCAACTCGAAGAGCTCGATGCCGAAGTCTTCGCCCGCACGCATGAAGAGCTGTCGCTCGACTGCCTCAAGGCCGAGATCGCGTACCGCTTTCCGCCGGGCAACCGTCTGGCGCCGGCGCCCCTGAGTCTCGTTCGCACCGACGCCCGCAACGACGGTCTGCTGCTGCACGTCTTTCATACGTTTCCCGACTGCCGTGCCATCGTCCGTACGCAGTCGCTGTTCGAGCCGTAAGAGGGATTCGTGGGACCGCGTTTTCTGGCGATCACGGCTTCGAACCAGGTCAGGCACCCGCGTCATGTGAACGAACTGACGGCGACGCCCCCGTGACTGCACCGATCCAGAAATCGAGCGGCGTTTCGATCTCGCAGGCCGAGAACCGGCCAGGCGAACGGGTGAGGTACCACTGCGTCTGCGGCGAAACGGCCGAGCTGGATCTGCAAACCGGAGGTCGCTGCGAAGCCTGCGGACGACGCTATTCCGCCGAGGTCGCCCGCTTGGCTGCGACCGAAACGATTCAGATGCCGTTCGGCTTCGAAGAGCCGATCGAGCCTGATCCCGACACCGAACCGGCGGAGGAGGGCGAGCGCACTCCCGACGGCCGCGACGCCCCGACCACGATCGTATCGCCCGGCGCAGAGCCGCACGCGGAGATTCCCCTGCCGTCCGATCGCCGGCTTGGGCATTTTCGCATCGTCGGTCGACTCGGTCGCGGCGGGATGGGCGACGTGTACCGCGCACTCGACGAGTCGCTCGAGCGTTACGTCGCGCTCAAGGTGCTGCGACCGTCCGTCAATGGTTCCGCCGCGGGTGCCGACGGCCCCGTCCCGCTGCTTCAGGAGGCTCGTGCCCAGGCCCGCGTCAATCATCCGGGCGTCGTTCACATTTATTACGTCAGTCCCGATCCGCAACGACCGTTCCTGGCGATGGAGCTCGTCGCCGGATCGACCCTCGCCGACCGGCTCCAGGCGGGGTCTTTGACCTACTGCGAGACGGTCGACGTCGCGCTGCAGATCGCTCGGGCGCTGCGTCATGCCGCCCGCTACGACGTCGTTCACGGCGACATCAAGCCGGGCAACATCCTGCTGGCCGGCGACGGCGCCGTGAAGCTCGGCGATTTCGGACTCGCCCGCCGGCTGTCGGGGCGGCGCGACGAACCGACCGGCGCGATCACCGGCACGCCGCATTATCTGCCGCCCGAAGTCGGCGGCGCCGAGCCGGACATCCGCAGCGACATGTACGCTCTCGGCGTGATGGTGTTCGAGATGACGTTCGGCCGGCGACCGTACACCGTCGAATCGGGAACGCTGCAGGAACACATCGAGGCGCACCGCGTCGCCGCCCCCGAGTTCCCCGACGTCTGGCCGACGGAACTGCCGGAAGGTTGGCGCGGCGTGCTCGAACGCCTGCTGGAGAAAGACCCGGCCGATCGTTACCAGACGCACGACGAGCTGATTGCCGATCTCGAACGGCTGAAGCCCGTCGATCTGCCGCGGGCCGGACGGGTCAATCGCGGACTGGCGTGGTTCGCCGACCTGTTCGTGGCGCTGGTCGCCGGCATCCTGCTGCTCGCGCCGTTCGGCTTTCTCGCCTCGCGGGGCTGGCTGACCCCGACGCCCTTTCTGAGCGTCGTGATCGATCTGGCGTCCGACCTGCTTGTGCTGTTCTCGGCGGCGTGGCTGCAGGCGTGGTGGAAGACCAGCCCCGGTAAATCGCTGCTCCAGCTGCGCATCGTCGATTTGCACGGCCTGACGCCGAATTGCCCGGCGTTGGCAATGCGGACGGTCTTTCAACTGCTGCCGCTGCTGAGCGTGGACATCTACCTGACCATGTCCGAAATCGGCGTCGGCTGGCTCGGAACGCTGGTCGCATTGGCGGGACTGGCGCACGCGGCGGTCGACGCCGGCGTCGCGGCCGTCCGTCCCGACGGCCGCAGCCTGCACGACCTGCTGCTGCGCACCCGAGTCGTGCTGGATACCCGGACGGAGAGCATCGAGTAGGTCCGGCTTCCGCCGGCGGTGCATACGTCTCGTGGCATCAATGGTTGTGGTACATGCGTCCCGCGTGCATTCGGGCCGCAGGCCCGACAATTACGGAGCCGGCAGGCGAGGCGTGAAGGTGCGCTGGACGGGATTCTCAGTCCGTGCCGCCGCTGCCGCGGCGGAGTGCATGCGAGACGCATGCACCACAAATTGACTGTGCCGCGCGCGACATGCGACACGGTTGCGACTCGCTTGTCGTTGACGGGAGGCCACAAGGCGTAAGCCTGACCTACAGCGCGTCGCGAATCATGTCGTGCCACGCTCGCCGTCCTGTGCCGGGTTCGTGAGCGCCGGGCCAATACGAGACGCGAAAGATTTCGACGGCCGTCGCGTGATCCTCCCAGGTCCGGCCGAGGTGGAACGCGATCTTGCGATTGCCCTTGGCGAAGATCAGGTAGTCGACGTCGCCCGGCGTCGCGATAAATCGCCGTTCCAGTTTCCATCCGTCGTCGGCCATCTTCCGGCGATAGAACGCTTCGACCTCCTCGCGCGGCGCCCGTGCGATCTGTGCTCCCTCGTAGTCGACGGAATTGTCGCCGACGACGCCGAATCGAAACAGGGGCCGTTTTCCTTTCCACGCCGGAAGGTCCGCCGCTTCGAGGTGCAACAGGACCGATCGCCCGAGGTAGGGCATCGCCGCGAGTGCCAGCCACAGCGCCGCCACAGTCGCACCCGCCGCCAGTTTCGGCCCTGGCAACGGCGAATCGATCCGACTCACCCGCAGCCAGATGAGCGTGACGAGGGCCGCGATCGTCGGCACCGACAGCAAGACTCGCAGTTCGAGGTCGGGAATCCAGTAGCCGCCGTAGACGAACGCGGCGCCGACGAGCGGCGCCGTCGCGAAGAGCGTCGCAGGTTTCCAATGCCGGGCGATGTTCACCATCGAGTGCCGCCTTCAGAGCCTCGACCGTCAGGG
>JBAQZJ010000394.1:0-20188 GCA_049790855.1 Planctomycetaceae bacterium | reverse complement strand
GCGACAATCAGGCGACGTCAATTCCTCATCAGCGTCTCGTTCAGGTTCAACACGGCCCGCGCGACGCCGGTCCACGAGGCGAGTTCGACCTGGTCGACGTCGTTCGGCAGCGGGGCGAGGCCGATCGACAGCAGCTTCGCCGCCGCTTCGCGGTCGGCGACGTACTCGGCGCGGTCCTGTTCCAGCAGCGTGCGAAGCAGGTCGATCTCGTCGCTGGTCGCTTCACGCGACAGGACGTGTCGCCACAGCCAGCGCAGGCGGGACTCGTCGTCGGTGCCGCTTTCGTGGATCGCGCGGGCGGCAAGCACGCGGGCGGCTTCGAGGAACGTCGGGGCGTTCAGCAACACGAGCGCCGCCAGCGGTGTGTTCGAGATCGGCCGCTCGGCCGTGCAGATTTCGCGGCTGGGAGCGTCGAAAGCCCGCAGCATCGGGTGCAGGAACTGCCGCTGCCAGTGCATGTAGACGCCGCGGCGGTACTGCTTCCAGTCTTCGTCGGGATCGTATTCCCGCACCGGGAAGTTGAGATGGCCGTAGTAGCCTTCCGGCTGATACGGCCTCGCACTCTCGCCGCCGAGGTGCGGCACGAGCAGTCCGCTGATCGCCAGTGCGTTGTCGCGGACGAACTCCGCCGGCAGCCGGGAGCGACCCTGGCGGGCGAGCAGACGATTCTGCGGGTCGCGTTTGAGCAGCGCGGGATCGACGAGCGAGCTTTGCCGGTACGTCCGCGAGGTGACGATCGTGCGGACGAGATGCTTGACGTCCCAGCCCGACTCGCGGAACTCGACGGCGAGCCAGTCGAGCAATTCGGGATGCGAGGGCGCCTCGCCCTGGGCGCCGACGTCGTCGAGGTTGCCGCTCAGTCCGCGACCGAAGAACAGCTTCCAGGTGCGGTTCGCGAAGACACGGGCGGTCAGCGGGTTCTCGTCGCTGCAGATCCAGTTCGCGAGGTCCAGTCGCGTCGCTCGTCCCTCCGTTTCGAGGCCGGACAGAAACGCCGGCACGGCGGGATCGACGGGCGGGCTGCTTTCGTCCATCCAGTCGCCGCGGGGCAGCACGCGAATCGGCCGCGGCGGCTGGGACACCGTGACCATGCAGAGTGGGAAGTTCTTCTCGATCTCCGCCCGCTGGTCGATCAGCTTCGCGCGTTCCTCGTCGATCTCCTTCTGCGGCTTGCCGATCGACGGCGCGTCGTAGAGCGAAGCGATCTTCGTTTCGATCGCCTGAATCCGGCCGTACTGGGCCAGATTCCAGACCGGCCGCTCCGGCGGACGCTTCGTCGGCGACGTGTTCGGCGAGCCGGGAAAGATGCCCGTTTCGCTGACGTCGGCGAAGAACGCGGCGAAGGTGTAGAAGTCCTTCTGCGTGAGGGGATCGAACTTGTGATCGTGGCATTCGGCGCAGGCGAGCGTCGAGCCGAGCCAGACCGATGAGGCGTTGCGCACGCGGTCGGCGGAATACTTCGCGAGGTACTCTTTGTCCTGAGCGCCGCCTTCATGCGTCGTCTGCAACACGCGGTTGTAGCCGCTGGCGATCGTCTGCCACATCGTGGGGTTCGGCAGCAGGTCACCGGCGAGTTGCTCGCGGGTGAACTGGTCGAACGGAAGGTTCTCGTTGAAGCTCTTGATGACGTAATCGCGATAGGGCTGGATGTGATGTCCCTGGTCGCCGTGATAGCCGACCGTGTCGGCATACCGCACGAGGTCGAGCCAATAGACCGCCATCCGCTCGCCGAAGTGCGGGCTGGCGAGCAATCGCTCGACGAGCCGTTCGTACGCATCCGGCGAGCGATCGTCGAGGAAGCGATCGACCTCGTCGGCCGTCGGCGGCAGACCGGTCAAGTCGAAGCTGAGCCGCCGGATCAGCGTGACCCGGTCGGCGTCGGGCGACGGCGTCAGCCCTTCCTGGTCGAGCCGTGCGAGAACGAACCGGTCGATCGGCTGCCGGGGCCAGGAGGCGTCCTTCGCAGCAGGAACCACAGGCCGGACGAGCGGCTCGTAGGCCCAATGGCCTTCCCATTCGGCTCCCTGTTCGATCCACCGCCGCAACAGTTCGATCTGCTCCGGGCTGAGCGACTTGCCCGACTCAGCCGGCGGCATCTTCATCGACTCGTCGTCGGCCGTGATGCGGGCGATGAGTTCGCTTTCGTCCGGCTTGCCGGGAACGACGGCGGCGTAGCCGCCGCGATCGGCGAGGACGCCGTCCTGCCAATCGAGCCGCAAATCGGCCTCGCGATGGGCCGGGTCGGGGCCGTGGCAGAAGAAGCACTTGTCCGACAGGATCGGACGGATGTCGCGTCCGAAGTCGATCGGCCGATCGTCGCTGCGGGCCGTCGCCGCCGATACGACGATTCCGACCGCCAGGAGGGTCCGGGCGAGCGGTCGCATGATACGGAATTCGTGAAGAGTCATAACGCGGAGGGACACCACCATCATATCAACACCAACAGGCGCGATCCGGCCCGGATTGCGAACTTTTCAATATCCGTCCGTACCCGTGTCCCCTGAGAGCGGGTAAATTGCACGGGTGCAACTCTTTGCGGATGTCGCGTCGTTCGACTGCGGTGCTTCTCGGGGGCTTTCGGCATGGGCGAACAATGGTACTGCATGGTCGTCGGACAAGAAGTCGGGCCGGTGACGTCGGAAGATCTCCTGACGATGCTCGAACAAGGCCAGATCGACGCCGATGACCCCGTCCGCGCCGGCACCTCCGGCGACTGGCGGCCTTTCAAGGAAGCGTTCGACCTCGCCGGTGGCGTGACGGCGTCGGCGCCGACCGAAACAACGGCGTCGGTTTCAGAAGCGACGTGGTTCTGTCGGATGCTCGACAGCGAATTCGGACCGTACACCCTCGCCGAGGTCCGCGAGCTTGCCGATCAGGAGCAACTGGCGCCCGACGACGAGCTTCGTGAAGGAACGGCAGGGCCGTGGATGCAGGCCGCGAAGGTGCCGGGACTGTTCAGCGAATCGGTCGTCCGCCAGCGAGCGATCGAGCTCGAACAGGCGCGCGAAGAACGGGAACAGAAGAAACGGGAGCGTCGAGAGCGCAAACGGTTGCGGAAGACCAAGAAAAGCCGCTCCGACGATTTGCTCGACGGTCTGGACGAACTCGATGACGTGGAAGTGCCGGCGGTCCAACCGAATGTCTCGCCCTTCGCCGGTGCCGCGACCTTGCCGACCGACCCATCCGCGCGGACCGAGATGCTCCAGCGTCTCGATGCGGAATACCAGCGCCTGCGGAGCCAGCTCACAAGCAACGGCCCTGCCGCGCCGCCGGCTCACCACGCCGGTGCCGGCGGGCCGCAGTTCGGCCACACGTCTTCCCAGTCGTCGCCTGCCGCCGCTGCGACTCGACCGCTGGCACAGCCGGCAAGGTCGCCGTCGCGACCGGCGGACCTGACACCGCCTCATTCGTCGCCGACGTCTCCTGCCGACCACGCGCCGCATGGAATGCCGGAGGCCGCCGCGACATCGGATTCGTCGTCCGGCGGAACTTCGAGAACTCCCGCCGCCGACATGATGCGCGAGATGGCCGCGGCGCAACTCCGGTCGACGCAGACGCCGGCCAGGACGAACAGCCGGGCGGCCTACGCCGCGGCGTCGAGCAGCAGGAGCAGCGGCGGATCGAGCTTCGATTTCTCGAGCCTGAACATTTCCGGCAAGACGATCGGCATCGCGGCCGCGGTCGTCGGCGTGCTGGTGCTCGGCTATTTCGGCTACGGGATGCTCGACTTCTCGTCGGGTGCCGTCTACGACGAGACCGTGAAGCTGTACAACGAATTCAAGAAGGTCGCCGACGCCGAGTCGAACTCTCCGGAGTTCACCAGCTTCTACCAGAACTTCAAGAAACAGCAGCAGCAACTGCTCCGCGACATCGGCACCCCCTCCCGCGGATCGACCGCCGACGAGGTCCGCAAAGCGGTTCTCGCGCTCGGCACCGTCGTCGAAGCGCACCGCCGTCCTGAAATCACCCCGGCCGAGCGAGAGCCGTTCCTGCAGGCGCTCGACCAGCAGATGAGCAAGCTCAAGAGTTCGTTCGGCCGCTGACTCGTTTCCGCGACGCGGCCGGCGGTCAGAACAAACGCAGCCGCGTGACGGCGATGTCGCCCGAAAAGCAGACGTCGACGTCGGACCCCGGCCGGCGCGGCCGGTCGGCGTAGACGCCGCGATAGCGGAAACGGTTCTCCGCCGATTCATACCGAACCGGCAGGTGCCCCGGTTCGAGCGGGCAGCGCACCGTTCGGCTGGCCGGCGTCAGATCTTCGACGGCGGGAAAGTTAATGTTCCAGATTGCGCCGGCTCCGGGCGGATCGGAAAGCATCGTTTCCAGGATGTGGTGCAGAGGCTCGGCAAGTGACTGCCAGTTTTTTTCGCCCTTGCCCTTGCGATATTGCGACAGGGCGACCGCCGGTCGGCCGAACAACGCCGCCTCGCGCGCTCCGGCGACCGTTCCCGACAGATAGGTGTCGACACCCAGATTGCCGCCGTCGTTCACGCCCGACAGCACCCAGGTCGCCTCGGGGACGACGTGAAGCAGACCGATGCGAACGCAATCGGCCGGCGTCCCCGAAAGCGAATACCGTTCGGCACCGACTTCTTCGAGAACCAGTTCTTCGTCGGTGATGACCCGATGCCCGCAGCCCGACAGGTGTCGATCGGGGGCGACGACGATCGGTTCGGCATGGCGCGCGACGATTTCACGCAGCAGCGCCAGACCCGGCGCATCGATTCCATCATCGTTCGTCAGCAGGATCTTCATGATGCGGGAATGCCACGATGACTTCGGCGGTTTGATGGGCGGAAGAAAACCGTTCGAGCGAATTCGACAGCCATTGATTCAACGGCTTCGAACGGACGGAGACGCACTATTCGTGCATCTCGATCTTAGCGGTCTTCCGCTCGGCGGCGACCGTCTCGTTCCAGAGAGCGTCGGAAAGCTCGGCGAGGATTGCCGGCCGAGCGTCTTCCAGACTCGACTCGCCGGCTTCGACGTCCGTGACGGTCACCAGGTGCGCTCCGAACGGCGACAGGACGACTTCACTCAATTCGACCGGCTTCAGGGCAAACGCCGCTCGCGTGACAGAGGCCGGCAAATCGCCCTGCGGGTCGATCCAGCCCACGTCTCCGCCCGCCTCAGCCGTCGGCGATTGCGAGTTCTTTCTCGCCGCCTCGGCGAATGACGTCGTGCCGTTGGAAATCGACTCACGGACGCCTTTCAATGCCGCGATCGACGCCGGAGCGGTTTCGATCGACTCACCCGCCACGTACTTCCGGAAGATCTGCGATACGCGAAGGCGTGTGCCGTCGAGACGTTGTCGATGGCTTGCGAAGTAGCCGCGGATCTGCTCGTCGGTCACAACTCGTGCGGCATGCCGCCGCCACGCGACCGGAACGGCCATTTCAGCAGCAAGACGAGCTTCATCGACTCCCAGCGTTTCGAGACTCGGCTCGGGGGGCTGTTCTTCCCGGCGGAGGCGATCCAGCGACTGTCGGACCGCGGCTGCAAGCTCGTCAGGAGCGGCGGTCGATTTGTGCCGTTCGAGGAACTGCCGGATCAACGCGCGATCAACAAGCCGACCGATCGCCTGCGACCGCACTGCCGGCGAGACATCGGCCGGCAGTCCGCGCAACACAAGGTAAACACGAAGATCCTGTGCAGTGACGGCGGTGCCGTTCACCGTCGCAATGACGTCCTCGGCCGCTGGATTCCCCGAAAGCAGGCAGGACGATGCAAGAAGCAAGACAGGAATCATGCGACATTCTCCTCGTGACCGACGGCCGGATTGCGACGGGCAATCACGGTCATTTGAGTCGCCAGTAAGTCTCTCGCTCCAAACCCATTCCCGCGGCATCCGCCTCGATTTCGCGCAAGTAGCGACGGGCGTCGAGCGGGTAGCCGCGGGTCGGTCGAAGATCGGGAAGGAGGGCGATCCAGAACGCGTTCATCGCTTCCATGCATGCTTCGCGCAGGTACTTCGCGACCAGGGAGGCGGCCGCGACGGGCAAGTGCGCTTCCGACCGCGCCTGAAACCGGATCTCTCCCGATCCGACGCGATACCGGCTCGACGCACTCGACTCTTCCAGCCCCAGCGGCATCTCGTCGGGAAACGTGTCGGCCAGCAGATCGGCGTAGCGATTCCGCCCGCCGTGCTTGTCGCACAGGACAAGTGCATCGCGATCATCCGCGGGATCCCAAACTCTTCGCAGCAGTGCAAGCGTCGCTTCGGAGAGCAATCGACCTTTGCTGCCCGTCTTCTGCAATTCGCCGTTGAACCGGCGAGCCGGAACGATCTCGCAGACGACGTCGACGAGCCGGCACCCGGTCGATTCGCAACGTTGCAGCCAGCACTCGAGCACGTGGGACGAATCCTGTGGCAATTCGGTCATCGGCAGCGAGACGTCGTTCCCGCAAAACCACGGCTCGCCGCAATCGGCACGGTGGTCAGAGCCGGTCAGGTCGTCCCAAAGCATGTGGAGCGACGACGCACCGCGATTGGCTAGTCGCAGAATCGTCGTTGCCGAACGCTCGACGGCCGCAATGCCCGCCGAGGCGGCATGCACCACCTTCGAGTCGGCCACATGCACGGTTTTTCCGCTCGGGTCGGCGGCCTGCGACACGACTCCGTCGAACGCGACCCAGGGATCGAACGTGCGGGGATCCTCCGCGACCTCCCAGACCGTCGCCGCGACGACGAGAGGACCGAGGTTGGGTCCGTATCCCGCTTCATCGAGTCCGATCAGAAGTGGCATGCGGTGATCTTACTCGAATCGCAGCAGAGCGAACGACTCCGGACGCACCGCACCGTCGTTCGCCCGCGGCCAACCCTGGACGCCGACCGCTGGCACGACACGGGCGATGGAAATCGCCCACAACTCGCCGATCTGTGGTGGTCGCGGGCCAAGTTCGCCGAGCGGAATCGCCGCCTCGATCCGCCAGCGAGCGTCATCCCCCTCGGCGGCGAGGAACCATTGCGGGTTCCAGGACGCGTCTCCCCAGCAGTCATCCGCAGTTTGACCTCGCTGGTCGACCTCAAAACGATAATAGGTCGCGTAGTCCCGATCGAGATCGAGAGTGACGATCAGCCGGTCGTGCAGTGCGAGATCGGCGTCGTGCTTCCGGCCGGCCAGTTCGACGATGGGAACCGGCCGCCCCGGAACGCGGGGCACGCTCGCCGCCAGGTAAAGAAACTTGTCGTCGTGCGATAACAAAACGAGGCCGCCGTCGGGCAGCGACGTTGCGGGTTCCGCGACGAGCTCGTGCGCTTTCGCCGCCTGCCAGCACGGATCAGAGAACAGTCCGTCGAGATGCGGCGGCTGCGCCGCTCGACGGGAAACCGCCGTCGGCACTTCACTCGAACCACCCGTACGGGCGAGCGTCAATTCCGCCGCGGCCGCCGGATGCCAGCCGCCGCCCTTGCCGTCGGACGCAAATCGCTGCATGTAGGCGACGGCCGATCCGCCGCCCGTTCGCACCGCGACCGCCAGCGGAAACTGCACCTGCGGCGATGAGAAGAGTGCCGGGTCGGTTCGGCGAATCAACGACCCGAGACGCAGCGCCTGCTGCCGCCAGTGAGTGACGGTGGCGTCGTCCCAACGTCGCGTCGCGTCGATCTTCAGCGCACCTTCACTGCTGGCGACGTCGAGCGGATCGGGGCCAAGCCCTGCCGCGGCGATTTGCGAAGGCGTCGTGGCGGAGGCGCCTGCTTCGGCCATGCCGAAGGCGGTGTCGATCCGGTTCGCGAGCGTCTCGATCGAACCGACCGATCGCGTAGTCGTCGTTCCGAGGCCTTTCATACGTCGCCAGACCGGCTCGGAGCCGGTCCAGAGTCGCAGCAGCCACGTCATCGCGTCTCGTGCCGCCGGTTCGCCCGGGTATCGCTCGATCAGGGCCAGAAACATCTGCTCGGCGAGATCCCAGCGGGCTTCGCGTCGATAGGATTCCGCGAGCCTATAAAGCTGACGCGATGCCTGAGAGGGGGCGAGCCCCGCCGAGAGCTCGTCGATCTGTGCGAGCACGGCGGCCGCTTTCTGCGGGTCATCGAACGCCTTTGTCGCATAGGCGCGCATCGTTCGCTGTCGCTGAGCCAGTAAAGCGGCATGAGGATTCTCCGTGGGTTCGGAGACCGCTCGCCGTGCCGGCGAACCCGGCGTCAGCGCAAGCCCGCCGAAGAACGGGCCGGCCGGAGGCGGTCCGTCGTCAATCGGAAGCAGCCGATAGGTTTCACGAGAGCCTGACGACGACGCATAGGCGTCGATGCGGGCCCTCGCAGGATCGGCAAGATCCGCCGTCGTCAGACCCAGTCGCGATAAGACGGCATCTCCGTCGATCGTCGCATCGGGCCGCTCAATCGTCCTCGATCGTAGATAAACCTTCTTGACGCGCCACGGCGACAGCGCGGGGCGATGTTCGACATACCGGGTCGAATCGGCGGCTTGCGCCACCGCCAGCCGTGCGGCTTGCATCAGGAGTTCGGCCGCTGCGTCGTCGATGGACGGTTCATCGAGCACAATGATCTCCGGTCGCCACATCCGAATCGCCGCGACCAGTCGACCGACCAGCACTCGCTCGAGCTTTCCTTCCGTCCGGCGGTTCCACGCGGCGACGAGTGCATCTTTCTCGCGATCGATCCCCGGCGTCTTCAGCGGCAGCGGCCAATCGGTCACGGCAACATTCCCGCCTGCCGCCGTGACGGCGTCGTGGACGCGCAGGTCGAGATTGGGCGTCTCCGTTTCCGCCGGGCCAAGGTCATGCCGAACCGGCAACAACGCGACTGCTCGATAGCCCTGATCACCGGCAAGCGTCGCCACGAGCGGAAACGAGAGCCGGTCGGGTCGCAGCGAGATCGCCAACAGCGCCGCCCTGCGATCGGCGGCACGAGCGTGTTGCCAGGTGATGCCGCCGTCGCTGGTCGTCAGAATCTGCCCCATGGCTCCGACGGCGGTTCCGTGCGTCTCCGAAGAAAAGTGCAAGGCCCGAATCGGCAGCGGGCTGCCGGTCGACTGCGGGCGCCACGTACGACCTGCGTCAGGCGAATGCCAGACGTAGCTTCCCGGTTGTCCGGCGACCCACACCTTTTCGCCGATCGCCGCGACGGCGTGCAGATCGAACAAGTCTCGCGCGGATTGAGGCAGGGCCGTTGGCGGTTCTTTCCAGACGAGACCGGCGTTATCGGTCTGCAAGACGAGCCCGCCGTCGCCCGCCGCCCAACCGTTGAGAGGGTCGACCAGCGAGACCGCGCTCAACCCTCGCAATCCTTGTGCCGGCTCTCGCGAGGCGATCAACTGCCCTGCATCGACTCCTGCGCGGCGTCCGCGCGGTCCAACGACGACGCCTCGATCTTGCGACGTAAACGAAGCCGCGCGCCACCCCCCGAGATTCACGACGGTCGCCGTCTGGATCGGCTTCCACGTCGTCCCGCCGTCGTTCGTGGTCAAGACGCCGCTGGCACACGCCGGCGACGAAGCGCCGGCGGCGACGCCGTCCATTCGGCTGAAGAACCGGATCGCATGAATCCGCGGCAGCGGTCCGGTGTTGATCTGCCGCCAGGTGACGCCGCCGTCTTCGGTCGCAAAGACGGCGCCCGTCTCGACTCCGGTAAACGGTATCGTCGTGCCCCCCGCCGCCCAGCCGACGTCGGCGGTCAGAAAGAACACGCTTCGCAACGACACGTCCGCCGAAACGGACTGAGGCTCCCACGTTTTCCCGCCGTCGGCTGTCCGATAGGCTGCCCCATGATCGCCGACCGCCCAACCGGTCGTCCTATCGACGAAGTGGACGGCGTGCAAACCCGCATCATCCCGCCAGCTCTCCGGCGGCATGGCCCGCGACGGAGTCGCGGCCAGAGCCGCCAGCGTCACCATCAACGCGCAAAATCGCGACGCTCGACGGCATCCGCGAGACATCAACATGGGCGAACCTGCGTGAGACAAGCCGGGTCTGCCAAACCGAACCGCGGAATTTAGGCGATCCCTTCCTCGACCGCGAGACCGATTCGCGAGTGACGGCCTCCCCCGCCGCCATTGGCAACCTTGCGACCACCGCGAACGACCCATAAGATGTTCCGTCCCGGAGAGGTGACAGAGTGGCCGATTGTGCCGGTCTCGAAAACCGGTGTACCTTCACGGGTACCGGGGGTTCGAATCCCCCCCTCTCCGCTCAGTTGACCACCGTCGTCGCAAGCTGCTGATTCTCAGCGACTTGCGGCGACGTCTTTCATTGGCACAGCTGACTGGGCCAATAGTGTGCCGATCACACGGCTTCCGTTCCAAGTTTCGGCTCTCTCCTTCGCTTGCCGTCCGCCACCAAGGCGGTGCATCAAAACCTAGACGCAACACCTTGGCCGTTGATCGGTTCCGCAAGGTTTCGGGCGGACGCGACGGAGGGATGCGGGAGCCACGGTCACGGACGGTATGTAACTCTTCGTGACGGCTGAAGCTGGCGAACACCGAGGATCCGCGGGTTGTGGGTCGCTGCGATCATCTGCTGTTCGACGTCATCGCCATCGCCGTGTTGGCCACGTTCTGCCGAGCCGACGAATGGGCCGAGATCGAGGATTTCCGCCGCGTCCGCGAGGGTTGGCTGAAGACGTTTCTCAAACTGCCGAACGGCGTTCCCTCGGACGACACCTTCCGCCGAAACCTAGGGCGAATGGACCATTGGGAGTTCGCAGCGTCCGCCGGCTGGTGCTGAACCTGTTCCGTCAGGAGTGCTCGAAGTGGGGTCGTCGGCAGCTTGGGCACACCTCACACGGACGCAAAAATTGCACGTGAGATCATTTTGCCGTCACCTCGAACACCTCCGAGACCGGAAATGCCCGACCGGCGACGGAATCGCCGAAATGTTTGGAACTAGGACGGGGAGCGGGTGACGGAGAGAGCGGGGGACAGGTGGATCGCACTGGTGGCTTGCCACCAGTGCGATCGCGCAGCGGACGCGGGACGGTGATTCAACACTCCTCGCGCAACCCCACGGCGCAAAAACCCGGAATCTTCAAGGATTCCGGGTTTCTCAACATCGGAACGCCAAGGCGGCGTGCGGGTCGTTGCGGGGACGACGGTCATTCGGGTCGGGGCGAACGCCGTGTCGACCCGCCGGTTTCGCCCTGAAACCCGCCGCCTGTGACTGCCGTCGTCGCGATTGAGGGGTAAGATCGAAGCGGGGACGGGGGGAGCGGGGGGAAAGGAGAGTGGGGGACGAGGGGACAGTTTTATGCGAGCCGGAGTTAATCCCGGCAGCCTGAGCGACCGGTCAGCGCCGGCGCTGGTTCTTTTTTCGAGCGATTTGCGACGTGATGACGACTGCTTCCGATTCGACGACTCTGGCGGGGTCGGATCTGCCTTCGCCGGGCCATGCCGCCGCCGAGGAACGCCCGTCCGGAGCTCGCACGCCGCGGTGGCTGCGGACGACGCCGGCGTTTCCGTTGCTGGTGCTGCCGGTCGCGGTGTTGTTACTGGCGTTCGCGACGCGACCGTTGTGGCATACCGATTTGTGGGGGCACCTCGCGTATGGCCGGTTGATCTGGGAGACGAAGTCGCTGCCCGCCACCGAGCCACTGATGCCGCTGTCGCGGGGTATCGAGTTCGTCGACACCGCGTGGCTCAGCCAGGTGATCGGCTATCTGACCCTCGAACGCTTCGGCCTGCCGGGCTTGCAGTTCCTCGCGGCGGCCTGTCTGGCGACGACAGCGGCGATTCTTGCGTGGCGAGGCTATCGGAAGACCGGCAGCGTCGCGTTCACCTGGCTCGGGCTGGCGGCGTTCATCTGGCTGAGCTGGAAGCAGCTTCTCAACGGTGCCGACGATTCCGTCGTCATCCGTCCGCAACTGGCGGGCCTCGTCGCGTTCGCGATCACGCTGGCGGTCGTCGTCGGTCGACCAAGCCGTTGGCACTGGGTCGTGATTCCGGCCACGTTTGCCGCCTGGGCGAACCTGCACGGGTCGTTTCTCGCGGGCTTGGCACTGCTGGCGACGTTCGCTCTCGGTCGCGGCGGCGACATTTTGCGTCGGACCGACAAGTTCGCGGCGATCGTTCGAAGCTGGTCGTTCTGGCGGCTGGTGCTGCTGACGGAACTGGCGGCCGTGGCGGTGCTGCTCAATCCTTACGGGCTGCGACTTTTCGCCGACGTCTGGCTGTTCGGCAAGCACGCGAACCTCGACAGCATCGTCGAGTGGCAGCCGCTGACGCTGCAAATGACTCAGGGGCAGGCCGCGGCGGGCGTGTCGCTGGCTCTGTTGTTCCTGTACCGGATGACGCCGCGACGCATCGGCACGGGTGAAGTGCTGGCGTTGCTGCTGTTCGGCGGCCTGACGCTGTGGACGAGCCGCATGATCGTCTGGTTCGCACCGCTCGCGGCGTATTGCGTCATGCTGCACGGTGCCGCCGTGTGGAATATGCGGCGTTCGCCGACGCCGACCTCGGCGTCGGCGGTTCCGCGAGCGTTGTGGACCGTCGCGGCGATCGGGGTGGCATGGATCGGCTTTGCGCTGACTCCGTTCGCCCAGCGGCTGGCGTACGGTGCGCGGCCTCAGGACGACCGGGCGATCTCGCTACAAACGCCGACCGGAGCGGCCCGGCACCTTGCCGAGGAACCGCCAGTCGGCCAGGTGTTCAACACGTACGAGTTGGGCGACTTCCTGCTCTGGACGAATCCCGGCCTGCCGGTCTTCGTCGCCGGTCATGCGCATCTCGTTCCGACCGAGGTCTGGCAGGATTACACGAGCATGATCCGCGGCGGATCGGGCTGGCAGGCGGCTCTCGAACGATACGGCGTGAACACGGTCGTTCTCGACATTCCGGAACGTCAGATCTTGATCGACCAGTTGACCGACGATCCCGAATGGACGCGGTCGTACCAGGATCGCAACAGTGCCGTCTTCCGCCGGAATACGCCGCTGCGATGACGCTGTTAGCCGCCCGACTTGTCGGGCGATCGTCGGCCGAGGCCGACGGCTAACACTTCGTTCAAACCATTGGCTTTCATCACCATGCCACGCCACAAACATCGACTTCCGCTGATGCTGATCGTCGGCGTTCAGATCGTGACGATCGCCGCGTTCGCGGTCGCGGCGACGGCGCTCTCGAACCGCGGCGAGCGTCGGGTCGTGCAGGCGATGACCGGCCGGGCGAGCGCGGCGCGGCTGAAGATTTCGCACGATCGGCCGTTTCGCGTCACGCCGCTGTACGACGATCCCAGCATCGTCACCGACGAGGAATTGCGCGACGTGCTGGCGAAGGTGCGTCCGCAGTTCGATGTGAAGGAGCTTCAGCCGAACTACGTCGAGCATGCCCTGCGGGCCTGGGGAGCGACGATCGAGTTCGACGACCCGACGATCATGGACGGACCGCGGCTCATCGAGTTTCTGACCGACTACGGAGCGCATCTCGCCTCGTGGAACGACGTCGAACAGGCCCGGCCGCTGCTGGCCGAACGCCCCGACGGCATCGCGATCAACTGGGGACGCGAGCCGGGCGAAAGCGTCCATCACGATCACTGGCTCGCCTGCCTCACCGAAGCGGGCGTACCGCTCGACACGCCGATCTTCGGCCCCAGCCGTCGCGGCGACACGCTGGAAGACGCTTTGCAGGAGGCGGTTCGCGACTTCGACCCGAACGAACGCGAGACGGAATGGAGCGTGATGGCGTTCGGCTTCTGGCTGCCGCCCGATCACACGAGCTGGGTCAATCGCGACGGCCGCCGCATCGACTTCGATCTGCTCGCCGAAACGCTGATGCGCGGCCACAAGCGTTTCGGCGTGTGCGGCGGCACGCACCGCGTCTATTCGCTGATGGTGCTGTTGCGGCTCGACGACCGGTTTCAGCTTCTCTCACCACCCGTGCGAGACGCCGTCTACGAACATCTGCGCACCGTGCGCGACCTGATCACGCTGTCGCAACACGAGGACGGCTGCTGGGGTTCGGACTGGCCGAACGGAGCCGCGGCCCGTTCGTCGCCGATGGACGAGCCGCCTTATCGCCGAGTCATCGCGACCGGCCATCACCTGGAATGGCTGGCGATCGCGTACCCCGACCTGCATCCGAACCGCGAGGTCATCCGCCGGGCGGCCGACTGGCTCGTGGCGACCGTTCGCGAGACGCCTCACGAAGACCTGATGGGCCAGTACACGTTTTTCAGCCATGTGGGGAACGCGTTGGCGCTCTGGCGGAAGACGCATCCTGCCGACGCCTGGCCGAAGCTGACTGCGGGCGAGTCGCTGCAATAGCCCTCAGCATCGCCGACAGCGGCCGAGCGCCGGCGGCTCAGCTTGCGGCGCATAAACAAAGCCCACCGGTGGGAACCGGCGGGCTTCGACCTTCGCCCCCGCGATTGAGGTCGCGTTCCGGGTGGCCTCTCGATCAGAAACGGCCGTCTTCGTCGTGGAAGAAGTCGTCCGGGCCTTTGGTCGTGTAGTACGGGTACTGCACGACGGCACCGGGCGAGCCGGGGCCGGTCAACGCGGGGCCGGTGCCCGGCGGATAGACCGGAACGCCCGGATCTTCGTACGTGTGCGTGTAGCGAATGCCGCCGGGATAGCGCCGGTCGCAGTTCACCATCGGTCCGTAGTAGCCTTCGGCTCCCGGAGGACAGTAGCCCGGCGGGTATCCGCCCTCCGAATAGACGCCGGGCGAGGAACCGCCCGGGAAAGTGCCGGCCTCATAGGCTCCGACAATCGTGCCGTCGGCGAGCATTCCCGAATCGACGGGCACGCCTTCATGGCTGACGAACTTGGTGTTGTGGCTCGGTCCGGGCGTCGCGGCGGTGCGACGATCGGGGCTTTGGGCGCGAATCACCGACGACTCGTGCCGATCGACGGCGCGGGCGACGCCCACGGCGTCACCTGGCTGACTGCGAACCAGCGATTGACTGCTGGAGCAGCCGACACCGGCGGCAATCAGCGTGCCCGCCATTCCTCCCCAAGCCAAGAGACGTCGGCTGCGGCTCGGTTGGTTCATAGGACTTCGTCCCCCCTGCTTGGTGTTCCGTCCGTGCTTCGGGCGATTCGGCCGATGCTTCGTGCCCGAACCGGCCCCACACCACCTGCGGCCATGCGGCCGGGCGCGGGGGCATCGTGTTCCCTGCATCCTGTATCGGCAGCAAGGCCGCCCGAACGCGAACAATCCCGATCGACGGCACGGCAGGATCAACCGGAACGGTTTCCGTCTTGAAGACCCGACCCGATCGGAATACCTTACCTCCTCTGCCTGAAGCCGCGGGACGGCGCCCGCGAGCCTTATCTTTTCGCGTGGAATCCCACGCGTTCGAACGGTCACCGCCGACCGAGGGAGTGATGGCGTGTTTGTCGCGGCGAGTACCCAATGCTTTCACGAACTGCCCTTCAAAGAGGCCTGCGCCCACATCGGCGAGGTCGGTTACGATAAGGTCGAACTCTGGTTCGATCGCGACGGCAAGCATCTCGATGCGAACGCCGCGGCTGCCGATCCCGAGCGATTTGTCGCCGGCTTCCGCGAGATCACTCGGCTGACGCCGATCGCCCTGTGCGTGGCCGCGGTCGACGTGACTCCCGACACGCTCGGCGGCCTCGGGAAGGCCGCCAAGCTGCTGCGGGTCGCTCAGTTGACCGTTCCCGCCTCGCCCGTCGGAACTCCGTTCAACACCGAAGTGGATCGACTGCGGTCCTATGCGGCGGCCATCACCGCCGATGGCATTCGCCTGTCGATCAAGACGCGGGCGGGCGACCTGACGGAAGATCCGCACACCGCGGTCGAACTCTGCGGCGCGGTCAAGGGGCTGGGCCTGACGCTCGACCCGAGCTACTACATCTGCGGCCCGAACGCCGGACGCGACTGGGACGTCGTGTACCCCTACGTCTATCACGTCCATTTGCGCGACACTTCGCCCGAGCAGCTTCAGGTGCCTGTCGGACTCGGCGAGGTCGATTACAACAGGCTCATCACGCGGTTGGAGCGCGAGAAGCACGACCCGGTCCTGAGCGTCGAACTTCTCGCCGGGCAGACCGACTTGGAAACGCGGCCCCTGGAAATGCGGAAGCTGCGAATGCTGCTCGACACGCTGCTGTAGTGCAGCGGCGTGCCGGAGGGGCTTCGCGTTCGACAAGATGTTGCGGTCGTGTCGCCCGTCCGATCGATCTCGCGACCCGCTCTGGCGTCCACGGGGCCGCGCATGCTATAGCATGCGGTCAGGAAGCGTCGGCACGAGGCCGGCATTTTCACCCTGCAAAGGTTCGCGCGCGAAGGGATTCGCACATGACGTCACGCCTCGGCCTGATGGTTCTGCTGATTGTATCGGCTGCGAGCGCGATTCCAGCCACGACGGTCGCCGCCCTGCCACCGGTCGAGGCACGACGGCCCACGGCTCCCGTTGATATCGACGCGGTCGTGACGCAGGCCTTCGCCCGTCTTTCTGACGACGGGCCGACGGCGATGGCCGACTTCCTGGCCCCCTATGATCGAGAATCGCGGATAACGCCGCACATCGGCCGCCTGCAAGCTACCTGGCAAGCCGAAGTTCGTGACGACGCGACGCGACGAGTCGAGTTCGTCCGCCAAGAGACGCTCGGCTCTTCGATCGTCCGTTACAGCTACCTGCTGGTGCTGCCGAAGCGTCCGATCCTCTGGACGGTCACATTCACTTCCCCGGTCGAGGGGGCGTGGTGCCTGCGGGGACTGAAAGTCGAGCCGCGGGTGCAGAATTCTGGCGACGTCTTCCACAACGCCTCGTCCGAAGGCGACTTCAGCGTGCCCCGCCGGGTCGCTGCAGACTTCGCCGCGAAGTTCGCGGCCGGCGAGAACGCGATCGACGTCCTTGCGCCGCACCTGGGCGCGATTCCCGCCGAGAAGGCGGCGATCGAACAGTTCGGCAAAATGCTGACGTCGCTTCAATCGATCGACCGCACGGCTCGTGAGCGAGTCGAACTCGCGCGGTACGAGCCGCTCACGCCGTCCCTGATCCGCCTCGTCTACGTGGAACATGGGCCAGGCACCGATGGGGCGCACGAATTGATCCTGTATCGCCCGGCCGATCGTTGGTTCCTCATCGCCTTCAATTACCAGTTCGGAAACGATCAGGTCTTCGAACTGCTGTTTCCAGGCTCGTCCGAGAATCCCGATTCGGCAGCCCCGCAGTCTGCCGCCGTTCCCAGGAGGTCATCGTGATGCGCATGAAGCCGCTTCTGTCACTCGCCGCCACGCTCGCTCTGGCGTTTGCCGCCGGACAGGTGTTTTCATCGACCGGCGATCAAACCGACGCGCACGCCGAACCGCTGCAGATCGCCGAACAGTTCGCGGCCTGCGTCGCGGAAGACCGGTTCGACGACTTGAAGATGACGATGTGGAAGTGCGCCGTCGACGAGTCGGTCGTCGGCCCGCTCGGCGACCAGTTGACGTTGCCCTACAAGCGGCTCTGCGAGAACCTGGGCACCCGCACGAAGGTCGAACTGCTGAAGACCGAGGTCGCCGGACCGAGCATCGTCCGCTACAGCTTTGCCGAACTCCACACCAAGGGGGCCGTCGTCTGGCAGTTCGAGTTCATCAAGCCGAAGGACGAATGGAAGCTGCACGCCTACGGCTTCGGCCCGCTGCGAATGGACACCGCCTCGCCCGGCCCGTTCACGACGATGAATCGGTGACGATTAGAGCGTCGGCCCGTCGACGGCATCACTGGGCCTGTATGCCGAGCCAGGCGACGTATCCGCCGTAGGCCGCCAGCAGCACGATTCCCTCGGCTCGGCTGAGTCGCGAGCCGGTGCGCAGCATGGGAAACAGTGCGATCGCGAACCCGAGCATCACGGCGAAATCGACGAATTGAATTCCCTCGAAGGTGATCGGCTGCACCAGCCCGGTGATGCCGAGAATGCTGAGGATGTTGAACAGGTTCGAGCCGACGACGTTCCCGACGGCAATGTCGCTGTGACCGCGGGCTGCGGCGACGAGACTGGCCGACAATTCGGGAAGGCTCGTGCCGATCGCGACGATCGTCAGCCCGATCACTGCCTCGGGAATGCCCAGCCCTTGGGCCAGTTCGACGGCACCCGTCACGAACAATTTGCCGCCCGCCACGAGCATCACCAGCCCGACGGCGATCAAGCCGATCTGCACCGGCAGCTTCGTGACCGGCGGCGGCAGATCGTCGGAGACGCCTTCGGCGAACTCGGCCTTGACGGCTGCCCCTTCGCGTCGCGCGAGTCGTAAGACGATCGCCGTATATAGGATGATGCCGGCGAACAGCACTCCGCCTTCGATTCGTCCGAGTGACCTGTCGAGAACGGTCAACACGAAGGCGATGCTCACCGCGATCAGAATCGGCAGATCGAACTTCAAGAGTTGCAGGTGGACGGTGATCGGCATGATCAGCGCCGTCAGGCCCAGAATCAGACCGATGTTCGCGATGTTCGAGCCGACGACGTTTCCCATCGACACGTCGCCTTGACCTTCCAGCGCCGCATTGAGACTCACGGCCAATTCCGGAGTGCTGGTGCCGAAGGCGACGACCGTCAACCCCACGGCGAGCGGCGTCAGCCCCAGTCGCAACGCCAATCCGGCCGCCCCGCGAACGAGACCCTCGCCGCCGAAGTAAAGGAATGCGAGGCCGATCGCGAGAAACAGGAACGCCGTGAGCATGAGCCGGGGATTCGTCTCGGAAGTGAAGAGGATCAGGAACGAAAAAATAAACGATCTCGAATTACCGAAGCGCGAAACCCGTTGAGAACAGAGGTTTCGTCGCGTCGGATTTCGAGATCGTCGCCGGGCTCGTGCTTCGTCGTGCGGGCGGTTACCGTCGGAAGTCGTCCGGATTGCCGAACAGGCCGCCGTTACCGCCGCGCTCGCTTTCCTTGCCGCCGCGCAACGGCTCCTTGCGCCGTCGATCGTAGGATTCGACGTCGGAAGCCGCAGGCGCCTCCGGTTCAGGCTTGTTCTTGAGGGCTTTGAGCGAGAGGCTGATCCGCTTGCGGCTTGGTTCGACGGCAAGCACTTTCGCGTCGATATGATCGCCTTCCTTGACGACGTCGGTGACGCGGCCGACCCGGTGGTGCTCGAGTTCGCTGATGTGGATCAGTCCTTCGACGCCCTGTTCGAGTTCGACGAACGCGCCGAAATCGGTCGTCCGTGTGACCCGCCCCGCGACGGTCGACCCGACGGGATACTTTTGGTCGATCGAACCCCACGGATTCTGCTGCAACTGCTTCATCCCGAGGCCGATTTTCTTCGACTCGGGATCGAGCTTGAGAATCCGAACTTGAATGACGTCGCCCACCTTGAGCACGTCACCCGGATGGCTGATGCGGTTCCAACTGATCTCGCCGACGTGCAGGAAGCCGTCGATGCCGCCCAGATCGACGAACGCACCGTAGTCTTTGATCGTCTTGACGGTGCCTGCCAGCGACTCGTTGACCTGCAGCTGTTGCCAGAGTTCCTTCTCCTTTTCCTGACGCTCCTGCTGCAGGAAGGCCCGGCGGGAAACGACGAGGTTCCGCTTCTGCGGGTTGACCTCGGTAATCATGCAAGTGAGCTTCTGGCCCACGTAGCTTTCGAGATTCTCGACGAAGCCGAGATCGACCTGGCTGGCCGGCAGGAACCCGCGCAGGCTGCTGATCGTGACTTCCAGGCCGCCTTTATTGGTCTTGGTGACCATCGCGTCGACGACCTGTCCCTGAGCGACGGCGTCCCAGTTGCCGGCCGGCTTGCGCCGCGCTTTGGGAAGGCTGACGAGCAACGTGCCTTCGGCGGCATCGACGCGATCGACGACGACCTCGACCGCCTGACCGGCTTCGGGAGGCTTCTCGGCCGGGAACTGCCGGGTCTGAATCATGCCCGGCGATCGTAGCCCGAGATCGACGAAGACCGTCTCTTCGCTGACGGTCTGGATCGTCCCCTTCAGACGGGTTCCCGGCTGAATCGTCTCGATATCGACCGGCTGGCCCGGTCCCGCACCGGGCGTGTTCTCGTTGATCATCGCCGACAGCGGGTTCTCCGCCATCGCCGCGGTCAGTTCCGCTTCGATCGCCGGATCGAGTTCGGCCGATCGGGGAATCTCGACGCCCGTCACCGGCGGCGGCGGGGCAGTCGGGCGAGGAGCTTCGGGCGGCGGCGCGCCGGCGCCGCTCGCCGGAACCGCCGGCTCGTCGCTTTGCAGCGACGGCACAGGCTTCGCGTCCTCCGAGCCGCTCGGTTTGAGCGTGACCCGCGGACGCTCCGCCGGCGGCTCCGCAGCCGGCGGC
>JBAQZJ010000393.1:0-3018 GCA_049790855.1 Planctomycetaceae bacterium | reverse complement strand
GTTCAGCGAGTTCGACCGGGCCGTCGGGCACGAGCGGCGGTACACCCGGCGACGACTGCGAACGATCACACCGCCGGCGACGAGCCTGGAGCGGCTCTTTTCGCTCGACGCCGTCGGCACGTTGCTTTCGCTCGGCAATCGGTTGATGCTGCGTCGGTCGTTACCGACCGCATCGCAGATTCGTTTCTGGGATCGCCGGGTGATTCCCGTCTCGCAGCGGCTCGACCCGCTGATCGGCCGCCGGTTCGGACGGTCGCTGGCGGCCGTCTGGCGACGGACCCGAAAGGAGGCGACGCGGTGAGCGACACGCCCCGCCCGACAGCATGCCGCAGCGACGCGTCTTTCGCGGAACTCGCCGCGGTGGCCGCGTCGCTCGTCGTCGCCGTCGTTGCGGCACCGGCGCTTGCCGCCCTCTCGGCCGGGTTGCCCGTCGCGTACGCTTGGGCGCGGCCGCTCAACCTCGACGAGTTTCATACGCTGCTGCTGGTCGAGGAACCGACGATTCGGTCGATGATCGCCAAGCTCGCCGAGGGCGGCGACTACAACCCGCCGGGATTGTTCTTCGTGCTGCGACCGTGGACGACGGTCTTCGGAACGACCGAACCGGCATTGCGGGCGTTCTCGACGACAGTCATGGTGCTCGGATTGTTTGGGCTTTACGTCGCCTTGCGGAAAGGAACGTCGCGGTGGCCGGCATCGGCGGCGACGCTCGCGGCGTGGGGCGGCCTGCCGCTGCTGCAAACCGAAGCGGTCGATGCACGGTTCTACGCCCTGTGGTTCGCGACGGCGGCATGGCTGGCCGCGGTGCTTCCGACGTTTTTCGAACGCGGGGGCATCGGCCGGGCGATGACGGCGGCAGGGTTATCCGTCCTGATGTGCCTCAGCCACTACTTCGGCGTGTTGGCGCTGATCGCGCTCGCCGGCGGACAACTGATCGCGGAGCGCCTCGCCGGGCAGCCGATCGGGCGGTCGCTTCCGCGGCTGTGGCCGACGCTGGCGGGGCCGGCGGCGCTCGCCGCCTGTCTGCCGCTCTACCTCGGTCAGCGCGCGGCCCTGGAAGTGCCGACGTGGCTCGCGCCGAGCGGACGCGCGGCGATCGAACAACTGATCGACCCGTTCTTTCGCTCGCTGACGCTCGCCGGCGCGGCGCTCGTTCTCGTCGCTTCGATCGCGTGTCGCGCGGCGCGATCCGAGGCCATGCTTCGTTCGGCCGAGATCACTGTTCGACCGTTAGGCGCCTCGTTGGGATTGCTCGGCCTGCCGTTCGTGTTGCTGGCGTTCCATTTCGTCGTGCAGCCGGTCTCCGTCGCCCGGTATGCGATTCCGGCCGTCATCGGAGTCGCGGCGGCGGCCGCCGTGCTGCTGGCGTGCTGCGACCGCAAATGGATCGCGCTCGGCGTCTTCGCCCTGATGCCCGCGGCGACACTGCGGCTGCAGCCCGACCTGTGGGATGCGGACCGGCAGCATGCCCCCGCGCGACTGGCCCGAACGTTGGTTCCGCAGACGCGATCCGGCTATCCTCTCGTGTTCGCCGGGCGCGGAGACGGGTACTCCGCATGGCGGTATTCCGGCCTGTCGGCCGATGCGATCCGGCTCGCCTATCCTGACGGAGAGGAAAACGTCTCGGTGTTCGATCGACTGGAACGATCGGTGGCGCGCCGCATGAAACGGCTCTTCGGAACTCCGGCCCCGATCGGAAACGCCGAGCTTCTCGACGGCGGTCCGTTCGTGTTCAGCACGACGTCCTCGTCTTGCGACGTCGAACGTCGATTTCCAGAAGCGAACGTGCGCCGGCTGGCCGAAAGCGGTCCGATGGCCGCCTATCTCGTCACTCCGGCGGCGGACGATCGTTGATTCCGCCGTTTCGATCGCGAACCAAAATGAAAAAGCAGCAAGCAGTCCGAATCGTCTTCATAGCGAAGCCGGCCGATGGGCCGGCTGCGGTGGTGTTTCCCGTTTCAAAGTCGATGAAGAGCCTGGAGGCTGTTGGATGACGGATCTCTCCCCGCGACGTATCGTCCGCATCGGGGTCTTCTATGACGGACATTTCTTCTCGCACGTCAGCAACTACTACTTCTATCATCACGAGCGGCGAAGCCGGATCAGCCTGACCGGGTTGCATGCCTTTCTGCGAGACGAGATCGCTCGTCGCGAGGCGACCGACATTTCGTATTGCCGGATCGTCGAGGCACATTACTTTCGCGGCAGGCTCGGCGCCGTCGACGCGCACGAGCGAGACATTCTGATGAAGGAACGGCAGTTCGAAGACGTGCTCGTTCGCGAGGGCGTCGTTCCGCATTACGTTCCCCTGCAACTCGACGCCGACGGCAGCCCCCGCCGCGAAAAGGGCATCGACGTCTGGTTCGCGCTGGAGGCGTTCGAGGCGGCGCTGCTCAAGAAGCTCGACGTCGTCGTGCTGGTCGCCAGCGACGGCGAGTACGTGCCGCTGGCCCGCAAACTCAGCACGCTCGGCGCGCGGGTGATGGTGCTCGGCTGGGACTTCCGGTACGCCGGCCACGACGGCGAACCGCGCGAGACCCGCACCAGCCAGGCTCTGCTGTCGGAAGCCAGCTACCCCGTTCCGATGAGCGGCGTGATCGACGACCGGGCACGCCGCTTCGACCCGCTCGTGAAGGATCTGTTCGTGCAGAAGGGGCCGGCGACGCCGTCGGCCTCGCGGATCGAAAACATTCCGATTCCCGAAGACGTCGACACCCCCGGCGAGGTCGTCAGTGTTCAGAACGGATACGGCTTCATCCAGCCGGACGACGAGAACGAAGACGACCTGTTTTTCTTTCACCTCGATCTCGAAAACGCCGACTTCAACAACCTCGCCATGGGCGACCGGGTCCGCTACGCGAAGAGCACCAACGACCGCGGCCCCTGCGCCCGACGGATCTTCATCGTCCCGTCGAACATGCCGCCCGTCCCGAGCTACGCTCCGCTTCAAGCCGCTCCTGTTCCCGCTGAACAGTCGCGTGTTTCGGAGAACGGCCGATGATGGGGAGAGAGGGGGAC
>JBAQZJ010000392.1:0-2641 GCA_049790855.1 Planctomycetaceae bacterium | reverse complement strand
ACCCTCGACTGGGGGCGACGCGATCGCGCCCTGCTGAAATCGCGCCGATGGCGCGTCGTCCCCAGCCACCCGACGTCGAGTCGCAAACGGCTCTGCGGATTGACCGCGCCCGGCGTTCCCGTACAGTTTCGGGATCGGTCGCGCTCCCGTTGGTCGCGGCTCAACGATTCGCCTCTCGTCCTCTCGTCCCTCGACATGCCCGAATCTCCCGCGCCTCCCGACGCTCCTGCCAAACCGCCCAAGAAAAAATCCGACCGGCCGGGCAGCGGAGCCTTCTGGTACGTGCTCGTCGGGGGCGTCGTGCTCGTCGTGCTGGCGGCGGCGCTCCGCGATCGCGGCGGCGACGAACTCGCCTTCAGCGACTTCCGACGGGGCGTCGAAAGCGGGCAATACAACGACAAATCGGTCTCCGACCTCGTCGTCGGTCGCGAGTCGATCTCGATGACCTACACGCCTCCACCAGAGGAAAAGCCGAAGGCCGATAAGGCCGATAAGGCCGATAAGGCCGAAGTCGATGAGATCACCTATCGCATCAATGCGCTCGGCGTCACCGAGGACGCCCGGCACGAGCTGGAAACGCTGCTTTACGACAAGGGGTTGACCTATTCCGGGGAAGAAGACCAGTCGGGCTGGCAGGCGATCGCCTATCTGCTCGTCGTGCCGGTGATGTTCCTGGCCGTGTTTTTGTTCCTGCTTCGCAAGATCGGCGGACCGGGCACGGCGATGAGCTTCGGCCGCAGCAAGGGCAAGCTCGCGGCCCAGGAGGACGTCGGCATCACCTTCAAGGACGTCGCGGGCATCGAAGAAGCCGTCGACGAACTCAAGGAGATCGTCGAATTCCTCAAGACTCCGCAGAAATACCAGGCGCTGGGAGGACGCATTCCTCGCGGCGTCCTGCTCGTCGGGCCGCCCGGCACCGGCAAGACCCTGCTCGCCAAGGCCGTCGCCGGCGAGGCGGGAGTGCCGTTTTACAGCCTGTCCGGCTCCGACTTCGTCGAGATGTTCGTGGGCGTCGGTGCGGCGCGGGTCCGCGACACCTTTCAGCAGGCCGGGGCGAAAAGCCCGGCGATCATCTTCATCGACGAACTCGACGCCCTCGGCAAGACCCGCGGCAGCGGCCTGCCGGGCGGTCACGACGAACGCGAGCAAACTCTCAACGCCCTGCTCGTCGAGATGGACGGCTTCGCCTCCGATCAGAGCGTCATCGTGATGGGGGCGACGAACCGCCCCGAGACGCTCGACCCGGCGTTGCTGCGTCCCGGCCGGTTCGACCGGAACGTGCTCGTCGACCGGCCCGACATCAAAGGCCGCCGGGCGATCCTGCAGGTTCACGCGAAGCGAATCAAGATGGCCGAGGGCGTCGATCTCGACCGCATCGCCCGCATCACGCCGGGCTTCGTCGGGGCCGACCTCGCGAACCTCGTCAACGAAGCCGCGCTGCTCGCCGCCCGTGCCGGCAAGTCGGCGGTGACGATGATCGAGTATGAAGAAGGCATCGAGCGCGTGATCGCCGGCCTCGAAAAACAGGGCCGCGTCATTCACGAAGAAGAACGGCTGCGCGTGTCGTACCACGAGTGCGGCCACGCCATCGTCGCGTCGAGCCTGCCGCACACCGACCCCGTCCACAAGATCAGCATCATTCCCCGCGGGATGGGGCTGGGATACACGCTCCACTTCCCGGAAGAAGAGCGGATGCTGACGACCAAGACCGAGATCTTCAATAAGATCTGCTGCTTCATGGGCGGCATCGCCGCCGAGGAAGTCGTCTTCGCCGAAACGAGCACCGGCGCTCAGAACGACTTGCAGCGGGCGACCGATCTTGCGCGACGGATGGTCACCGAGTTCGGCATGAGCGAGAAGCTCGGGCGGATGCACTACAGCGAAGCCCGGACGTCGTTCCTCGGCCCGCAGGTCGCCGGCGAGGTGTATCACAGCGAACAGACGATGCGCGAGATCGACCTGGAAGTGAAACGGCTGATCGACGACGCGAACAAGACGGCCCTCGACGTCTGCCGCTCGCGACGACCGCTGCTCGACCGCATGGCGGCCGAACTGATGGACGTCGAAGTGATGGACGCCGAGCACCTCGCCCGGCTGCTTGCCGAGTTCCAGACCGGCCCGCAGCTCAAGCCGGGCACGTTCGCCAAGGGAGACGCCGCCCATCGCCCGACCCCCGACCGCCAGCCGACCGCCGGCGAAGACCCGACCGTCGGCCCCAGCGACGGCCGCGGCGGGATCGAGATCGCGTGAGGACGACCGCATTCAGAGCCGCGACCGTCAGAAAGCGTTTTTCGGCGAAGTTCTCGGCTAAGATGATGGTTCCGGGTGAGCCGCATGCGAAATCCATCGAGTCCCGAAACGGCGCCGCGCAACATTGTTCGCATGCGCAAGTTGTCCGACACCGACGACGCCGGCGATGTGGCGGATCGCACACCTGCCGAGCGATTCGCGGTGATGTGGCAACTCGCTCTCGATGCGTGGGCTTTCATGGGAGACCCCGTCCGTGAACCCCGACTTCCTCGACATGTTACGCGCGTTCTCCGAGGAGGGTGTTGAGTACCTGCTTGTCGTTTGACATCAGAGCCGCGACCGTGAGGGAGCGTTCATCGGATTGGGGACGCCGGCAAGCGCTCCCTCACGG
>JBAQZJ010000391.1:0-1963 GCA_049790855.1 Planctomycetaceae bacterium | reverse complement strand
GCGGGTCATGGCCGAAAGCGGCCGTACTGGTAGCGTCGGCACTGCGGACGGGTCTAGGCCCCCGCCCACAATGCCTGCCGGTGAGTCACACGTGCTCTCACCCTGAACGGACTTCGCCGACGTTTTGCGACGTAAGTCGTTGTTTCATGGTCGGTGAAACGGCGTTTCGGGGAGGTCTGGGGACAATGTTTAAGAATGCAAGTGGTTGGGTAGAAGCGTGTTCCGCCGGCAGGTCCGGTTGTGCCGGACGAAAATAGGGGACGGAGATTTCGAGGCGATCGAACGCCCATTCCGGCCGGCACAGCCGGTCCTACGCTGGCTGTGGGAAAGCAATTACACCGCTGAGGACGCAGAGAGCGCCGAGAAGCAATTCCTCCGCGGCCTCTGCGCTCTCCGAGGTGAAAACCACTTTCCTTGCCGTCTCAGCGTGAAACTCTGGTTGTGGTCAGGTCTCCCGACCCGACGATGTCGTCGACTGCCGGTCTCCAGACCGCTCGGGGAGACCTCCGGTCGCAAGAGTGGCAAGGTCAGGAGACCCTCGCCACAGCACGGTCGCTCCCCCCGACCCTGTCACCCCCTCCCCCCTTCCCCCGCTCCCCACCGCCTACATGTCCTCGCGCACCAGTCGTCGCCCTTTGAGTTCAAATCGCGGCAGGGTGCCGCAGGGGACGCAGACGACCTCGGCGTTGAAATTGAGGCGGTCTTTGATCGCGCGGCCGATGCGGGCGGGCAGGCCGTCGGCGAGCGATTCGGTCGCCGGTTCGAGTTCGAGACGCAGATGCTTCATCGCGCGGACGGTGCGGATCACGATGCGATATTCGGTGACGTCGTCGAACTCGCGAACGACCGCCTCGACGCTCGTCGGGAACACGTTGTTGCCGCGAATCGTCACCATGTCGTCCGACCGGCCGAGAATGCCGCCTTCGAGCCTCAGCAGTTCCAGCCCGACCGGCGAAGGCGTCGTGCCGACGCGAACGAGATCGCCCGTGCGATAGCGAATCAGCGGCGAGCCGACCCGGCCGAGATTCGTGACGACCAGTTCGCCCAGCTCGCCCGGAGCGACCGGCACGAGCGACTGCGGATCGAGCACCTCGGCGATGCAGTCGGCTTCGAGCAGGTACAGCCCCGTGCGATCACCGGCCGCCGCCGTCGCCAGCGAGCCGATTTCGGTCATGCCCCAATGGTCGACGACAGTCGCGCCCCAGGCCGCTTCGATTCGATCGCGGACGGCCGGAATGTTTCCGCCCGGCTCTCCCGCGACGACGATCAACCGCACGGTCGACGCGGCGAGGTCGATTCCCTCGTCGGCCGCGACCTCGGCGAGTCTCAGGGCATACGTCGGCGTGCAGCATAGAACCGTCGCCGCGGTCTCGGCGATCGTCTTCAGCCGGGCTTCGCTGCTCATGCCGCCGCCGGGAATGATCAGATTCCCCATGCGTCCCGCTCCTTCAAACGCCGCCCAGAAGCCGATGAACGGGCCGAAGCTGAACGGAAAAAAGACGCGGTCTTCGAGTCGCAGGCCGGCGAGCCGGAAAATCTGCCCCCACAGGTCGGCGAACCAGGTCCAGCTTTCGGCGGTGTCGAGCCAGCGCAGCGGGCGGCCCGTCGTGCCGCTCGTCTGATGCATCCGGCAGTACGCGTCGACCGGGTAGGTCAGATTCGAGCCGAACGGAGGGTTCGCGTCGTGATCGGCAACGAGCTCGGCCTTCGTGACCAGCGGCAGTTTCGATAACGAGTCGATTCCGTCGATCGAGCCGACGTCGACGCCCGCCTGCCGGAATCGTTCGGTCCAGAACGGGTTGGCCGGAACGATCGTGGCGAGCATCGACGTCAGCCGCTCGTTCTGTCGCGCGCGAATCTGTTCGCGGTTCAGTCGTTCGGGTGGCAAGACGTCGGGCATCGGGAAAGTTTCCTCAGGCTGTTCAGAGCCGCGACCGTCAGGGAGCGCCCATCGGCATGGGCC
>JBAQZJ010000390.1:0-3358 GCA_049790855.1 Planctomycetaceae bacterium | reverse complement strand
CAAAAAAAGGAATGCGCATCCCTCGGCTCCTGATCCGCCGCGACGAACGCCGGCCCGGCCGGTCGGACGACGTTTCCGCCGATCCGGCACGACCTGAAATCGGCCGTTCCGTCCCGAGAGGTGGACGAAACCAACACTCCAGCAAGCCCGAGACAAGAGCCTCGGGTGGAGGCGGAACCATCTGCTCTCCCGGCAAGGACCGGCGCGGAAACCGGCCCGTCCCAGCGGTCTCATCGAGTTCGTCGCAGGCAGAGCCGCGGATGCTCCCGCAACTCCCTCGATCAGAAACCTGAGACGACCTTCGCTAAGGGAGCGCCGCGGATGCAAGCGCGAAACCGGCGGATCAGAGCGATTGCGGGAAATGTTTAAGAATGCACTTTCAGAGCCGCGACCGTCAGGGAGCGCTTGAGGACGTGGGGCCGTCGATGAGCGCTCCCTGACGGTCGCGGCTCGGCGGGCGCGGCTCTGAGAGAGCGCTATCGCCGTTTCGCGAGGAAGCGTTGCAGGCGGGCGAGATCGTCGGTGCCGATGAGATCGACCTGCGCGGCAAGCAATTCTTTCCAGACCGATTCGTGTTCGGGAGTCGCCCAGAAGCGGACTTTGCGGCCGTGCGAGTGCGCTTTGGCGACGTAGTCGCGGAGTTTCGTCCGCTCGGCGTCCGGCATCGGTCCGTCGCCCTTCCAGCGGAACTGCTCGTTCCAGTTGGCGCTGATCCACGGCAGAACGTGCGACGGTTCGTCGCCGTCGAGGTCGGAAGGTCGGCCGTCGATGCCGGCGTAGCGCAGCGGCTGATTGCGAATCGTCTCCTGGTCGCGGTTCCCGCTGACGACGACCGTCACGGCTTTCCGCTCGAACGTTCCGTCGCGAACCGTCGACACGACGTCGCCGTAGCGGGCGAGCAACTCGTGGAGAGCCGCGTACGCCGGTGCGGCGTCGTTCTTCACGTCCACCAGCAGAAACAGCGTCGGACCATGTTCGTACACCCGCCCGCCGTTCGCGAGGGCGCGCTCGCGCAGCGGTGCGAGGTACAGCGCTTCGAGCGTGCGTTCTGGACGAAGCTCACTCGCTTCGTGGCCGATCAGCAGCGTTCCGTCTTTAAGAAACACGTCGGCTTCGACGCTGCAGAACCCTTGATCGAGAGCATCATGCAACGGACGATCGTGACGGTAATCGTTGTGGGCGTGGGCCTGCGGCAGCGGGTCGGCCGCCGGTTCGGAGGCCCGCACGCCGGAAGCGGCAAGAACCAGCAGAACGACGGCCAGGCGCCGGGGTTGAAACGAGAATGATCTCATGCGCAAACCTTCCGTCGATGCTGCCGCCATCGCGTCGTGGGTAACTTTGAACGAAGCGGCCAACATTGTCGCCTTTCGCTCCGCGAAAGGACGTTCTTTCGCGGAGCGAAAGACGACAATCCGTCAAACTGACCCACCACTCGCCATCGTAACGACCTCGGCGACCGGTTCCGAGATCGGGTCGATCCGATTCACCGAAGATCGGCGGACGGGAGCCTCGTGGAACGTCTCGAAGCGACCTGTTCGGCTCATCCGGTGTTGCTCCCGATTCGGAAACGGCTTGAATTCCTGAGTCGGCCTTCTAAGGTTCGGCTATTCAAGATGATCTCTCCGCTTCGGCGGGTATTTGCGTCAGCATGGTGTGAACTGTTTTCCCTGGCCTGCAAGGAGATGCTCGGATGCGGCGAATCTGGAATGCAGCGGCGATCGCGGCCCTTCTCGCTTCCCCGGCGCTCGCCGCCGACGTGAAGGTCGCTCTCGACGGCAAGAACACCGAGGTCGAATGGGTCGGCACGAAGTCCGACGGCAAGCATGAAGGAGGCTTCCAGCGCGTCGCCGGCACCGCGACCGCGTCGGGTGCCGACCCGACGACGCTCAAGCTCGACGTCACCATCGCGACGAACTCGATCTTTTCCGACAACGAGAAGCTGACCGCGCATCTTAAGGCTCCCGACTTCTTCGACGTCAAGCGGTATCCCAAGGCGACCTTCCAATCGACCAAGGTCGAAAAGGGCGACAAGGGATACAAAGTGACCGGCGATCTCACACTGCTCGGCAAGAAGAAAAGCATCTCCTTCCCCGCCAAGATCGCGATCACCGACGGCGGCCTGACGCTCGACAGCGAGTTCAAGATCGACCGCACGCAGTTCGGCATGAACTACGGCGACGGCAAGATCGATAAAGAGGTCGGTCTCGACATCGAGATCGAAGTGAAGCGGAAGTGACGCAGGCACGGCCGGCCCGGTCTCGCGCCCGGCGCGAGGCCGGGTCTTGCTGCGACGCCGCTTGGCGCACGATTCCTGCCGGAGGACGGGATGCCGCCGCTTGCGGAAGTCATCGACACGCTGCTGAAAGTCGTCCTGCCGGCGACGTGCGCCGCGGCGATCGTCTTCGTGCTCGTCGCGAAGCTCGCGCCGGCCCGCCTGGCTCCCGCCGCTGCGGCACTCGCGTTGATGGTCGGCTTCGTCGCCGGCAATCATTGGCGCGGAGCCGTGGAATACCGGCTCGATTCGGAACGACTGCTGACGCCGGCCGACCTCGCACAAGCATTCCGCGACACGTTCGTTCCGCCGCAATCGGAAGACGCCCCCCTGCCGCCGCCTTCGCGCTATTGGCTGCCCTGGACGGCAGGTCTCGCATTGCTGGGCGGTCTTGCGGCCCGTGCGGTTCCCGCCTTCGCCGGCTGGTCGATTCGCATCGCACTGGCCGGTCTCGCGACGGCACTGGCGGTCACTGCCGACCTGCGCGAGGGGGTTCCCTGGTTCACGCCGGCGTTCTTCGCGGTCGTGCTCGCGGAGTGGCTCGTTCTCGAACGACTCGCCGGACAACCGCGACGCGAAGTCGACGAACGATCGTTCGCGAAGCCGTGGCTGGCGCCGGCCGCCGCGTGCGCGACGTTCGTCGCCGCCAGCATCGTGCTGCTGCATGCGCATTCGGCGCGGTTCGTCGACATCGCCACGATCATGGCGGCCAGTCTGGGAACGATCGCCCTGCTGGCGTGGCTGACGAAGACCGACCCGGCGAGCGTCGCTCCGGGTGTCGCCGTGATGTTGCCGGGATTGATGCTCGTCGGATATCAGGACACCTTCAGCGAAGTGCCGACGGCGAGTTTCGCGACGATCGCACTCGCACCGCTCTCGCTCGCGGCGTTGCTGTTGCCTCGCCTTCGATCTTCCAGAGGGGCGACGAGCTTGGCTGTCGCAACGTTCTTCACCGTCCTGGCAATCGGTGTTTCACTCGCTGTGCAGGCCGAATCGTTGAGCTTCGAGTAGCCACCGGTCGCGCAGCTCGATCGTGGACGGGACAGTCAGGCCGCGTCTTCAGAGCCGCGACCGTCAGGGAGCGTT
>JBAQZJ010000389.1:0-5370 GCA_049790855.1 Planctomycetaceae bacterium | reverse complement strand
GCCCCTCTCCCCAAGGAGAGGGGGTTCTGTCAGGACGCTCTTTGTCGCTTCCAGCCGGTGGTCGCACAAGTCTCATGACGAACGACCCGGGAGATGCCGATGGCCGAGGCCTGTCACGATCCTCATTCCAGCGAAACGAACAGGGCGAAGATGTGCGGCAGGAACACGATCAGGCCGATGAGTGCCGCGGTCAGTGAGGCGACCAGCACGGCGCCGGCGGCGAGATCTTTTGCGTCGCCGATCGCCGGATGCACGTCGCGAGCGACGGCGTCGCCGAGTCTTTCGACCGCCGTGTTGAGCGTTTCCGTGACGATGACGAGGCCGATCGCGGCCAGCACCGCGACCCATTCGAGCCGCGTCAACGGGAGAAACGCGCCCAGTGCGACGACCGCGACCGTCGCGGCCAGGTGCAGTCGGGCGTTATGCTGCGTGGCGAGCAGCACGCGCAAACCGCGTGCGGCGTATCGAAAGCTTCGTGCCCGCGCGACCCAGGAGAACGAGACCGGCGATGGATCAGGCGTCATGGTGGACTCGTGCCGTTAAGTTCTGGAAAAGGTCTGCCTCGCCCGAAACGCAGGAGCCGTCGGACGCGAGCGATCCCGCGCGGGTGCGGCTGGTGATCGATACGGAAGTCTTCGTCGTCGCGGCACGGACGCCGAACTCCGCCAGCCGCCGGGTGCTCGACGCCGTCGTCGCCGGCCGGGCGACGCTGCTGGTCGATCCGGTCGTGTTCGTCGAGTATCGGCAACGCCTCCCGCGAGTCTTGCGATCGGACGACCGCGAACGCCTGATTCGATCGTGGATCGGCCGGGCGGAAACGATCGCAGGCGGCGACCACAAGCCTTCGCGTGCAGCTTACGACGACAAGTTCGTCGCTCTGGCGGCCGCCGGCAAGGCCGACGCGATCGTTTCAAACGACGAGCGACGGCTCCGCCTTCGCAACCGGCTCGACATCCCCGTGCTGAGACCCGATGAAGCGCTGCGGATGATTGGAGGCGCATGACCCGGCGTCGCGGTGAATCAGACGTTCCGGACAGACTCTCGGCGACCTCTCTGTGCTGGAAAGAATGCCATGCGATCGACGCTGCTCTTGCTGCTCATTCTGTCCGGAACGCTGTCGACCGGCGAACGGCCGCGGCTGGTCGTGACGACCGACGTCGGCGGCGATCCAGACGACACGCAGAGCCTGATCCGGCTGATGCTTTACGCGAACGAGTTCGAGATCGAAGCGCTGGTCGCCAGCGCGTCCGGCACGCCCGGCGAGTTGAAAGAAACCGTCGTCCGCCCCGATCTGATTCGACAGGTCGTCGATGCCTACGACGAGGTGCAGGCCCATCTCGCGTCGCACGCCGAGGGTTATCCGACCGCGGCGGAGCTGCGGGACGTGATCGTCCCCGGAAATCCCCGGCGAGGTCGCGAGCACGTTGGCGAAGGCCACGACACGCCCGCCTCGCGACGGATCATCGAAATCGTGGACCGCGACGATCTGCGACCGGTGAACATCGCGATCTGGGGCGGCCAGACCGACCTCGCACAAGCACTCTGGCGGGTTCGCGCCGATCGCGGCGAGGACGGCTTGAAAGAGTTCGTCGCCCGGTTGCGAGTGTACGACATTTCCGATCAGGACGGCATCGCCGCCTGGATGCTCGACGAGTTTCCCGGCCTGTTTTACATCCTCGCCAAGGCGCCGAAGGGCAAGGACAAGCGGATTGGCGCCTATCGCGGCATGTACCTCGACGGCGACGAATCGCTCACCTCGCGCGACTGGATCGATGAGCATGTTCGCACGAATCACGGTCCGCTCGGGGCGCTCTACCCGACGCGAACCTGGACCGCGCCAAACCCGCACGGCGTGCTCAAGGAAGGCGACACGCCGAGCTGGTTCTATTTCCTACCACGCGGGTTGAACGACCCGACGCACCCCGAATGGGGCGGCTGGGGCGGACGTTTCGAACCGACCGGCGACGGACGGTTCTACCGCGACGCTCAAGACACCGCCGACGGCGAGACCTCGGCCCGGATGACCGTCGCCCGCTGGCGACCGTACTTTCAGAACGAGTTCCAGGCGCGGATGGACTGGTGCGTCGCGGCTCCCGACGAGGTGAACCACCGGCCGCGGGCCGTCATCGACGGCGACGCGACGCGGAACGCCCTTCATCGCAAGGCGAAGCCGGGCGAGGCGGTCCCGCTGATCGCAAGCGGCTCAGCCGACCCCGACGGCGACCGGCTGACGTACGTCTGGCGGATCTATCCCGAAGCCGGCACCTATCGCGGCGACGTCACCGTGTTGAACGAAAAACCAGAGGTCGCCGAGGTCCGCGTTCCCGACGCCGCCGCGGACAAGACGATCCACGTCCTGCTCGAAGTCACCGACGACGGCCAGCCGCCGCTGACGGCGTTCCGGCGGGTGGTGATCGAGGCGGCGGACAAGCCGCGCTGAACGTCGTCGAGCCGGAATCGGCTCGAGATTCACTCCGAGTCTGTCCGGGCAGACTCTCAGTCAGTCATAACGCCGTTTTCCGACGACCCGGTCGGCGGCGTCGTAGGTGATTTCGTACCGCAGAAACGGGAGAAGAACAGGCCGCCAGGTATGGGTGGTCTTGATTCGGCTGGTTTCGGCCGCGGGAAGCGGCTTGTCCATCCACCAGGCGCCGTTATGAGGTGTCGTCTGCGGATCGCCGATCGCGACGTTCTGCATGATCGCATAGACCTCTTCGATCGTCATGCCGCGTTCGATCTGCGCGAAACCACGATCGAGACGGCGGATCTCGATCCAGGTGCGAACCGCCCAGACGGTCGGTGCGACGGCTGAAAGAAGAAAGATGCCGACGATCACCGCGGCGGCGACCAGCAGCGCCCGCCGCGATCGGTGACGCCGCTGCTGTTCGGTCTCCGTTCCGAGAATCGACGGATGATCGACCATGTTGGAGTCGCGGTTCGCGCGGGAGGAATTCACGACGCACCGGCAGGCTGACGCCTGCCGCTCGCCGGACGGCTTCTCTCGTCTCTACGCCACCACGGGGCCGGCGCGCAGCTCGAACCAGGTGCGGAACTCTTCATCGGGCTGTAGCACGCGCAGGCCGGCGTCGAAGCCTTGCTCCTGAAGATGGATCGCGTCCGTCACGCAGGTGTACGGTTCGATGCAGACCGCCGGCATCCAGGGCGGCGTGAACACGACCAGTTCGCGGAAGCTGCGGTCGCAAATCTGCACGACCTCCAGCCCCGCCTGCGGATCGACGACCCGCGTCACCAGGCCGTGTTGTTGATAGCTCACTCCATGGTAAACATCGTCAAGCCGGATGCCGCCCAGTTCCAGCCCGTCGCGGAGATCGGTCGCTTCATCGACCGGCACGCTGCGTCCGGTCGGCAGACCGTCGATCAGCTCGTATCGCTGCGACACCGGTGCCTGAACGAGGCAATCGTCGAACCGGGTCTCCGCAGTCAGCGGCAGCTTGAAGTACGGATGCGTGCCAAAGCCGAACGGCAGCGGGACGCGATCGGGATTCGTCACGCGAACGTCGCAGCGCAGCGCGGGGCCGAGCACCTCGTAGCGCACGGAGATCAGAAAATCGGCGGGCCAGAAGTCGCGCCGGTCGGGTGCGTCCTGCGACAGTCGGAACTCGCCGGTGACGGCGCTGGCCGACTGCTGCGTCACGCGCCAGGGCCGGTCGAGACAGAAGCCGTGAATCGCATTCTCGCCGGCGTGGCTCACCTTTTCGGGCGGCAGCACGTATTCGCGGCCGTCCCAGGTGAAGCGTCCGCCTTTGATGCGGTTTGGAAACGGAAACAGGACCGGAATCCCGCTCCAGCTCGGTTTCTCGCCGCGTTCGATGAACTGCGTCTGGGCAGCGAGCACGTCGACCCGCCTGCCGCGGAAGGCCGCGACGAATTCGTAACAATTGAACCCGAACTCGGCGGCGATCGAGGCGGTCGAACCGCTTTCGGAGTCTTGAATGGTCAGATGCACCGTGAGACCTCGCCATCGAGTCATCGGCTAAACGATGTTGTGGACAAATCAGTTCATTCTCGGGTCGCCGCGGCTCTCCGGGAAAAGGGGGTGCCGGTCGACTTCGTCGATCAGGCCTTCCCATTGGTCGTACGGGTCGGCATGGAAGACGGCATCGGGGTCGGCGGCGGCGGTGAGCCAGTCGCCGCGCGACAGTTCGCCTTCGAGCTGCCCCGGCCCCCAACCCGCACAACCGGCGAAGACCTTGTACTTCGCGCCGGTTGCGGCGGCGGTCGTGACGATCTTCTCGAAGACCTCGGCGTTCGCTCCGACGAACAAGCCGGGCAGCACCGGCAGTTCACCACCCGACTGCTCGGCCGCGTCGTGCAGCAGGAACAGGGCGTTCGGCTCGACCGGTCCGCCGAAGTAGACCGGATCGTCCGCCTCGGGCAATTCGAAGTGCCCGGCGAGCGCGGTGCGAACTTCGACCTCGGTCGGGCGGTTCAGCACGAGTCCCATCGAACCGGTTTCGTTGTGCTCAACGATGAGCACGACGGCCCGGAAGAAGTTCGAGTCTCGCAATTTCCGGCCGGCCAGCAGATAGCGGCCGCGAAGGATCTTCGCCATGACGGCGCGGTGCGACGGTAAGAGAGAAGTGATCCGCCGACAAACGGGGCCGACGCTTCATCGATTGTAAAGACGGGCTTCGACCGATGGTAGCAGTTTGGCGACGCCAACAGCTTCGGAAAGTGCGTTGAAATCACTTGTTCAGGTGGCTCTAATCGAGAACTCGTCAAACTGCGACTCGCTGACCATCCGCCGTCGGAGCCAAAATGCAATCGATTATCGCACCTCGGAAGCCTCGCGATCTCAATGAGCTTCTGCGCCGTGATCACACACTCAATGGCGGCATGGTGTTTGGGCTTGATGGTTACATCGTCGAAATCCAAGCGAGAGCAATGGAGGTATTTGACGAACCGATTCCTTGGAGCGATGCGTTCACGATTTCAGGGATGGCAAGGGGGGCTATCACCGAGGCACGAAATCGAATCCAAGGCGCTTTCGCAAAGTTAGGCATTCCATCTCCGCAAGTGCAGATTCTTGTGAATCTGGCACCCGCAGATCTTCCCAAACAGGGAACCCATCTCGACCTTCCGCTAGCCCTCATTCTCCTACAAGCAGCAGGTATGTTACCTGACCTGCCTGAGCATCTTGAGGGTGACTATATCTTGATGGGTGAGCTTGGCTTGCATGGTGAAGTTCGGCGAGTGCCGGGCGTATTGTCGGTGGCCTATAACGCTAGCAGCCTGTTGAAAAACGGCATCCCCGGCGCTATGTTCCGGCGGTTGGTCGTGGGGATGGTCTGAGGAGAAGCTATGGGCTTGGGACGCAGGAAGCGGGAGCGGCAGGTCGAGTTCTGGGTG
>JBAQZJ010000388.1:0-3352 GCA_049790855.1 Planctomycetaceae bacterium | reverse complement strand
AACGCTCCCTGACGGTCGCGGCTCTGAGAGGCTCGCCGAGGCAGTCAGTGCGGCGGGCGACGCAGAATCAGTTCCCCCCGGCTGCGCCGGACATCCGTTCGACCCGGCAGACTCCGTCGTCCCCCGTGGACGACGATCGCGGCGATCGCGTTCCAATGAGCGAAACTCATGCGCTGTCGAGGCCAGCCGGCACGCCGCCAGGCGAGCGCGACGGTTTCGCGGACCACTGCTCGCGGACGACTCGCCAGCCGTCGCGTGCGGAGTCGAATCTGCGTGGGCGTCGATTCGACGAGCGCGTGCCGCAGCTCGTTCCGCGCCAGGCGGATGACGAGTGACGAGGCTTCGGTCGCCTGTTGCGCCAGCCGGAGCAGAGCCTCATCCAATCGCGGATTCACAGTCTCCCGCAGGCGCGGCAGGATCTCGCGGCGCAGAAGGTTCCGGGTGAAGGCCGGATCGGCGTTGCTTGGATCCGTCAGATACGTCTGCCCGATCGCGGCCAGATAGCGTTCGACGTCGGACCGCGACACGCCCAACAACGGACGAACCAGCACGACCGATTCGGTCAACCGACGGCGAACCGGAATCCCACGCAGTCCGCGCAGCCCTGTTCCGCGAAGTGCGTGGAACAGGACGGTCTCGGCAAGATCGTCCGCGGTATGCGCGGTCGCGACGAAAGCCGCTTCGAATTGGATTGCGGCTTGCGTCAGGAATTCGTAACGCAGCCGGCGTGCGGTTTCTTCGATGCCCCGGCTCGTCTGGTGCGCGACGCTGTGGACATCGATTCGCTCGACGAAGACGTCGAGGCTCTGTTCTGTCGCGAAGGCGGCAACACAGCGAGCTTCATCGGCCGATTCGGGCCGTAAGGCATGGTCGAGGTGAGCCACGGCGAACGTGAGGCCGTCACGATCGGCCAGCCGGCACGCCGCCCGCAGCAAGGCCATGCTGTCCGCCCCTCCCGACACGGCAAGAACGATCCGGCCGGTCACGCCAAGCGTTCGGAACGCGTTCGACAGGCGATCCGGCAGTGAGTTGTTCGAATCATCGTCTCGCTTCATAGTGAATGTCCGCATAGGAAACGTCCGCCGGCCTGCCGTGGGTCGGGTTGTGAATCAGCTCTCCGTTGACCCTTCAGGGCGTGGTGATACGATGGGCGTTTGTTCCGACTCAGCCAGACTGGGGCGGGACTCCCTTCGCCGGTTCGGCCGGCCAGAAGACTTGCGGGCGAGTCCGCCCGGAAGAGCATGTCCCGGCGTGTGAGAGCATTTCGGGGCATGTCCGAGTTGTATCACGAGCAGTCTTGCCGGATAACCAACGTGTTCACTTTCCCGGCTTTGCCGGCCCTGTTGTTCCTCGCACTCGCCCGCCTTGCCGCGGCGGTCGCGGCCCACACGCCGTACCGGTTCGAGTCGGGCGACGACGGCACGCCGGAGCCGATTTCGGTGCCGAACGCCCCTGCAAGGGCTTTCGCGCCGGCGGTCTGGGAAAGTTTCTTTCGCGGCCGGGGTGACGCCTGGCCTGATCCGTCGCCATTGCTTCGCGACGGTTGCAGTCCATTCCACGCCTGGCGGCGGCGGTGTGGACGTGGTTGCTCCGGCTGACGTCCCGTCGTTCACTCTTCTCTTTCGGGCCGGAATCGGCAGCACTCGCTGCTGTGGTTCCGTCGCGCCTCCCCGGGTCGTTCGACCCGGCCCGCTCTTCGGCCGTACTGGCGATACATCGCCGAACACACCGCCGCAGAGGATGGCCGGACAATGGACCTTATCATGCCGCTGATCGCGTTCCTTATCGGAGCGGCGATCGGCTTCTTCTTCGACAGGCTTCGCCTTGGAGCCTCGTACAAGCAACACGCCGAAATCCTCGCGAATGCCGAGAAGGAGGGACAGAACCTCCTGAAGAGCCGCGAGCTGGAAGCGAAGGAAGAACTGCTCAAGCGTCGCGAGGCGCTCGACCGCGAGATCGACGCCGAACGGGAAGAAATTCGCCAGCAAGAGCGCCGGCTGGAAAAGCGAGAGGCGATGGTTGATGAGGGGCAGGAGGCGTATCTCAAGAAGGAGCGGATGCTCGAAACGACGCAGACCAAGCTCACCGAGCGGATCAAAGGCGTCGAGAACAAGGACCGCGAATTGACGCGTCTGTTGAAGGACGAGCAGGAACAGCTTTACAAGATCAGCGAGTTGAGCAAGGAACGGGCGACGGAGATGCTGCTCGACCGGCTCGGCAAAGAGCTTCGCAACGAAACCGGTGCGCTGATCATGCAGCACCAGCAGCGGTTGAAAGAGGAGACCGACCGACAGGCCCGCGAAGTCATCGGCATGGCGGTGCAGCGCTACGCCGCCGCACATACCTCCGAGACCACCGTCAGCACCGTCGGAATTCCCAACGACGAGATGAAAGGTCGGATCATCGGCCGCGAGGGTCGAAACATCCGGGCTTTCGAGAAAGCGACCGGCGTCGACGTCATCGTCGACGATACGCCGGGCGTCGTCGTCGTCTCGGCGTTCGACAGCGTCCGCCGCGAAACCGCGAAGCTGGCGCTTGCCAAGCTTATCGAAGACGGTCGCATCCATCCGAGCCGGATCGACGAGATCGTCGCCGAAACTCAGAAAGAGATGGACGCCCACATCCGTCAGCTGGGTCTCGAAGCCGCGCAGGAGGCCGACGTGCCGAACCTCCACGAGAAGCTGCTCGACCTGATGGGCCGGCTGCAGTTTCGCACCAGTTACAGTCAGAACGTGCGTCGTCACTCGATCGAGGTCGCCCACCTGACCGGCATGCTCGCCGAGCAGCTCGGGCTGGACGGTGCGCTGGCCCGAAGGTGCGGTTTTCTGCACGATATCGGCAAGGCCGCCGACCACGAGATGGAGGGCGGGCACCCCGCCGTCGGTGCCGAGCTGTTGAAGCGTTTCGGCGAAGGGGAAGAAGTCGTGCATGCCGCCCGCGGCCACCACGACGACATCCGCGTCGAGCACATCTACACCGTGCTCGTCGCGTCGGCCGATGCGATCTCGGCATCGCGCCCCGGCGCCCGCCGGGAGACGCTCGAGAAGTACATTCGGCGACTCGAAGAACTGGAAGCGCTGGCCTGCGGCTTCCCCGGCGTCGCCCAGGCCTACGCCGTGCAGGCGGGCCGCGAGGTCCGGATCATCGTCGACGCGAAAGAAGTCAACGACCGTGAAGCGAGCAAGCTCTGCCGCGAGATCGCCCAGGCGATCGAACAGACCCTTACCTATCCCGGCGAGATCAAGGTGACGGTGCTGCGCGAGACGCGGACGGTCGAGTACGCGAGGTGAGACAGGCGAGCGGCAGGCGTCAGCCTGCCGGTGCGCGGGACGTCGTCTCAGCGTTGCTGTCC
>JBAQZJ010000387.1:0-9774 GCA_049790855.1 Planctomycetaceae bacterium | reverse complement strand
ATGACGTTTCCTTGTTGGTGGTGCCGTCGGTCAGGCTTGTGTGTGATCGCGAGGATCCTGCACTGGGATTCCCATTCCACCTGACCCTGCGGGCCGACGCCCGCGGCTCGCCCTCCGGATCACTGCGTCATCTTGTCGCAGCGATCTGCCGCGCGTCGCGAACGGCTTTGCGTATCATTCCGTTTGGGGCCACAATGCGACGGCTGTTCGACCGTGACGCCGGGCAGTTCGATCGGCGGCACCCCGGACCGCACCGACAAGGAATCGTCGTCGGAATCGAAAGAGGCCAGGAGGGCCGCCGTGCGGCCTTCCCGGCCGTGCAGGTTCGGCCTCCTCTCGCGACGTGCCATGCCTCCGATCAACGCCATCCGCTCGTCCGTCGAAAACGGCCGGGTGTTCCGGATTCGCAACGGTCTCGATCTGCCGATCGCGGGCGTCCCCCGGCAAGACGCGATCGACGACAAGCCGGTCCGCTTCGTCGGGCTGGTCGCCGACGATTCCATCGGCATGAAGCCGACGATGGAGGTCAACGAGGGCGACGCCGTCAAGGTCGGCCAGTTGCTCTTCAGCGACAAGAAGACTCCGGGCGTGCGGTTCACGTCGCCGGCGGCCGGCAAGGTCGCGGCGATTCATCGCGGCGAGAAGCGGCGCTTCCTTTCGATGGTGGTCGAAGTCGACGGCGGCGAGCAGGTTCCGTTCCGGTCGTTCGGCGACCGCGAGCTGACCGGCCTCGGTCGCGACGCCGTCCGCGAGCACCTGCTTGCCGGCGGGTTGTGGACGGCCTTGCGGGCGCGGCCTTACGGCAAGGTGCCCTCGCCGAATTCGGCGCCGCGGTCGATCTTCGTGACGGCGATGGATACGAACCCGCTCGCCGCCGACCCGAAATCGATCATCAAACAGCGGGGCGACGAGTTCGTTTACGGTCTGCAGGTGCTGAAGCAACTGACGGACGGGCCGGTGCGACTCTGCTGCGACGAGAATGCGAACCTGCCCGGCGGCGATCTGGAGGGCGTCGACGTCCGCGAGTTCACCGGACCGCACCCGGCAGGGCTGCCGGGCACGCACATCCATTTCGTCGACCCGGTCAGCGAGAAAAAGACCGTCTGGTACGTCAACTATCAGGACGTGATCGCGATCGGCTCGTTCTTCGCGACGGGCGTCCTGTCGACCGACCGCATCGTCTCGCTCGCCGGGCCGGTCGTGAAGAACCCCCGGCTGATCCGCACCCCGCTGGGCGCGAGTCTCGACGAGCTGACCGCGGGCGAACTGGCCGAAGGCGGCAACCGGGTGATCTCGGGGTCGGTGCTGTCGGGACGCTGGTCGAAGGGACAGCGGGCGTATCTCGGCCGCTATCATTCGCAGGTATCGGCGATCAAAGAGGGCGACCGGCGCGAGTTCCTCGGCTGGCAGAAGCCCGGCTTCGACAAGTTCAGCATCCGGCGGGTTTTCGCCTCGGCCCTGTCGCCGGGCCGGCCGTTCAACTTCACGACGACGACCGGCGGCAGCCCCCGCAGCATGGTTCCGATCGGCGCGTACGAAGACGTCGTGCCGCTCGACATGCTGCCGACGTTCCTGCTGCGAAGCCTCGTCACCGGCGACACCGAAATGGCGCAGCAACTCGGCGCCCTGGAACTGGAGGAAGAGGATCTCGCCCTATGCACGTTCGTCGATCCGGGCAAGACTTCGTGGGGACCGCTGCTCCGCCAGAGGCTGATCCAGATCGAAAAGGAAGGGTGAGGAGAGTGGTGTCTGGTGCCTTGTGTCTGGTCGTCTGGTGAACGATCGGCGAGGAAGGCATCGGACCGGCGAATACCAGACGACCTGACACTCAGACACCAGACCACCAGACCACCAGACACCACCGCGCCCCATGAATCCCCTTCGCCGCGCTCTCGACAAAGCCGAGCCGCTGTTCCACGAAGGTGGACGGCTGCAGAAGCTCTATCCGGTCTACGAGGCGCTCGATACGTTCCTCTACACGCCCGCCGAGGTGACGCAGGGGCCGAGCCACGTCCGCGACGGCATGGACCTCAAGCGGATCATGTCGCTGGTGATCGTCGCTCTCGTGCCGACGATCTTCATGGCGCTGTGGAACACCGGCTATCAGGCCAACCGCGTGCTCGTCGACCAGGCGCAGCAGGGCGTTTACGCCGCCGACCCCTCGGGAGAAAAAGGGGTGCTGCCGGAGGATCTCCAGTCCAAGCTCGACTCCAAGACCGGCATCTCGACGGCAGAGGCGCAGCTGTTCGCCCGTCAGGTCGGCTGGAGGGGGGCGGTGCTCGACGCGACGACCGGCGTCGATCCCGACGGGTTCCTGTCGAACGTGCTGCACGGGGCGCTGTGGTTCCTGCCGATCTACCTGGTGACGATGATCGTCGGCGGAACGTGCGAGGCGATCTTCAGCATCGTCCGGGGGCACGAGATCAACGAAGGCTTCCTCGTCACCGGCATGCTCTTCCCGCTGACGCTGCCGCCGACGATGCCGCTCTGGCAGGTCGCGTTGGGCATCGCGTTCGGCGTCGTGGTCGGTAAAGAGGTCTTCGGCGGAACGGGACGCAACTTCCTCAACCCGGCACTGACGGCGCGGGCCTTCCTGTACTTCGCCTATCCGGGACAGCTCATCGGCGACAAGGTCTGGAACGCCGCCACGGCGGTGCCCGAAGTCGCCGACGGCTATTCGTCGGCGACGACGCTGACGACGATCAACAACCCCGGCGCGACGCTCGACATGGTGCCGGTCTCGTGGTGGGACGCCTTTCTCGGCACGATCGAAGGCTCGATGGGCGAAACCAGCGTGCTCGCCTGCCTGATCGGCGCCGCGATCCTGATCGCCATCGGCATCGGCTCGTGGCGAATCATGGTCGGCTGCACGATCGGCCTCGTCGGGTTCTCGACGGTCCTGTATTTTTGTGCGAGGGCCGGCTACAGCGACAACGCGATGTGGCTGCTCCCGCCGTGGTGGCACCTCGTCGTCGGCGGCTTCGCCTTCGGCACGGTCTACATGGCGACCGATCCGGTGTCCGCGTCGATGACCCGCACGGGCATGTGGTGGTACGGCATTCTGATCGGGTTCATGACGATTCTCATTCGTGCGATCAACCCGGCGTTTCCGGAAGGCATCATGCTGGCGATTCTGTTCGGAAACACCTTCGCCCCGCTGATCGACTACTTCGTCGTGCAGGCCAACATCAAGCGGAGGCTCGCCCGCAATGTCGCGTGACTCTATCGGCAACATCCTGCGGGTCTCGATCCTGCTGTGCCTCGTCTGCGCCATCGGCGTATCGCTCGCCGCCGTCGGGCTGAAAGAGCGCCAGGACGAAAACAAGCGCCGCGACCAGAAGCGGAACGTGCTGGTGGCCACCGGCAATTACGACCCGGAGAAACTCGACAGCAAAACGGTCGACGCCGAGTTCGAAAAGAACGTCGAGACCCGCTGGATCGACCTGGAAACCGACACCGAGGTGCCCGCCGAATCGCTGCCCGACGGAGCCGACTACGACCCCCGCTCGTCGACGAACCTCGACGTCGCGCTGCCGTCGAGCCCGATCGGCGTCCGGAACCGCGCCCGTTATTACCCGGTCTATTACATCAGCAAAGACGGCCAACTCGACACCGTGGTCCTGCCGATCTTCGGCAACGGCCTCTGGTCGACGATGTACGGCTTTCTCGCGCTGGAGCCTGACCTGACGACCGTCCGCGGCATCAATTATTACGAGCACGGCGAGACGCCGGGCCTCGGCGGAGAGGTCGACAACCCGTTCTGGAAGCAGGAATGGAAGGGCAAGATCGCCTACGAGGACGGTCAGCCGGCCATTAACGTCATCAAAGGCAACGTCGACGGATCGAACCCGAACGCCCCGCACCAGATCGACGGCCTCGCCGGGGCGACGATCACCGCCAACGGCGTCGACAAGATGGTCAACTACTGGCTCGGCGACGAAGGCTTCGGCAAGTACCTGGAGAAACAACGGTCGACGCAAACAGCGAGTCGAGAGTCGAGAGTCGAGAGTTGAGAGGTTCGTCCTCTCGGCCCGGCGTTCCTCTCTCAACCCTCGACTCTCAACCCTCAACTCCTCATGTCCACCCCCAAAGTCTCGCAGGCCCTGTTCGACCCGATCGTCAACAACAACCCGATCGGGTTGCAGGTGTTGGGGATCTGCTCGGCACTGGCCGTCACGACGCGGCTCGACAAGGCGATCGTGATGGCCGTCGGCGTGACGCTCGTCACCGCGTTTTCCAGTGCTGCGATCGCCGCGATCCGCAATTACATTCCGAACAGCATCCGCATCATCGTGCAGATGGTCGTGATCGCCAGCCTGGTGATCATCGTCGATCAGTTTCTCAAGGCGTACTTCTACGAGCTTTCCAAAGAACTGAGCGTGTTCGTGGGACTGATCATCACCAACTGCATCGTGATGGGACGCGCCGAAGGCTTCGCGATGAGAAGCCCGCCGGGAATCAGCTTCATCGACGGTATCGGCAACGGACTCGGCTACAGCGCCGTGCTGATCTTCGTCGGCATCGTCCGCGAGCTGTTCGGCAACGGCACGCTGCTCGGTTACGAGATTCTGAAGAGCGTCAACGTCGGCGGCTGGTACGCGCCGAACGGGCTGATGCTGATGTCCCCGAGCGCCTTCTTCATCATCGGCGTCTTGATCTGGCTTGTACGGACCTGGAAACCCGAGCAGGTGGAAAGAGACTGAGAGACTGAGAGACGAGAGAAGGCGGCCCTCGTTTCAAGAACGCCGGCGACACTCACTTCTCTCGACTCTGGACTCTCAACTCTCGACTCAAAAGCCATGGCACATCTATTCGATCTGTTTCTTCGCAGCGTGTTCGTCGAGAACATGGCGCTCGCCTACTTTCTGGGCATGTGTACGTTCCTCGCCGTCTCGAAGAACGTCAAGACGGCGCTCGGGCTGGGCGTCGCGGTCGTCGTCGTGCAGGCGATCACCGTGCCGGCCAATAACGTGATCTTCCAACACCTGCTCAAGCCGGGGGCGCTCGCCTGGATCGACGGCGACCAACCGGCCGCCGAGACGACTGGTGAATCGACCGATGCGGCATCGACCGATGCGGCATCGACCGATGCGGCCGCGACCGATGCCGCCGCGACGAGCGCCGGTTCCCAGCCGAGCAACCTCGAAAGCGACCAGTTCCGCTTCGCCAATCTTGACCTGACGTTCCTGGGGTTGATCACCTACATCGGCGTGGTCGCGGCGATCGTGCAGATTCTCGAAATGGCGCTCGACCGCTTCTATCCGCCGCTTTACAACGCCCTGGGCATCTTTCTGCCTTTGATCACCGTCAACTGCGCGATTCTCGGCGGGACGCTGTTCATGGTTCAGCGGGAGTACAATTTCACCGAGAGCGTCGTGTACGGGTTCGGCTCGGGGTTCGGCTGGGCGCTGGCGATCGTCGCGCTGGCGGGCATTCGCGAGAAGCTGAAATACAGCGACGTTCCCGACGGGCTGAAGGGGCTGGGAATCACGTTTATCGCCGCCGGCCTGATGGCCCTGGCGTTCATGTCGTTCGGCGGGATTTGAGACGGTCACGATCCCCCTGTTGGGACGGGGCGCCTGCTCCCCTCTCCTTGGGGAGAGGGGCCGGGGGTGAGGGGAGCCGTTTGACGAGAATCTTAAGCGACCTGGTTCCCGAATGGATTCCTGTGCGCCTCCGCACGAAGCGTTGAAATTGACGAGCGTCACCGCAAGACATCCCCTCACCCCTGACCCCTCTCCTCAGGGAGAGGGGGACCGGCTGCCGGCACACAACGCCGCCGCAACCGATCGAAAGTCGTTTTGATGGATTTCACCCAACTGACGATCGTCGCCATCGGCGTCACGTTCTTCACGGTCATCGTGATGCTGCTGGTCGCGATGATTCTCATCGCCCGCAAGCAACTCGTCTCGTCGGGCAGCGTGACGATCAACGTCAACGAGCAGAAGACCCTGTCGGTGCCGGCGGGCGGGAAACTCCTCGGCGCCCTCGCGGATAACGGGATCTTCGTCTCGTCGGCCTGCGGCGGCGGCGGCACCTGCGCTCAGTGCAAGGTGACTGTTCTATCGGGCGGAGGCGACATCCTGCCGACCGAAAAGACGCACATCAATTCGCGTCAGGCGAAAGAAGGCTTGCGGCTCTCGTGCCAGGTCGCCGTCAAGCAGGACATGAAGATCGAAGTGCCCGAGGAAGTCTTCGAAACCAAGAAGTGGAACTGCACCGTCCGCAGCAACCGCAACGTCGCGACGTTCATCAAGGAACTGATTCTCGAAGTGCCGGCCGGCGACCAGGTCGGCTTCAAGCCGGGCGGGTTCATTCAGATCGAAGTTCCGCCGCACGTCGTCGAGTACAAGACGTTCGCCATCGAAGACGGCTTTCGCGAGGACTGGGACAAGTACAACATGTGGCGGTACGTCTCGAAGGTCGACGAGACGGTGTTCCGCGCCTATTCGATGGCGAACTATCCGGGCGAAGAGGGCATCATCATGCTCAACGTCCGCATCGCCAGCCCCCCGCCCCGCGCCCCCGAAGGCACGCCCCCCGGCAAGGTCAGCAGCTACATCTTCAACCTCAAGCCGGGCGACAAGTGTACGATCAGCGGTCCCTACGGCGAGTTCTTCATCAAGGACACGCAGGCCGAAATGATCTACATCGGCGGCGGGGCCGGCATGGCGCCGCTTCGCAGCCACGTCTTCGAGTTGTTCAAGGAACGCAAGACCGACCGCAAGGTGACCTACTGGTACGGCGGCCGCAGCACCCGCGAGCTGTTCTACGTCGACGAGTTCCGCACGATCGAAGAGCAGTTCCCGAACTTCAAGTTCAACATCGCGCTGTCGGACCCGCTGCCGAGCGACAACTGGACCGGCTACACCGGCTTCATTCACCAGGTGCTGCACGACGAGTACCTGAAGAACCACCCGGCCCCCGAGGACGTCGAGTACTACATCTGCGGCCCGCCGATGATGCTGCAGGCCGTGCTGAAAATGCTCGACACCCTCGGCGTCGAACCCGAGAACATCGCCTTTGACGACTTCGGCAGTTGAGTTTTCTGGCGAGCGGTGCTTCCGCAACGAGGCGAGCGGCAAGCGTCAGCCTGCCGGTGGGTGCGAACGCTTCCTGTCGGCCTCGGTTCCGGCCCCCTTTTTCCGGGCATCGGGATCGACACACACCAAGAGATCGCGAATTGTGAAGTGACCGACGTTCTATGGGGCGAGGCGAGTCGTGTGAGAACGCTCACCGAGGGAACGGCCGAGAGGTTCTGAGTGTGCGAAGCGTCCATTCATTTGGTGTGCCCACCGGCAGGCTGACGCCCCCCGCTCGCCTGTTCGGCGTGCTGGCGATGCTCCTCCTCGCCGGGTGCGAACAGTCGCCGGAGCTGGTCGCCCTCTCGGGCGAGACGATGGGCACGAACTATTCGATCAAGCTCGCGCAGCTGCCCGACGGGCAGACGCCGAGGTCGATTCAATCGGCCGTCGATGCGGCTCTGCGAGCGATCGACGAGCAGATGTCGACGTGGCGGCCCGACTCCGAACTGAGCCGGTTCAATGCGAGCGATTCGACCGACTGGTTCCCCGTGTCGGAAGCGACGGCGACGGTCGTCGCCGCTGCGCAGCAGGCCGGCCGCGACAGCGACGGAGCCTTCGACGCGACCGTGATGCCGCTGGTGAACCTGTGGGGCTTCGGGCCGGAGGCGCAGCCGGAACGGATTCCCTCCGACGACGAGATCGCCGCGGTGTGCGAGTACGTCGGCTACGAGAAGCTCGACGTGCGTCTCGATCCGCCTGCGCTTCAAAAAACCGAACCGCGGGTGATGGTCGATCTCTCGGCGATCGCGCCGGGCTACGCCGTCGACGTCGTCGCCGCACGCCTCGACGATCTTGGCGTCGCGGGATTCATGGTCGAGATCGGCGGGGAGGTCCGCACTCAGGGAACGAAGGCCGACGGGACGAAATGGCGGCTCGGCATCGAGAAACCGCTGCCCGACCGCCGCGAAGTCGAAATGGTCGTCGAACTGTCGGGCGAATCGCTGACGACCAGCGGCGACTACCGGCATTACTTCGAACGCGACGGAGTGCGCTACTCGCACACGCTCGACCCGCGGACGGGAAGGCCGGTGCATCACGCGCTGACCGCCGTGACGATTCTCGCCGACGACTGCATGGCGGCGGACGCCTGTGCGACGACGGTCATGGTCCTCGGCCCCGACGAGGGATATGATTGGCTGGTCGAGCGCGATCTCGCCGCCCTGCTGATTCTGCGCGACGGCGAGCGGTTCGTCGAAAAGACGACCCCCGCGTTCGACGCGAAATTCGCCGAATAGCGCTGAATCCGAGGCGGTGCATCGCCTCGGCCGTGCATGGGAGGCTTTATGTCACCGGTCGAGCTGCTCATCATCATCGGTATCGTCGCCGCGGTCTTCGGTCTCGTGATCGTGGCGATGGCGGTCGGCGTGATCTTCTCGAACCGTCGCATTCAGGGCAGTTGCGGCGGCCTTTCGACGATGCGCGACGCCGACGGCAAATCGTCCTGCATGGCCTGCGGCGGCTCACCGGCCGACTGCGACGAGGCGCAGGCCGTCGCCGATTCGACCGACCGCGACTGACCCGAAGCCCGGGTGCATCCGGCGAGCGGCAGGCGTCAGCCTGCCGGTGGGTCGGTACGTCTCTGCCACGCGCGCCCGGCGATCACGGCTCTGAAGATGGGCGATCTTCCGGGGCGGCGACTGGTGCTCCCTCGGGCGGACGCCCGCCGTCCCTCAGGATACAAAGGACGCCATGAGCCGACCCTTTAGACCCTTGATCGGATCGCGAACCGCCGTCGTTTGTCTCGCCCTGACGTCGGCTCTGCCGCTCGCCGGCTGCGATCTGCCGCGCGATCCCGAAGGCACGCTGAACCGGGTGCGAGGAGGAACGCTTCGCGTGGGCGTCTCGGCCCATGAGCCGTGGACCGACTGGAAGGACGACGGCAGCGACCGCCGGCCGGCCGGCATCGAGGTCGAACTCGCCGAACGGTTCGCCGAGAAGTTGAACGCGGACGTCGTCTGGGTCCGCGGCTCGGAAAGCGAGTTGTTCACGTCGCTCGAGGAGTTCGACGTCGATCTCGTGCTCGGCGGGCTGACCGACGACACGCCGTGGTCGGATCGGATCGGCCTGTCGCGCACCTTCGCCGAGACGGCCGAGGGCAAGCACGTGCTCGCGACGCCTCCCGGCGAGAATGCGTTTCTGCTGCGGTTGGACCGATTTCTGGCGAGTGAGCAAGAATCGGTCCGCCGGCGGATCGCGGGAGAGGGCGCGGTCTTACGAGAGGCCGAGACTCCATGAGCCTTCTGCACGACGGCGTCCGCAGCGACGACGAGCGCCCGGAACGCCGCTCCGACGATTCGTACACGAGGTTCGCCGAAGGCTTCGAGTTTCCGCCCGAGCAATACGCAGTCCTCCAGCAGGCCCGGCGTCTCGCGTGGTGGACGATCGCCTATCTGCTGACGGTCGTGATCCTGATGTACCTCGTGATGGGGTCTAGTCAGGCGATGAAGACGGCGTGGCTGGAAGACATGCTCAGCCTCGTCCCGCCGACCGTGTTTCTGTTCGCGTCGTACGCGGCGATGTGGAAGCCGAACCGGCGGCATCCTTACGGGTATCACCGGGCGGTGTCGATCGCGTTTCTCGTCGCGGCGACGGCGCTGTTCGCAATGGGCGGCTGGTTGCTGCTGGCGTCGATCCAGAAGCTGATCGCGGCCGAGCACCCGAGCGTCGGCAGCGTCACGTTCTTCGGCAC